>JBJFET010000075.1:0-41279 GCA_051891035.1 Succinivibrio sp. | reverse complement strand
GTAGTAACAACGAATGGTGAGAAGTCAGCAGAGAGCATAGTAGGTAGGAAGTATACCGAAGGCTTGAATCAACAACCGCTGAAAATAAATTGACAAACCTGAAGACAGCGAGCAGAAAACCTTGAAAGGTGAACCTAAACTGTTGACACACTAACCAACAAAACCATCAAAGAAAGGGGATGGAACCTACTTTCAGACCTATTCTACGACGGAATCTATAGTGGTTGAAACCGCCGTGATGCAGACCCGCACGTCCGGTGGTGAGAGGCGAGCTTAAACTCCCCCCTACTCGATTAAACGAATGATTCTTTAGCAGATAAGCCATAAAACGCCAAAGACTTTTGCAAACAGCCTGTCTAGGGCAAACAGAGCAAGCATCAGTATCATTAGTGAAATATCAATCATTCCAATTGGAGGAATAATCCTCTGAACAGGAGCAACGATAGGATAGGTTATCTGAGACAGAGTAATACTCAGCATTCTTGTACTTGGCAGCCAAGATGTTAATGCCTGGCCTATAAAAAGAAAGAACAGCAGATAGCCGAATCCTTTGATGGTCATGACGAGAGACAAAACTAGTACTAGGACTGCAGGGATTCCAATGAAAAATTTTAAGGCCAACGCAAATAGAAGGGCAAATGCAAAGGCAAGTGTAAAACCACAGTAGTAGAAACCTTTGATATTTGCATTTCTATATGGAATAAGCCTGATAACAGGTTCAGTCAGCTTAACTACAGCCTGAGTGAAAGGATGATAGTAGTCGATGTTTGAAGATTGCATTAGCGCTCTTAATTCAAAGAGGATTACGACAGCGGTCGCAAACATTATTGCAAATTGAAACATATTCTTTTTTTATCCTGTGTAGTTATCAAAACATTTTTTCAAATTCGTATGTTCTGTCTAGACTTGCTTTTATGGTGTTTTCCATAATCTTTTCAAAGTTGCCTTCGGTCATTTTGGTAAGCCCAGCAAAGGTAGTGCCACCCTTTGAAGTTACAGCTTCCCTTAATGATGCTATGGTTGAATCCTGATTCTTAATCACCATTGAAGCAGAACCGAATACTGTCTGCTCAACCATCTTTCTTGCGTTATCTGCGCTAATACCATAGCGTACGGCCTCAGATACAAGAGCTTCCATAAATCTGTAGACGAAAGCAGGGCCACACCCACATACTGCTCCGATTACGTTTAGAGACTGCTCGTCACCTTCAATACATGTGCCCATATGGGACAGCATCTTTTTGCCTAATTCCTTTTCATCTTCATTTACATCTGCGTCATAGGCAACAGCAATAACACCAAGTCCAAGTTTTGCTGGAGTGTTTGGCATGATACGGATAATCTTATGGGTTCCTAGCAGTGAGCTTATTGAAGAGAGTTTGAATCCGGCAGCCATAGATATAAACAGTTTTCCTTCTACAGAAATTCCTGATGAGGAGATTTCTTCAAGAACACTAGTCAGGATCTGAGGTTTTACTCCAAGAAAAACAATAGAGCTGCTGTTAACTGCTTCAATGTTGTTTTCTGTAATAACGGAGCCTTTTTCTTTGAATTTATTGAGCTTCTCAAGATGTGGACCACTGACAGTAATGTTCTGTGCGGAGAACTCTTTGATAATGCTGTCATAGATACAGCTAGACATATTGCCACCGCCGATGAAGGCAATCTTTATATTATTTTCCATTTTGTTTTTGTACTCTCTTGCTCCAAAAATCGCAGTTCCGATTCTAACCTGTGTAGTACCGTTTTTCACTGCACAGTCTAAATCGTGAGTCATGCCCATTGACAGTATGTCAAAGTCATCCAGTTTTGTCTTGTATTTTTCAAAAAGGGACTTTAAGAGTGCAAACTCACGGTCTATTTCATTGAGATCATCAGTATCCTTTGCTATACCCATAAAACCGCGAAGCTTGAGATTGCTACATGATTTTATAGTGTCTATAAGCTCGTCGATTTCACTGATGCTGCATCCTGACTTCTGGTTCTCATCTGATATGTTTACCTGAATCAGTACCTCAAGAGGCTTTAGTTCAGCAGGTCGCTGTTCACTTAGTCGTCTTGCAATAACGCTTCTGTCTACACTCTCCACAATATCAAAATTTGCGGCGATAAGTTTTGTTTTATTCTTTTGAATCGGACCTATAAAGTGCCAGATAATGTCTGTGTACCCCTGTTCCTTTAAGGCATTTATTTTTTCTGAAGCCTCTACAGCATATGATTCTCCAAAATGCCTTTCACCCTGTGAATAGGCACTTATTATCATCTGACAAGGCTTTGTTTTGCTAACGCACAGCAGATTTACATCTCCTGCAGAACGATTGAATTTTTCTTCAGCTTGATTAATTTGAGCTCGGATCTTTACTATATTTTCTTTTATTGCTTTCATAAATAAGCCTTATATCCTGCCTGGTTAAGTGTTATTATAGCGTGATAAACATATTAGTATGAAGTTAAAGGTGTTCTCATGTTTGTAATCAATAAAGATATTTGTTCTCAGTGTGGAGAGTGTCAGGACATCTGCCCTTGTGGCGCAATTGAACAGCAGCCTGATTCTAGTTTCAAGATAGATGTTCAGCAGTGTTCTAACTGTGCCGCTTGTCAGTCAGTATGCCCATTTGAAGCAATTGAAGAAGTTGATGACGAATAAATTAAAGAGCACCGATCCTTTTGGGATCGGTACTTTTTTGTCTGCTCATTAACTCTTGCTGTCTGTTTCAAATAGTCCTGTTCTGATTTTAGAAATAAACTCGTCTTTTTCTAATGTTTTTACATTCACATCAAGCTGATTGAATGGAATTTCAATGCCATTCTGAGCAAACTGTGAAAGTGTCTCCTTGCTCAAATAATCTAGAGTTAATTTTCTGTCACCGATCTTTGTAACAAAAATCTCAGCACTCAATACCACCGAGCTGTCAGCTAGCTCTTTTATATACACCAGAGCATTGTGTTCTTTTGATATGTAGCGACACCTGCTTATGATATTGCGTAAAATTGATTTTGCCTTATCAGGATCTGAGGTGTAGCCGATTCCAACTGTAAACTCAAGTTTGGTAATGGTGTTGGTTAATGACCAGTTTGTTAAGGCAGATGTAATAAATTCTCTGTTAGGGATCATGACTTCTTTGTTTTCAAAAGAGATGATGGTCGTAGATCTGATTCTGATCTTGCTTACAGTACCTGACAGACTGTTTAGTGTAATGATATCTCCAACTCTGATCTGTCTTTCAAACAGAAGAATAAGGCCTGATACAAAGTTGGCAAATATTTCCTGAAGACCAAAACCTAAGCCCACTGACAAGGCCGCAACAAGCCATTGGAGATTTTCCCAGTGTATACCTATAGCGCCTGCAGCAAAGATGATTCCTAATGAAATAATGGTGTATGAAGTTATCACCTTTACAGTGTAGCCGGTGCTTTTCTGATTTACGCCCTTGCTTACAAGAAGGACTTTTTCTAGTATCACCGGCAGATTTCTGTTAAGAATTCCTGTGATAATCAGAATAACTGCAGCGAGCATGATATCTGCAAGAGACAGATATTCTGTTACAGTCAGCTCTCCATTTACTACTTCTGTCTTTGTCCACAGCTGAATTGTATCGAAATATCTGAGCACTGATGACAGATCATTCCACTGCAGGTACATTAGGAATACTGTAACTGCTATAAGAGCGATATTTATGATCCTAAACACTTTTGAACACAGCTGAGAAGAGCTCATATTTAAAACATGTATCAGACTTTGAGCTACATCCTCACTGTCATTCATAAGAGCATGTCTTTTTCTGTAATACAGCTTGTTAATGAAAACATAGACCATTCTGTGCACTGTAAGGCTGGTCAGGTAGTAGCCAAGAATAATATAGCAGGTAAATGCCAGTCGGTTTGTCAGAGTAACTATGGAATATAGATATCCCATTGAAACAAATGATACAGCCAGAAGACAGATGCAAATAGAAAGAATACTTCCAATAATTGCTGTAGGGGAGCTGTTAGTTATATCCTTAAGGTTGTCTATCAGAATTTTTAACGAAATATATAAGAGCGCAAGGCATGACAGCAGTATTACAAAAAATGAAGAAATGTCTGCATAAATCAGCTGAGCATCTACTTCTGCCACGTTAGCAAAGATTAACAGTGGAAGGGAGAATATCCAAATCCTGTTTACCAGGTCTCGGTACTGATCCAGTTTGTACGGCTGCACACTAAAGTGTCTTTGTACCAGCGCATTTGGTTTAATTATCTGAAGGAAGAAAACAAAGACAAATATGTGCAGAACCATAATTAAAATAATACTGTTCTGCAGATTTGAGTCTGACAGAGCCAGACAGATAACTACCGCACCGATTGAAACCATCCAGCACAGGTTCGGGATCATAAGGACGATATTACTCAGAATGGCTAGCGGTGTTACAAAAATGGAGTCATTTTTATGGTCAAGTCTTAATGCAAGATTGTCGTTTGCTGATCTTATTCGCTTTTTTAGAGCAATAACTATCAGGGAAAATACAAGTAATGGCAGAATGATGAACAGAACTGTGTTTGTTGTGTTTTGTCTGAATTTCTCTGTAGAGAATTTGTTTATCAGCCTGCCAAATTCATATCTGACTGTTGCCGGCAGAATTTTGAAGAAGTCATAACTGATTGCCTGATTAGACTTAACCCAGAACAGCTGTTCAGAAATATCAGACACAATCTGATCTCTGATTGAGCAGTAACTTGTATATTTAAGCTTAAGCTCGATTGCTGTGTTAAGCTCATTTGCCATAATCTGGTAAAGCTCGCTTAATGACTGTCTTTTCTGTGTATAAAGAGTCATCAGATCCTTTTTATATGGTTCAAGCTCCTTATTCTTTCTGATTTCTTCGTCAGCTTTCTCTTCTACAGTCATAAGAGAATCGGTCTGCTCTCTAAGCTCATAAATGTATATATTCAGATTGGCAATCACCTCATCTAGATCGTATGAAAGCTTTACCTTAGGGAGCATTGACATCTGCTTGTTTAATAGACGTGAAAGAACCAGAGTTTTTCCAAGTTCCTTAATCTGGTTGTTCAGATCTTTCTGAATGTGATCGACTTTTGTATAGGCTGATTCGACTTCCTGATAGTCATGCATATATAGAGCGCTGAGTTTTCTGTGCTCATCCAGATATTGACTTAGCTTGCTGATGTTGTCTACAAGCTTTGCAAGAAGAGGTGATTTTTCCTTGAGGCTCTGGTTTACCACAGGATCAGTAATTCCACTCAGTTCAAGGCTCTTTTTTAAAGTCAGTTTTTTTACGTTCTGCTCTGTGCGGCTGTATTTGAGTCCTGCGATCTTGAGTTCGTAGTTGGAGAGAGCCTGTAGAACAGAAAGATTGGCAAGACAGTTCTTGTACAGACTGTTTTCAAGATTGCACTCATACATCAGCAGAGCGTAAAGTCTGTTGATAAACAGATTAGGATTTGAATTTCCGTCAAGCTTTTCAAAAATCTCTTTGATTTTTTCATTGTTAGCCGTAATTGTCTTCTGCGCTTTTTCTGGTAGTGTCTGAATTTTGCTGTTGGCTTCTGAGGCATTGTTGAGCTCTATCTGCAGTGTAAAAAGAGTTTCCTGCTCCTTTTCAATCATTGATGTGATTTTCTGTTCTGTCAGATCTTTTAACTTGTCTGTATCAATTGGTTCTATTTTCTGCTGCTTGGCTAGCTCTTCAGCATAGGAAACTATGGTTTCATTTGCCTTCTCTAGAGTTCTGTCTAGCCCCTTTTGTTGATAAGTAAGTGTTTCTATGTGCTTTAGGGCATTAAGTCCAGAGGTGTAGAGTAGCGATAAAGAGTTTTTTTCCTCATCGCTTATTGTGCTATTTGCACCAAGCTCCTTTATCTGTTCGTTAATTTCGCTCTCGTTTGGAGCTACAACATTACCGTTTGATGTTGGTATGGTCAGAGCAGAAACTTCAGAAAAGGTGCTTGTAATCAATAATAGAGCAAATAACAGAATTTTTTTCATGAGCGTAATGTATGGGTTCTAATTAAAAAATGTGCAACGAATCAATGTTAAGTCTAGCACGAAACAGAGAGTTTTTATTTATGCCTTCTGATTATAAGAGTCATCAGTCTCCCAAAACACAAACCCCAGTAGGTTTGTTCAACTTACTGGGGCAGGTTTACTGATTACTTTTTTAAGGAGCAATGATTGTAGGTCCTGAATTTTTGATTCTGTCTGGATAGTCAAGGTTGAAATGAAGTCCGACAGATTCTTTTCTTGCCATAGCCGAACGGACAATCAGTTCAGATACCTGAAGCAGATTTCTTAACTCAAGAAGGTTTCTTGAAACTCTGAAGTTAGAGTAGTATTCATGAACTTCTTTTTTGAGCATTTCAATTCGGTGCATTGCCCTTTCCAGTCTCTTGTTTGTTCTGACAATACCGACATAATCCCACATGGTGAGTCTTAACTCATGCCAGTTGTGGGTAATAATCACTTCCTCATCAGAGTTTGTTACCAGACTTTCGTCCCATTCAGGGATAGAACAAAGCTCATAGTCATCATCTTCAAGATGATTGATGATGTCTGTAGCAGCGGCTTTACCGTATACCACACATTCTAACAGAGAGTTTGAAGCAAGACGGTTTGCTCCATGCAAACCTGTATATGAGCATTCGCCAATAGCGTACAGTCCTTCAATGTCGGTTCTGGACTTTCTGTCAACCATAATGCCGCCACATGTAAAGTGAGCCGCAGGGACAATAGGGATAGGCTGTTTTGTTATATCAATACCAACTTTCAGGCATCTCTCATAAATTGTAGGGAAATGCTTTTTAAGAAAATCAGCATCCTTGAATGAAATATCAAGGTACATACAGTGAGCGCCAAGCTTTTTCATTTCATGATCGATTGCTCTGGCTACAATATCTCGAGGAGCAAGTTCGAGCCTTGAATCGTAGTCCTGCATGAAGCGGGTTCCGTCAGGTCGTTTTAGCTGAGCACCCTCACCTCTTAGTGCTTCTGTAAGCAGGAAGTTTCTGTCAGCATCACAGTAAAGAGTTGTAGGATGGAACTGATTGAATTCCATGTTGGCAACTCTGCATCCAGCCCTGTATGCCATTGCGATACCGTCACCTGAACTTACTTCAGGATTGCAGGTGTACTGATAAACCTTTGATGCGCCTCCGGTGCACAGAGCAATAAAACGAGCCTGAATTGTTTCCACATGGTTTGTTTTATTGTTAAGTACGTATGCACCAAGAATTCTGTTTCCGGCAAGTCCCAGTTTTTTTGTTGTTACAAGATCGATGGCGTTGTGATCTTCAAGAATTGTGATATTTTTATGGGCCTTTGCTTTTTCAATCAGGGTTTCCTGGATTGATTTACCAGTATGATCTTCTGCATGGAAGATTCTTCTGTGAGAATGTCCGCCCTCTCTGTGAAGATGATATGGTGACTGTTCGTTATCAGAGGTATTTTCCTTTGTATCAAAAGGAACCCCCGTATCAATCAGCCACTGAATGGCGTCGTGAGCTTTTCTTGCTACAAAAGACACGGTTTTTTCATCACACAGGTAGCTACCTGCCACACATGTGTCCTGTATGTGCGCCTGTATGCTGTCGTCGTCATCTTTAATATTGTAGACTCCAGCGATACCGCCTTGAGCGTAGTTTGTGGAACCTGCGCAGGCGTTTTCCTTTGAAAGAACAATAACTTTTGCTTTATCTGCAAGACCTAAAGCCAGTGTCAGTCCTGCAGCGCCACTTCCGATAATCAAACAATCTGTTGAGTAATTCATAATTTATGATCTCGCTGCGCATCATTAGCAATGACTAATGTGTGTCTATTTACCAATCAAAATTCATCTACACGATTTTACAACTATATTTGAAAAAAATACTCCTTTTTAATTCAATGAGACGATATTAAATTTCCTAAAACAGGTGATGTCCTGTGCCAGAAGATACGGAACCTGACACAGTCTGTCAGGAAAAAAGTGGCTTTGTATCAGCGTGTGTTGCTTCTTGCCCCAATTTTGAATAAGCCGAAACATTCGGATATAATCAGAGTACGACGATTTTTTTGTCTTTTGATAAAAATTTTGAACTTTTTTTGCAAGTTGCAGTCAAACGATTAGAAGGTGTGATTAAGGAATGTCATCCGTGAACGAAAATTACCAGGCCTCAGGAGATGAGGCAATCGTAAAGCGGGTGCAGGCTGGCGATGCAAATGCCTACAATATCCTTGTCATTAAGTATCAGCACAAGGTGATTCAGATCATCTCAAGGTTTTTAACCAACTCTGCTGATGTGAATGATGTTGCCCAGGAAGCTTTTATTAAGGCATACAGAGCAATAAATACCTTCAGAGGCGAGAGCTCATTTTATACATGGCTGTATAGAATTGCTACGAATGCAGCCAAGAGTTATGTGGAGTCAAATGGTAAATATAAAAACCATGTTGACGTAGATTCAGAAGAGTTTCAGAGCATTGATGCTCAGGGAGCTCTAGCTACAAGAGAGACTCCAGATAGGATAATTGAGTCGCAAGAACTGCAGCAGGTTATTGTTAGCGCAATAAACGCTCTGCCTGAAGAATTGAGACAGGCTATAACCTTAAGGGAAGTTGAGGGAATGTCTTACGAGGATATTTCTCTGATAACCAAGGTCCCTGTTGGTACTGTCAGATCAAGAATTTTCAGGGCAAGACAGTTTGTTGAAGAAAGAATGACGAAATTTGCTGGAAAGTAATTATTTTGGGGAGTTCGTATGGTGAATTCAGTAACATTAGACAGATTAGAGAAGGATTCTGCCGTTTTTGATGGACAGGAGATTCTAGATAAAGACGTTTGTCTTACAGATGAATCCATGCGCCATATGCAGAATTGGTCTTTAATTGGCGCTGCAATGAGAAATGAACTGCCAAATAAAGCAAATCTCTCTGTTTCTGTTGGTGTAATGTCTCAGATTAAAAATGACAATATTGTGCCAGCTCCTGTATCCGATGAGATAAAAGAGATTAAGTTGCCTGCTAGCAAGTTTACCTTTAAAAAGATTGTATCAAGTATGTCTCAGCTTGCTGTTGCAGCATCTGTTGCCGCAGTGACTGTAGTCGGTTGGCAGACATATAACGCTCAGGGTAGCCTGTCAAATGAGAATTATGCTCAGTCAACAATCGAAGGGGTTAATCTGGCAAGCTACCAGACAACTGAGAATTCAAACACTCTAAACCTCAACAAGAAATCCCCTGCTAAGAGTAAAGCTGATAACAAGGTTAATAGTGCAGAATTAAAAGTGATGCAGAATCTTGAAGTTGAGAGGATAAACAATTACATTAGAGGCTATGTTTTCGATACAGCATCTAAGTAAGAAATAGTATGTTTAACGCTTGTATGAAAACCGTTGGAACATCAGTTCTGGCGGTTTTATTATCTCTAGGATCTGCTTTTGCAGATGATTCCTCAAAATGTCTTAATATTTTTTCTTCAATGAAGAAAACCTATAACAGCAGTAATTTTGAGGCAACCATTATTGACAGTTCTCAGCCTGCGATACAGTTGTATTCGCTTGCTCACTTTTCCAAAAATAACGGTTCATATTCAACGTGGAAAGCTCTGAACAATGAGGTTTCAGGTTATGCTCTAAGACAGGATCTGGGATTTGATTATAATCAGAACCGGTCATATGTGGGGCCGTTAACTTGGCATCAGACTTTAATATGGGATCGCCTGCTCTCTTCAAATAGAGACCTTAGTGGCTATGACTGCAGTATTATCGGCAGAACCAGACTGGCCGGAAGAAAAGTTTCTGTTATCAGAATGACTCCTGTTGATGATGTCAGGTACAGCTTTCTTTTTTCAAAGGACGATGAGACCTCTCTTCCTGTTGAAATCGGAGTTCTCTCTCCATCTCAGATTTTTGTGGCAAAATTTACAATTTCAGCTCTTCACTCCGCATCACCTGAAAATCTTGTTTTCCCAGATGAAACCTTTGACAGAATCATAGGATCTGAGTCTCAGAAGACAGATAAAAAGGACGAGGTCTGGCCAGAGCTTACAATTCCTAATCCATTTGTTATGACATCTTCAGGAGTGCAGTCTCAGGAAGACGGATCATCTCTTGAGTATCAGGTCTTCTCTGATGGAATGGTGGATTTTAGGGTATACAAGAATTCATTAAGTTCTCTTAATATCCAGTCTGCAACGGATGGAACCATAACTGTACTCAGAAAAAACTCAAAGAACTATGAGTATGCCGTAGTAGGTGAAATCCCGCTCGAGCTAAGTGCAATAGTTCTTTCAAAAATCTCTCAGTAAAACACTTTTCTCTGATTTTCACTCAAGCTCTCATCCTTGTCCTGAAAGTCAGAGCACTGGCGGAGCCTAATTAATGGCTAAAGTCTGTTTTAATTCTCTGTAAACTGTTAAAATATCTCTTTTAGATATTGAATAACGTAAGGCCGGTTTTCTGGCTCTTGATAACCTTTGGAATATAAAGATGGCAGAAGTTTACGATCGCAATCTTGTAAGAAATTTCTCAGTAATCGCTCATATCGATCACGGCAAATCAACTCTCTCAGATCGTTTTATCCAATTATGTGGTGGTCTAACAGAACGTGAAATGACCTCTCAGGTTCTTGATAATATGGATATCGAACGAGAAAGAGGAATCACCATCAAGGCTCAGGCTGTTACTCTCAAATATAAAGCAAAGGACGGCAAAACCTACGAGCTCAACTTCATTGATACACCAGGTCACGTAGACTTCTCCTATGAGGTTTCCCGTTCTCTCTTTGCCTGTGAGGGCGCTTTACTGGTGGTTGATGCAAGTCAGGGGGTTGAAGCTCAGACTCTGGCAAACTGCTATCAGGCAGTTAACCTTGACCTAGAAGTAATTCCTGTTCTTAACAAGATTGATCTTCCATCAGCAGATCCTCAGCACGCCATTGATGAAATTGAGGATCTAATCGGCATTGAGGCGCAGGATGCCTGCAAGTGTTCTGCTAAGACTGGTCTTGGTGTTCAGGACGTGCTTGAAAGAATTGTAACTTCAATTCCTGCTCCATCAGGAGATCCTGATGGTCCGCTGCAGGCTCTGATTATTGATTCATACTTTGATGATTATCTAGGTGTGGTTGCGCTTGTTAGAGTGAAGAATGGAACATTGCGTCGAGGAGACAAGATCAAGGTTATGTCTCAGGGGGTAGCCTGGGAAGTTGACGGTCTTGGTATTTCTACTCCAAAGAGAGTCAAGGTTGAAGTTTTAAACTGTGGTGAGGTAGGCTGGGTTGTCTGTGATATCAAGTCTGTGCACGCAGCTCCTGTAGGTGACACCATTACTCATGTCAAGAATTCAGCTGTAGAGCCTCTTCCAGGTTTCCAGAAAGTCAAGCCTCAGGTATATGCGGGTATGTTCCCTGTAGATACAGAGGATTACAATGCATTCAGAGATGCCTTGGAGAAACTGTCTTTAAATGATGCTTCTCTGTTCTTTGAACCTGAAAATTCAAAGGCTCTGGGTTTTGGCTTTAGATGCGGCTTTTTGGGAATGCTCCACATGGAGATTATTCAGGAAAGGCTTGAGCGCGAGTACAACCTGAACTTAATTACTACAGCTCCTACAGTGGTATATGAAGTCCTGCAGACAGACGGAGAGATCATCCACATTGATTCTCCTGCAAATCTGCCTCCTATTTCAAATATTGCTGAGATTAGAGAACCTATTGCTGAGTGCCGTATGCTCATGCCATCAGAATATGTAGGTTCAATCATGAAGATCTGTCAGGAAAAGCGCGGTATTCAGACCGGTCTTGTCTATCACGGAGATCAGGTAGCGCTGACATATGAGGTTCCAATGTCAGAAGTTGTTCTTGATTTCTTTGACAGATTGAAGTCTGCCTCAAGAGGTTATGCTTCTCTTGATTATGGATTCAAGCGTTTTAACTGCGATGATCTTGTCCGTATGGATATCCTCATTGCAGGAGAGAGAGTGGATGCCCTTGCAATTATTCTTCATCGTTCAGTTGCACAGTCAAGAGGTCGTGCTGTGGTTGAGAAGATGAAAGAGGTTATTCCAAGACAGATGTTTGATATTGCAATACAGGCAGCCATTGGCTCTCAGATTATTGCAAGATGTACCGTAAAAGCTCTGAGGAAGGATGTTCTTGCAAAGTGTTACGGTGGTGATATTACCAGAAAGAGAAAGCTTTTGGAAAAACAGAAAGCCGGTAAAAAGAGAATGAAACAGCTAGGACGTGTGGAAGTTCCTCAGGATGCTTTCCTGGCTATTTTGAAGGTAGGTAAGGAATAAGATGTTAGAACTGATTCAGGAAAATTTATTTGCATATATTCTGTTTGCAGCCACGCTGATTTCAGGCGTTGCCTATTTTTATGATTTTAAAAGAAAGCGTCCTGAAAGAATTGCAAAATATGAAGCTGAAAGCAAATTAAAACAGCTTAGCAGAAAAGAGAAGAAAGCTATTTTAGAACCTCAGGGGCTGATAGGTCAGACAGGCTCTCTGTTCTTTGTTCTTCTGTTTGTATTTCTTTTCAGATCTTTTGTTTATGAGCCATTCAGAATACCATCAGGCTCAATGCTCCCAACACTGCAGAGCGGTGATTTTATCGCTGTAAACAAGTGGTCATACGGCATCAGAAATCCTCTTACCAACAGAGTAATTATTGATACCTCTCTGCCTCAAAGAGGAGATGTGGTAGTGTTCAAATATCCCCAGGACAAGAGCGTGGATTTTATCAAAAGAATCGTAGGCCTTCCTGGAGATACAGTTATCTATAAGAATAAGCAGTTGTTTATCCTCAAGGCAGGAATGACTGATGTAAATCAGGCAGAACTGGTTTCATCAAGGAAGGTGGACTCTGTTGAGGAAGATATCATGGGCTTTGTAGAGACCTTTGATGTCTACGAGGAAAGTTTTGATAACGGACAGTCTCATAACATCAGGATTTCAACCTCATCTCCTAGCATGACAAATTTCTTCTATGTACAAAACGGCATGCCAAGAGGTGCCTGGAAGATTCCTGACAACTGTTATTTTGCAATGGGAGACAACCGAGATAACAGTAAAGACAGCAGATTTTGGGGATTTGTTCCTTTTGAGAATATTGTCGGCAAGACAACAGCAATCTGGCTATCATTTGATTTTCAAAGAAGTTCAGACAGCATTATTCCATCATGGATCCCTTCTTCATTGCGTTTTGACAGAATTGGCGGCATAAGATAGCGTCAGATAAAATGAATATTATTGAATTACAGAATTTAGAACTGAAACTTGGTTATTCTTTTCAGAATATCAGTCTTTTAGAGCGCGCTCTAACTCACAGAAGTTACTGCAGTGAACATAATGAAAGACTTGAGTACCTTGGCGATTCGATTCTTGGAATGATTATCGCAAAAGAACTCTATGACCGTTTCCCTAACTGTCCTGAGGGTGATCTTACTAGAATGAGATCTACTCTGGTAAGAGAGACAATGCTCGCAGAGATAGCAAGAGAATTTAGTCTGGGAAACTGCCTGCGACTTGGTCCTGGAGAACTTAAGACTGGAGGCTTTAGAAGGGATTCTCTGATTGCTGATGCAGTAGAGTCGATAATTGGAGCTATTTTTATTGATGACAATGAGAATTTTCCAAGAGTAAGACAGGTTGTGCTTTCATGGTTTGCTAGCCGACTGGAGACTATCAGACCAGATGAGAATCAGAAAGATCACAAATCCACACTGCAGGAGCTTCTGCAGTCAAAGCACAAGCCGTTGCCTGTTTACAAGGTTGAAGAAATTAAAGGTTCTGAAAATGATCAGACTTTTGTTGTGTCAGCTAGTGTTACTGGCGTTCCTGTTCAGATAGGTGAAGGATCTTCAAGAAGAAGAGCTGAGCAGGCTGCAGCAGGCCTTGTTCTAGAATTATTGTCCAAGAGTAAAAAGTAATAAAACCGGGGGATATATGGCTCATTTTGGTTTCGTAGCAATTATAGGCAGGCCTAATGTTGGCAAATCAACCCTGATGAATCATCTCATCGGGCAGAAGATTTCTATTACATCAAGAAAGCCTCAGACCACAAGAAACCGAATCATGGGTATTGATACAGATGGTGAGTATCAGGTTGTTTACGTAGATACTCCAGGTCTGCACCGTGAAGAGAAAAAGGCCATAAATCACCTGATGAACAGAGCTGCTGAAAGCTCTCTTGGAGATGTTGAGCTGATTTTAATGGTTATTGACCCAAACCGCTGGACTGATGACGATGAGATGGCTTTTGCCAGAGTGAGACAGGCTGATGTACCTGTTGTTTTAGTCATCAACAAGGTTGATACTGTGGCAGATAAGGAAACTCTGCTTCCTCTAATTGACAGGTTAAGCAAAACCGTGACTTTTAAGGATATCGTGCCTGTATCAGCTCTTAGAGGTACCAATCTTCATATCCTGAAGGAGCTTATCAAGAACTCTCTGCCAGAGGGAGATCATTTGTTCCCGGATGACAGTATTACAGATAGATCATCACGCTTTTTGGCAGCAGAAATCATCAGAGAAAAACTGATGCGCCAGATGGGAGATGAGTTGCCTTACAGCTCTACAGTTGAGGTTGAAGAGTTTAAAGAGGAAAACAACCTTTTAAGGATCAGTGCTGCAATTTTAGTTGAACGAGACGGTCAGAAGAAGATGGTTGTAGGTGCCGGTGGAGCAAGAATCAAAATGATAGGCACAGAAGCAAGAAAAGACATGGAAAAACTCTTTGACAGCAAGATCTTTTTGCGACTGTTTGTAAAGGTTAAGGCAGGATGGTCTGATGATGCTAGAGCATTGAAGAGTCTTGGTTATGATGATTTTGAGTCTAGGTAATGATCTCTGTTGAAGGTGAAGCTGCATTCATATTACATACACGATCCTATAAGGAGAGCAGTCTCCTTGTAGAACTATTCACTCTCAATTATGGCAGGGTAAGTGCAGTTGCCCGCATTTCCAAAAAGATCTCCTCACGAAGCAGAGGCATATACCAACCTTTTATACCTTTAAAGCTAGATCTTGTTCAGGGAAGAGGCTCGTTATGGACTCTTAACGATGCCCGCATGCAGCGGCATGCCTATATCCTTGATGAGCAGAAGCTGCTGTGCGCCATGTATGTAAACGAGCTCATGGTAAATCTTGTGAAGACCCACGAGAGTGCACCAAAGCTGTTTGCCTCTTACATAAAAACAATGGAATGCCTTGAAAACGGCTCTGATAGCTCATATGTATTAAGAGGTTTTGAAAACAGTCTGCTTGAGTTTTTAGGATATGCCATTGATTATGGCAATGCTGACAATGGACAGGTTTTTCCTGATGGCAGATATATTTTTGATGTGAACAGCGGCTTTTTATTTGCCGGCAATCTTAAAAACAGAACTTTCAGTGGACAGACACTTCTTAGAATTAAAAATCAGGAATATCTTGAATTAGGTGAGTGTAAAAAAGTCCAAAGAGAAGTGAACAAAATCGTAATTGATCATCTTCTTGAAGGAAAAAAGCTTAAAAGCAGAGAATTGTATTCACAGTTTTTGATGGTGAAATAATGGTTACTTTTTATAAAGCCCCTAAAAAGACAGTAGAGAAAAAAACTGTAAAAGTTGAGTGTACAGATCTTGATCTGCAGGGACGTGGCGTGGCAAGAGACGAAAAATATGTCTATTTTGTAGAAGGTCTGATGCCAGGCGACTGTGCAAATGTTCTTGTATCCAATGTCAAAGGAAAGATCGCAACAGCATCTGTCTGCAAAATAATAAAGCCATCAGAAAAAAGACGGACAATGGAATGCGACCTTTTAGGTCAGTGCGGTGGTTGCTCTTTGGCGCATATACCTTCCGATATGCTTATAGATTATAAGGTAAAGGGTATTAAGAAGCTATTTTTCAAGGAATTAAAAGAGCCTCTGCCTGAGATTTCCTTTATACATAAGGATGCTGATACCTCTTACAGAAGAGCATGCCGTTTTGCCATTCGAGGAGATCATGGCAGGCTGTATCTGGGCTTTAGAGAGGAAAAGTCTCACAATCTGGTAAAGATAAAGAACTGTCTGTGTTTAACCGACAGAATGAATAGTGCAATTGAAGGGTTGAACAGGCTGATCAATAAACTTGAACATAAGAATACCCTAGGACACGTTGAGCTTCTTGATTCAGATGGAGCTTTAGGGATCCTGTTTCGTGTAACCAAGTCTCTTTCAGATGCTGACTGTGAGAAGATCTGTGAATTTGCAAACGGTAAGGACTACGTTATTAGCGTTGTAGAACCATACAGAGATCCTCTTCAGATAACCAAGATTGAAGTTACCAGAGAGCGATTTGTGTTTGGAAGCAAGGATAACCTTTTCATTGTTTCTAACGGAGTAAAGATCAAGTGCAAGCCATCATCTTTTGTTCAGATTAACAAATCTGTAAATGAAAAGATGATCTCAAGTGTATTAGAGATGCTTGATGCTCATCAGGACAGAAATATCCTTGATCTGTTCTGTGGTCTTGGAAACTTCACTCTGCCAATAGCAAAAACAGGAGCCAGCTGCGTAGGTATTGATATTGTGTCAAAGATGATAGAAGATGCAAGGGAGAATGCAAAAGAGCAGAAACTGGAAAATGTCCGTTTTGAAGTTGCAGACTTGGAAGAACTGTTTGAAAATCAGTCCTGGGCAAAAAATCCTTACGATGCAGTGGTTCTTGATCCAGGCAGGCAGGGTGCAAAAAGGGCATGTCTGTATCTGTCAAAGAACAAAGTATCAAAAATTGTAATGATTTCATGCAATCCTCTTGCAGCCTCAAGAGATTCTCTTGAATTAGTCAGAGCTGGATATAAAATTACAAAGTGGGGCGTATGTGATATGTTCCCGAGAACTACTCATGTTGAGATGATTATTGAGTTTAGTTTGCAGTCTTAGTAGGTGGGCATAAAAGACAAATGGTAGCAATAAGACAGACTCACAGTCAGGGCTTTGATTTTGCCAAGTGGGTTGAGCGACTTGATCTTCCAAAAGAGCAGAAGGATGCAATTCACAAAACAAATGAATTTGTTTTGCGCTGTATTAGGAAGAGCGAGGTTGCAGAGGATTTTGTTAATCCTGATGATCTGGTAGCTCGCTTTAACCACATTTCATCAGAAATTGTAGGAATTCTGATGACTCTCAATATGGATCTGCCATCACTGCAGGTGTCCATACTGTATCCTGCCTATGAGAACAGTTTTCTATCTCTTGATTCTGTAAGCGATGTATTTGGCACTAAGATTTCAAATCTGCTTCTTGCAGTTAAGGATATGGAAGCTATCCGTTCATTGCAGACCTTAAACTCAGACAGAGTTACAGAAGATCAGGTAGACAGAGTACGTCGCATGATCCTGGCAATGGTCAAGGATGTAAGAGCGGTTGTTATAAAACTGGCTGAAAGAATTGCAATCATCAGAAATTCATCTCAGGAAGATCCAGAGTCAAGAGTTCTTATTGCAAAAGAGATTTCAAATATATATGCCCCACTTGCCAATCGACTTGGTATTGGTCAGCTAAAGTGGGAACTTGAAGATCTTGCATTTAAGTTTCTTCATCATGATACCTACATGGAGATTGCCAGAGAGCTAGGAGAGAAGCGACTGTCAAGAGAGCAGTATGTAGATGATTTTGTTTCAAATCTATCAGCGCTTCTCAGTCAGGATGGCATTAACGCAACTGTATATGGCAGACCAAAACATATATACAGCATCTATAAAAAGATGCAGAAAAAGCATCTGAAGTTCAATCAGCTGTTTGATATCAGAGCTGTGCGAGTAGTCGTAGGAACAGTTGAAGAGTGTTATGCCGCTTTAGGTATCATTCACAGCAGTTTTGAGCACATAGCAAAAGAATTTGATGATTATATTGCCAATCCTAAGCCAAACGGCTACCAGTCTATTCATACAGTGGTTTATGGAGAAGGTCACAAAATAGTTGAAGTTCAGATAAGAACTGAAAAAATGCATCAGTTAGCTGAACTTGGCGTGGCAGCACACTGGAAATACAAAGAAGGCAACGGTCAGAGTCAGGGAGTAGAAGAGCGAATCAACTGGCTTAGAAAACTTCTGTCATGGCGTGATGACATGGTTGAGTCAGGCTCACTGCAGGATGAGTTTAAAAAGCAGGTATTTGAAAACAGAGCCTATGTATTCACTCCAAGCGGAGAAGTTATCGATCTGCCAAATGGAGCTACACCATTAGATTTTGCCTATCAGGTTCATACGATGGTAGGTCATCGCTGCATAGGTGCAAAGGTTGATGGAAGAATTGTTCCTTATACCTACAATTTAAAGACAGGTGAACAGGTTGAGATTATCACTCAGAAGAATCCTAACCCATCAAGGGACTGGCTAAAGGTTGAAAAAGGATTTTTGCATACTGCAAAAGCTAGAAACAAGGTTCAGTCCTGGTTCAGAAAAGTTGATTTTGATAAAAACAGGGAAGCAGGTGAAGATCTTCTTGAGAAGGAAGTTGCCAAAGCAAATCTTTCTTTGAATAAAGATCAGATATCCTCAATTCTCAAAGAAAAGCTCACAAGATTCAATTTAAAAACTGTAGATGATCTTATGGCTAATGTCGGCGCTGGTGATATCGGTGTCAACATTATTATGGGAATTCTTTCTGAAAAGGTTGAAAAAGCAGAAAAGAATGAGCCAAACAATCAGGAAATCATTGATGATCTTATCAATAGAAAACCTGCACAGGAGATCTTAAAGAAGACCAAGCACAAGAGTGGCATTGTCGTGGAAGGTGTAGGTGATCTTATGTCTCACATGGCAAAGTGCTGTCAGCCGATACCTGGAGACGAGATAATTGGCTTTGTAACGCAGGGACGAGGAATTTCAATCCATAGAGCTGACTGTGAAAAACTAAAACGCATGACAACATTGTTCCCAGAACGTGTTGTAGAAGCAAGCTGGGGCGAAAATGTAGTGTCAGACGGGCGTGGATATACAGTAGTTGTCCGTGTTGTGGGCTCTGACTATTCAGGTTTTCTGCGTGATGTAACAACAGTTATTGCAAATGAGAAAATGAATGTTCTTGGGGTGCGTTCTCATGTAGACAGCTCAAAGGATCTTTCAATTATAGATATTGATCTTCTGGTTGTAAGCATCCCTGTATTCAATCGTGTACTGGCAAAACTCAACGAGCTGCCACATGTAAGTTCTGCAAAACGTCTTTAGCAAGGGCAGATTTCAAAAAAACTTCTGTCTTGAATGCCGGAATTGTATTGCTGATAATCTGACTGATAAAGACATGGTGAAAAATAGGGGAAACTATAAAATATCTTCCCTTATTTTATGTCCTGATTGCAGATATTTCTCATTGTTCTGCTGTCCACCTCTTTTGCTTCTTCTGCATCTTTGACAGCCTTAGCTGAATATGCCTTTACCTCATCAACGAAAAGTTTGTTGCCACCTCTTCCATAAAACTTTTTCAGCATTCTTTAGAAGCAAACTGTTACCGGTTTTTTGCTTATTTGCCAGTGACAATGACAGTCCTGCAGACGATGGCAGGAAGTTCTCTTGTGCTCTTTCCTGACAGCGTTTAAAAGCAGATTGTTCCCTGATTTATCAGAAGATAGTGGGGCAGGGGAAATAAATAAGAATGAGGAAGTTCTAAGTTCTCATAAGCTACATATTTTTTAGGGATCATAGTGCGCGAGTGTGGTATAATTCACAGCTTATGAGTTAGCAATTATGGAGTTAATATGACCTCATCTCCTAAGATTATTTTTGTTACCGGTGGTGTTGTATCCTCATTAGGTAAGGGTATTGCAGGTGCTTCACTTGCTGCTGTACTTGAAGCTCGAGGATTAAAAGTTACCATTATGAAACTGGATCCGTATATCAACGTTGATCCTGGTACCATGAGCCCTATTCAGCATGGAGAGGTTTTTGTAACAGAAGATGGTGCAGAAACCGATCTTGATTTGGGACACTACGAGCGTTTCATTAACGCAAAGATGTCTAAGAAGAATAACTTTACTACAGGTAGGATCTATTCTGACGTTATCAGAAAAGAGCGTAGAGGTGATTACCTTGGTGCTACCATCCAGGTTATTCCTCACATTACCAATGCAATTAAGGAAAGAATTCTGCAGGGCTGTGAAGGTAATGATATTACTTTAGTTGAGATTGGTGGTACTGTAGGTGATATTGAGTCACTGCCATTCCTTGAGGCTATCCGTCAGCTAGCTGTTGATATTGGTAGAGAAAATGCACTTTTCATGCATTTGACACTGGTTCCATACTTACAGACTTCTGGTGAGGTAAAGACAAAGCCAACTCAGCATTCTGTAAAGGAACTTCTGTCAATCGGTATTCAGCCTGATATCCTTATCTGTCGTTCAGAGATGGGTATTCCTGCCCATGAGCGCCACAAGATTGCAATGTTCTGTAATGTTTCAGAGAACGCTGTAATCAATATGAAGGATGTTGACTCAATTTACAAGATCCCAGCTCTGCTCAAGAGCCAGTATCTTGATCAGTTTGTTATTGACAGATTCCACTTTGATGTACCAGAGGCTGACCTTTCAGACTGGGAGCAGGTTTTATATCAGCAGGCCAATACCACTGGTGAGGTTACTATCGGTATGGTGGGCAAATATGTTGAACTGCATGATGCCTACAAGTCTGTTAATGAGGCGTTGAAGCACGGTGGACTTAAGAACAGATTACAGGTTCACATAAAATACATCGACTCAGAGGATGTAGAGGTAAAAGGTCTGAGTGTTCTTGAGAATTTAGACGCAATTTTAGTACCAGGCGGATTTGGCAAGCGTGGTATTGAAGGCAAGATTATGGCTGCCAAGTATGCTCGAGAGAACAATATTCCTTACCTTGGAATCTGCCTTGGCATGCAGGTTGCCTTAATCGAGTATGCCCGCAATGTTGCAGGTCTTGAAGGCGCAAATTCAACAGAGTTTGATCCTGAGACAAAGAACCCTGTAGTTGCACTTATCACTGAATGGAAGGATGAGTCTGGCAAGGTTGAAAAGCGTTCTGACAAATCCGATCTTGGCGGAACAATGAGACTTGGTGGTCAGCTGTGCCATCTGCTAAAGGGATCATTGGTTCGTGAACTTTATGGCAGTGATGATATTGTGGAGCGTCATCGTCACCGTTATGAGGTTAACAATAATCTTATCGGTAAAATCACCGACAAGGGCCTTAAGGTTGCTGGTTTATCAACTGACAACAAGCTTGTTGAGATTATTGAGAATCCAAACCATCCTTGGTTTATCGGTGTTCAGTTCCATCCTGAGTTTACTTCAAACCCAAGAAAGGGCCACCCTCTGTTTGCTGGTTTTATTAAAGCTGCAAAAGAGTATCAGGATAAGCACTAGTTCAGGTCTGATATGAAAATATTTGCTCTATTCCTATTTCTCATCATATGTTATCTTGGATATGACATATATAAGGGGCGTAACGGAATAGAGCAATATAACAGAATCAGCCAAAAGTATGAAGAAGCTGAAGAGAAATCCAAGAAGCTCGAGGCCAGGAATCAGGCTCTTGAAGATGAGATTTCCGATCTACAGCAGGGAAACCTTGTAGTGGAAGAAATTGCAAGATCTGAACTTGGTATGGTAAAAAAGAATGAAACCTTTTTTCGTGTGATAGAGAAAGACGAGCAAAAGGGTTCAAACTCAAAATAGGGGAGCTTTAGTGCAAAGCCTTCGTATTGATGTCATAGTTCCCGCAGCAGGCGTTGGAAAACGCATGCGATTAAATATTCCAAAGCAATACGCAAAAATTTCTGAAAAAACAGTTCTAGAACATACTGTTCAGTCACTCCTTTCAAGTCCATATGTTAATAATGTCATAATTGGAATCAGTCCTCAGGATGAGTACTTTGATTCAATTAAATGGAAGGATGAAGGGCGCATCATCAGAGGAGAAGGTGGTGCAGAGCGTTCTGATACGGTAAGACTGAACATACCTCTTGTAAAAACAGAATACGTCATGGTACACGATGCAGCCAGACCCATGTTATCTGCAAAAGACATTGGGGCATTGGCTGTGGCTACAGAAAATAACGCAGATGGAGCCATTTTAGCCTGTAGAGTTGCAGATACTCTAAAAGAGGTAAAAGATGGCGTAATCGTAAAAACAGTGCCCCGTGAGAATATCTACAGGGCCTATACCCCACAGCTCTTTAAGACTAGATATCTGGCAGATGCCCTTGACAATGCCTATGCAAAAGGTCTTACGGTAACAGATGATGCTTCTGCAATGGAACTGTCTGGATTTAAGGTTCAGATTGTAGAAGGAAGAGCTGACAACTTTAAATTGACAACCCCCGAAGATCTGATTATGGCCAGGTTGCTTCTGGAAATGAAGGAGTAAACAATGTTTAGAATTGGACATGGATTTGATGTTCACCGCTTTGGTGGAGAAGGCCCATGTATATTGGGAGGCGTAAAAGTTCCCTATGAGCAGGGGCTGCTGGCTCATTCTGACGGAGACGTGGTGCTGCATGCCATATCTGATGCTCTTTTAGGTGCGCTTGCACTTGGTGATATCGGTCATTTTTACCCTGACCATGATGATAAATACTTAAAAATTGACAGTAGGATCCTATTAAGAGATGTCGTAAAAAAAGTACATTCATTAGGTTATAAAGTTGTGAATGTTGATACTACGATTCTGGCTCAGGCTCCTAAAATGGCAGCCTATGAGGAACAGATGAGAAAGAACATCAGTGATGATCTGCAGATAGACATTACATGCGTAAGCGTTAAGGCAACCACAACAGAAAAATTAGGATTCACCGGCCGTAAGGAAGGAATAGCTGTTGAATCTGTAGTATTAGTACAAAAGGATTAGTTGATGAAACTTTTTTCCTATCTTTATTCGCTATTTGAGAATCTGGCACATCACAGACTTGGTGTTTACCTGATGTGTGCCAATTCATTTGCCGAATCAGTATTCTGGCCGATTCCTCCTGACGTGATGCTCATTCCAATGTGCCTGTGCAACAGAAGACGTACGTTTCTATATGCCTTTTTGACTGTTGCATTTTCAGTAATGGGCGCAATTGTCGGGTATTATCTTGGATATCTGATTTATGATCCCTATATTTCTGACATAGTTTCATTTTTGCATTATGAGCAGCATATAGAAACCGTTAGAAACTGGCTGACAAAAGATTACGGTATTCTCATGATATTTGTAGGAGCCTTTACTCCTATACCGTACAAAGTGATTGCTGTTGGAACCGGACTTGTTGCAGCAGAGAGTGTAATGTCTACTGGTTCTACAGGAATGCTCAATATATTCTGTTTTGTGCTGGTCTCTTTTGTCGGTAGAGGATTACGATTCTTCCTTGAGGCAACTGTAATCTACATCGGCGGTGAGAAAATGGAGAAAACAGTCAAGCACTATATTGATGTCATCGGCTGGCTGTGTGTTCTGGTAATAGCAGTATTTATTGTTTATAAAGTTTTTGTTTAAGCTCTTAATTTTGAAAAAATAATTCAGGGTTTTGTTTAATTGTGTGTAACAATATAAACAGTTAGTGTAAATTATAATTTCATTCAAATGAAGAAAGAGTTTTTGTGTATTTTTACCTGTCTGACACTGTTTCTGACAGGATGTAATTCGGATAACGAGAATCGCAGATTAGCAGACGTGGAGTATGCATCTCCAGTTCATGTCAGCAAAAATGTTTCTAAAAGAAGGGTTTATTCAAACACATCTGCAGGAAGCACCAAAGCCGGTGTTATAAAGCCATATTCTCTGACAGAGGACACAACAAATACTTCATCTTCAAAACTTGGAGTGGTACGCCCGTATTCTGATACTCAGGTATCAGCAAATGATGAGAGCTATCAGGTAAAGCCTGGAGATACACTTTATTCTGTTGCATTCAGATACGGACGTGACTACAGGGAGCTTGCATCTCAAAACGGAATTGAACCTCCATATAACATAACAGTAGGCCAGACAATCAATCTTAAAAAGGCTGAAGCTAAAACAGTAAAAAAAGTTGAGCCTGCCGATAACAGTAGTAAGGACTACTACACTGTAAAATCAGGAGATACACTGATGTCTGTTACAAGGAAAACAGGTGTCAGCTATTCTAATCTGATTAAGTACAACAGTCTGAAGTCACCGTACAATGTATATGTCGGACAGAAACTGTATCTGTCTGAGAGAAGTTCTTCTAAAAATACAGGGAAGTATGCAGACAGCACTCCTCAGAGTGTAGTTCCTGTTGCAGGCGGAAAGACCGACACATCTTCGGTTAGTGAAAAAGAACTTGATACAGCTTCAGTCGTAACCACTGAGCCTGTTAAGGTACTGACTGGCAAGACAAGAAAAGTATCTAATGTTACATGGATGTGGCCGACTAAGGGATCAGTGGTTAAGGGATTCTCCTCTTCAAACAAAGGTCTTGATATAGCAGGCTCAAGAGGTCAGAACGTAAATGCTGCTGCAGAGGGTCAGGTTGTATATTCAGGAAATGCTCTTAGAGGCTATGGAAACCTGATAATTATTAATCATAACAACGAATTTTTGTCAGCCTATGCTCATAATGACATGCTGCTTGTAAAAGAAGGCCAGAGGGTCAAGAGAGGACAGGTTATAGCAAAGATGGGATCAACTGATGCATCAAGAGTAATGCTGCACTTTGAAATAAGATATAAAGGAAACAGTGTTGATCCAAGAAAATATCTACCTAAATAAACATACACAAGGATACAAATGGATAAATTGAATGATTATGCGTCTGAACTGGAAGAAACCCAGTCTCGGGGAGCAGTTGATTCAGAAGCTGATTCAGAAAAGCAGGTGATAGCCTCAAGGAACAAGTCAGTCTCAAAGGCTGATAATCCTGATCTGCTTTCTAATTACTTCTCTTCAATAAGAAAGTATCCACTCTTATCATCAGAAGAAGAGTGTGCGATAGGTAAGAAGGCAAAGCTAGGAGATAAAAGGTCAATCGACATGATGATTACCTCAAATCTCAGATTGGTTGTAAAAATTGCCAAGAACTACCGTGCAAGAGGAATTCCTTTGCTTGATCTGATTGAAGAGGGAAATCTTGGATTGATCCATGCTGTTCAGAAATTTGAGCCTGAAAAGGGATTCAGATTCTCAACATATGCGACCTGGTGGATTAGACAGAGTATTGAGCAGGCAATTATGTGCCAGTCAAGACTTGTAAGACTTCCTGTACATGTAATTAAAGATATCAATATTGTTCTGAAAGCAAAAAGAGCAATTCAGGAAGAGGATTTTTCAAGGCAGGTTACCATTCAGGATATTGCACAGAGAGTTGGCAAGGATTTGGAACAGGTTCGTTCCCTACTGGCCCTGCTAGAGGGTACCACAACTCTTGATATGAGTGTGAAGGGAGCTGACGATGACAAAGAAGTTTCTCTTTTGGATATAGTTGCAGATACTAAGGTGGAAACTCCGTTTGAGCATGTAGACAAGAGAGAGATCGTCTCAATTGTAAGAAACTGGTTTAATGCTCTGCCTGAAAAACAGCAGATGGTAGTACTTTACCGTTTTGGACTGAATGATGAGGAAGTGCTGACTCTTGAAGATGTTGGTAAAAAGATTGGACTGACAAGGGAACGTGTACGTCAGATCCAAAGCGAGGTGCTCAAAAGTCTTAGAAAGACTTTTGAACAGTATGGTATTGATAAGACCTCTCTTGGTATCAAGTCTTCTGACTAGAGCTTTTTCTTGATATCAGCAAGCAGATTTAATGCCTGAATCGGTGTAAGGTTGTTGATATCAGTGTTTCTTAATTCTTCTATAACAAGAGGCTCCCTGTAAATAACAGCTGGAGCTTCATTTTTTTGCCTATCCCTGTATTCTCCATTATCTGGCGAGTCATACGCACCTTTATCTTCAATTAAGCTATCCATCTCTTTGGCATTATTCTGCATTTTTGAAATATGTTTTTTTGCTTTTGAGATAATGGGTGCAGGAAGTCCAGCCAGTTTGCCTACTTCTATAGCGTAAGAGTAATTCTGGGAACCTCTGCATGCTTTATACATAAAGATGATTTTTCCTTCAAAATCAGTCGCCTTAAAGCAGATGTTCTCGATAGTATCGTAGTGTTCAGACAGTTTTGCAATTTCCGGATAGTGAGTTGCAAAAAGTGTAAAACAGTTGAGCTGAGAACACATGTGTTCTGCAATTGATAGGGCAAGAGCACATCCTTCATAAGTGCTGGTGCCTCGCCCAATTTCATCCATCAGAACCAGACTGTTTGCTGTTGCATTGTTGATGATAGAGGAAGTCTCTTCCATCTCAACCATGAAGGTAGAGCGACCTGAGGACAGATCATCTGATGCACCGATTCTTGTGAAAATTCTGTCAATATCGCCAATGACGGCCTCTCTGGCAGGTACCATGGAGCCGATCCTTGCCATAACAGCAATCAAGGCAGTCTGTCGCATATAGGTGGACTTACCCCCCATATTTGGACCTGTAATTACCAGCATATGCTTGTCATTGAGATTGATGTCATTTGATACAAAAGGTGAATCAGTGAGGGTTTCAATTACAGGATGTCTTCCCTCTACAATTTTAAGAACATGGGTACTGGTAAGTTCAGGTCTTACATAGTTTCTGTCTTTTGCTGTTGCTGCAAAACAGTAAAGAACATCCAGTAAGGAGATTATGTCAGAAAGAGATGTGAGCTTTTCTATTCCTGATTTAAGAGTATTCACAATCTCATTGAACAGCTCTGTTTCAAGCTCGAGTGCTCTGTCCTGAGCTGACAGTGCCTTGTGTTCAAGTTCTTTTAATTCAGGAGTAACGTATCGCTCATTGTTCTTTAAGGTCTGTCGCCTTATATAGTATTCAGGGACCTTATCTGACTGAGCTTTTGATACTTCAATATAGAAACCGTGTACTGAATTGAAGTTTACTTTTAGTGTACTGATACCGGTATTTTCTCTTTCTCTGGCTTCAATCTGTTCTAGCAGAGTCTGAGATCCGTTCATGAGTTTTCTTAGCTGATCAAGTTCCTGTGAGTATCCGTCGGCAATCACATTTCCGTCTCGAAGAAAAGTAGATGGCATAGTGGCAATTGAGCGCGTTAACAGTTCCTTGATGTCAAATAAATCGGGAATGCTTTTACATAGCTCTTTTAAAATGTCATTGCCAGAATCATCAAGTATTCTCTTTAGCTCCGGAATGACTGCAAGAGAGTCTCTAAGGGCGGAAAGATCTTTTGGTTTGCTAGATGACAGGCCAATTCTGGCGATGATTCTTTCTATGTCACTAATCTTTTCAAAGTAGTCTTCAAGACAGACATCTGACTTGATAAGCGCTTCTACAATGTCAAGTCTTCTGCTGACAGTGCTGTTATCCCTCAGTGGCTGAACAATCATTCTCCTGATAAGCCTGTGCCCCATAGGTGTAAGAGTCCTGTCAAGTACGCTAAGCAGCGATCCCTGATTCTCTCCTCTTAAATTGCACAGAAGCTCAAGATTTCTTTGTGCGCATCTATCCAGAATGACGGTGTTTGTTTTGTCATCTCTGCTGATTGATCTTATATGTTTTACATCGCAGTTCTGTGTATCTTTGATATAGCTTAACAGAGCTCCTGCAGCACAGATCCCGTCTTCTAAATTCTCAATGTCAAATCCAAAGAGGCTGTTTGTTTCAAACTGACTGCACAGAAGCTTGTAGCAGGTTTCAAGTTCAAAGCACCAAGGAGGTAGAGTTTTACGTGATTTTATGTCTTCGAGTACCTCTAATTCCTTAAAATTCTCCTCATAGACAATTTCAATGGGAGATATTCTGTCAATGTAGAGTTTTAACTCATCAAGATTTGGGCAGACAGTAGTCTTAAAGATGCCAGAACCAAGAGAAATGAATGAAAAGCCATAGTAGTTTCTGCCTTTGTAGATACAGGCGGTAATATTGTCCTGTTTCTCAGGAGCAATTCCTTCGTCAGTTACAGTACCTGGAGTAATTATCTTTGTAACTTTTCTTTCAAAAGTTTTCTGATTGCCCGATGGACCTATCTGCTCACAGATTACGCATGACTCACCAAGCTTTATTAACCTTGCAATATAATTGTCTACAGCATGAAAGGGAACTCCTGCCATAGGAATGGGATCACCGTTATTTGATCCTCTTTTGGTGAGAGTCAGATCAAGCAGTTTGGAAATCTTTTTTGCATCATCATAAAAGAGTTCATAAAAGTCGCCTAATCTGTACAGAACAAGGGTATGAGGGTACTTTGACTTGATTTCAAGGTACTGTTTCATCATCGGTGTTGCTGTTTGAATTAGGTCTTTCATTGTAGTTCCAAAAAATGACTGAAATGACAAATTATGACGATAGATATCTGATTTGTAAAAGTATGCTGTATTATAATCTATCGGAAAAGAATATTAAGATCGATTTTCTGTGATATTTTAATATATATAATAAATATATTGACATTTTTAATACACTTAAATATTATACTTTGTAGATAAATACACAACTGGAGAAATTTTCATGGCAAGCTCAAAGAATGCAGAAGGCGCATCCTCAAAACTGGTAGCTAACATCACAAAAGATCCCAAAAAGCAGAAAGCGCTTGAAGCTGCTATGGAGCAGATTGAGAGACAGTTTGGCAAAGGCGCAATTATGCGTCTTGGACAGAATGAGCTGATGGATATTGAAGCAATTCCAACAGGTTCATTATCTCTTGATATAGCTCTTGGTATCGGTGGACTGCCAATGGGAAGAATCATTGAGATTTACGGACCTGAATCATCTGGTAAGACCACATTGACACTCGAGCTGATTGCACAGGCTCAGAAAAAGGGCAAGATTTGTGCATTTATTGATGCAGAACATGCACTGGATCCTGTTTATGCCAAGAAATTAGGAGTTAATGTTGAGGATGTGTTTATCTCTCAGCCAGATACAGGAGAGCAGGCTCTTGAAATCTGTGAGACTCTCGTGCGTTCAGGTGGTATTGACGTAGTGATCATCGACTCAGTGGCAGCTTTGGTACCAAAGGCTGAAATTGAGGGGGAAATGGGAGATAATCATGTAGGTCTTCAGGCAAGACTTATGTCTCAGGCTTTAAGAAAACTCACCGGTATTGTAAAGCAGGCTAACTGCATGGTGGTGTTCATTAACCAGCTGCGTATGAAGATTGGTGTAATGTTTGGCAACCCTGAGACTACCACAGGTGGTAATGCTCTTAAGTATTATGCATCTGTACGTCTTGATATCAGAAAGAGTACTGCCCTTAAGGACAAAGAGGATGTTATCGGCAACGAGACCAAGGTAAAGGTAGTCAAGAACAAGGTTGCACCTCCATTCAAGACAGCTAACTTCCAGATCCTGTTCAACTACGGTATAGCCAAGAACGGTGAACTGCTTAATCTTGGTGTTGATTCAAAAGTTGTTCAGAAGACTGGTGCATGGTATGCCTATAATGGCCAAAAGATCGGTCAGGGACAGGTTAATGCCATGAAGTTTCTTGATGAGAATCCTGCCGTTGCAGATGAAATTGAGCAGAAGATAAGAGAGTACTTCAAGAACAACAACGATTATGACGACACCGCTTCAATCGGTTCAGCAGAGACTCAGCGTGCTGATGATCTTGATGCTTTAGGCCCTGATATTGAAACAGATGATCTGATCTCACCTATTCCTGATGATCTGTAATGTTAAATACAAAGGTAAAACATAAGGATAATGACGCAAAGCATGCATTAGATGCAGCATTGCGTCTGTTAACCAGAAGAGAATATTCAAAGCAGGAGCTTTATTCAAAGCTCCTTTTGCGTTTTGAAAAGGAAGCTGCCACAGAAGCTGTAAAAAAATGCATTGAGAATAACTGGCAGTCAGAGAGCAGATATTCGCAGATGCTCATGGAGCATTTGGTCAATCAGTGCTACGGGCAGAATCGGGTATATCTTGAGTTTTCTAAAAAAGGGGTAAAACCAGAATACTACAGAGCATTGCTTGAAGAGTATGACTTTCTTGAAATAGCAGTTAGGTTTTTAAGAAAGAAAGCTGACAGAGAGAAGTGTTCTGATTATAGCTACAGACAGAAAATTCTGTCATCTCTGGCAAGACGGGGATTTCCCAACTCATTATGCGTTGAAGCCTTAAGAGCATACCTTTGTGATGATCCTGATGATAATCTCTGTTAACTGTGAGAAATGTAAGCGGGATTTCAATTATAATCAGACATACTACAAACAAAAAGCGCAAATGAATGCGCACAAATTCAATTATATGAATGCTCAGCATTTGATCTGCAAACAGGGTGCAATATGAAAAAGATTCTGCTCTGGATATTTTCATCCATATTTTTACTCCTCATCCTTGCATATTTTGGAGTGATATTTACAACAGGCCTCTTTATTGAAAAAACACTCAGCGAGCTTGACTCATACATCAATAATGAAAATAAATCCCCAAAGATAAGATTAAGTTATACAAGTACAGATAGTTCACTATTCAAAAGAACAGGCTTTATTACCGTAAGATCCAATCTGTTCAAAGAAAGTAAAGTACCTTTTGATTCTGATATAGGTTTTTTAAAGGTAAATGCTGTTGTTAACCTTGAAGAATGTGTAAAGAATGCAAATAAACTTATTGCAGATGATTTTGATTCAAAGACAGTCAGATCAGAAATTAAGGCTGACATAGATGTACTAGATTTCAAAGCTCAGATCAGTGCAGCGCTAAGAGCATCATACAAGGCCAAGAACAAAAAGCCGTTATGTGTGGATATTGTTGCAAAGGTAGATGCAGAGCAGAAGCCAAGTCTTAGTGTCTACGCTGACAACTATAATAATTCTAGTCTGATAAATTTAGGAAAAGTACGCTTTAACGGGAATATAGATGGTATATATCCAATCACCTCATTAGGTCAGGGGCAGCTAATTGCTGAAAATATAAAGATAAGCTCAGGTTCAACCGACAGTATTTCAGTGTCATACAGCGCCACAGAGTGTGATAAGGACAGAAACTTTAATTTGAATGTAGATGCATCTGCAAAAAATCTGCTTGGATATCTTTCAACTGTTGATCTTAACGCAGTGGTTTCATCATTGAATCTTGATAAGCTGACAGGAGTCCAGGAGTCTCCAGATAAGATGGAATACGCAGACTTTGTGCTCTCCGATCTTAAAAAAGCGGACATAAGGCAGTCTGATTTTTCAGTGTCAAACAAGCTTGCATTAAAACTATTTAAGAGCACTTTAGATGAGGCCAGGTTCAGTGCAAATGGGCCATTGACATTCAGTTATCCTGATATAAAGAGTACGCTGTCAGGAAAACTGGTCATTGATACAAATTCAAACGGCAAAGCCTTTTCTCTGTTCATGAAAAAAGGATCAAACGGACGGTATACAACCGAACTTGTCATAAACAGAGGACAGTACATCTTAGGCGGCATTCCACTTGGTTCTGATTTTATATCAGGAGATGGAGCTCAGATAATACTTGAGAAGATCCCTTTGAGTGAAAAGAAACAGGAGAAGGTAAACAAGGCTCTTGAGGTGCTAAAACTCCTTCCAGCAATCAAACTCAAATAATCCTTCGATCATGCGGGAGTTATGTGCTACTCCCGCATTCTGAACCACAGACAGTTTTTACTGAGCAATTATGTATCAGAGTGATTTATGCCTTAAAAAACTGTATAATCAGCACATTCATAATCATCATCTAGGATCGAACAAAAAAATGTACATGACAACTGATCAGATACGTGAAGCCTATCTGAAATTCTTCGAGAAAAACGGACATACAATCGTTCGTTCAAGTTCATTAGTTCCATACAATGATCCAACACTGCTGTTTACAAACGCAGGTATGAATCAGTTTAAAGATATTTATCTTGGCAAAGAGAAGCGTGAGTACGTAAGAGCAACAACTGCGCAGAAGTGCGTACGTGCCGGTGGCAAGCAGAATGATCTGGATAACGTTGGTTATACAGCACGACACCATACATTCTTTGAGATGCTTGGTAATTTCAGCTTTGGTGATTATTTCAAGAAAGAAGCAATTACCTTTGCATGGACACTTCTGACAGAAGTATACAAGTTACCAAAAGAATCATTAATGGTAACAGTATATGCCGAAGACGACGAGGCCTATGATATCTGGCATAAGGTTGTTGGTCTTCCTGAGAGCAAGATTGTACGAATCGGAGATAATAAGGGCGGTCGTTACGAGTCAGATAACTTCTGGCAGATGGGTGATACTGGCCCATGTGGTCCTTGTTCAGAAATTTTCTACGATCACGGTGAGGAAGTTCAGGGTGGTCCTCCAGGATCTCCTGATGAGGATGGAGACAGATTTATCGAAATCTGGAACATCGTGTTCATGCAGTACAACCGCAAGATTGACGGTACATTCGAGAAACTCGGAAAACCAATGATTGACAACGGTCTTGGACTGGAGCGTATCGCTGCTGTACTGCAGGGCGTACACAACAATTATGATATTGATCTGTTTGTAAGCCTTGAAAAGGAGGCTGCTTCAATTCTTGGAGTTAGCGATCTTAAGAACAAGTCATTAAGAGTAATTTCAGATCATATCCGTTCATGCTCATTCCTGATTGCAGATGGTGTACTGCCTTCAAATGAGGGTCGTGGCTATGTTTTAAGAAGAATCATCCGCAGAGCAGTCCGTCATGGTCGACTCCTAGGTGCAAAAGAGGTCTTCTTCTACAAGCTTGTAGGCAAACTGGCAGAGCTTATGGGCAATGCCTATCCAGAGCTTGTTGAGCAGAAAGCTCTTATTGAAAGAACCTTGAAGAAAGAAGAGGAACAGTTCCTCAATACATTAGACAGAGGTTTAACCTTACTTGAGTCTGAAATTGAAAAATTAGGTCAGAGCAGAACACTTCCTGGTGAGGTTGCTTTCAAGCTCTATGATACCTATGGTTTCCCTGCAGATCTTACTCAGGATGTTGTAAGAGATCGCGGTTATGTAGTGGATATGGAAGGTTTTGACAAGTGCATGGCAGAACAGAAGGCTCGTGCCAAGTCTGCATCAACCTTTGGTATTGATTACAACAAAGAATTAAAGATCACTGAGAATACTGAATTTACTGGTTACAGCACACTGTCTGATGAAGGAAAGATAACTCACATTTTCAAAGATGGAGCTGAGGTAGATTCAATATCAACAGATGAGAATGCTGTAATTGTTCTGGATAAGACTCCATTCTATGGCGAGATGGGCGGTCAGGTTGGTGATAAGGGTATCATTACAATTGGTGACAATGCCCGCTTTATTGTTGAAGACACCAAGCATGTAGCCAAAGCAACAATCCATGTCGGTCGCGTTGATATTGGACAGTTTGAGACCGGTGCAAATGTTAAGGCTAGCGTTGATGCAGATAATAGATCTGAGATTGCAAAACACCACAGTGCTACACACCTGTTAGATTCGGCCTTAAGAACTGTAATTGGCGAGTCTGTTGCTCAGAAGGGATCATTTGTTGAAGGTTGCAGACTGCGTTTTGACTACTCTCACTCACAGCCATTGACAGCAGCTGAGAAACAGCAGATAAGTGATCTTGTAAATCAGAAGATTCAGGAAAATCTCAAGGTTGTAACTCAGGTTATGGATCTTGATGAGGCTAAGAAATCCGGTGCAATTGCTTTATTTGATGAAAAGTATGAGGAAAAGGTCCGTGTAGTTTCAATGGGCGACTTCTCAAAGGAACTGTGTGGTGGTACCCACACTGTATCATCAGGTGATTTAGGAGCATTTGTTCTGCTCTCAGATGAGTCAATCGCATCAGGAATTAGAAGAATTGAGGCTCTGGTAGGAAAAGCTGCAGTTGAGTATCTTGATGAGGTATTCAATGATCTTAACAGAACAAGGGCTCTGTTAAAGGCTGGCTCTGCATCTTCAATCTCTTCAAAGACAGAGCAGATTCTGGAGCATGCAAAGGATCTTGAAAAGCAGAACGAGGCCCTTAAGGAGAAGATCGTTTCTCTAGAATGCGCTGCTTTGGTTTCTCAGGCTCAGGATGTAAACGGCGTAAAGCTTGTTGCATGCAAGATTGATGGCTACGGCGCAAAAGAGTTACGAGTTGCAGTAGATGATCTCAAGGTTCGTCTGCAGAGCTGTGTTGTTGTTCTAGGCTCCGTAACTGAGGACAATAAGGTAAATCTGATTGCGGCAGTAACAAAAGATCTTGTAAACAAGGTAAAGGCAGGCGATCTGATTCGCGAAGTAGCTTCATATGTAGGAGGAAAAGGCGGTGGCAGACCTGACATGGCTCAGGCTGGTGGCGCAAATCCTGAAGGCCTGAATGATGCTTTGACCTTTGCTCAGTCTTTTGTAAAAGAGCGCGTTTAGTACAGCTATGTTGGTAATATCACAGAAAGTCGGTGAAAAGATACAGCTTGGTAGTGATATTACCATTAGCGTATTGGAAGTTAAATCAGGAAAGGTGAGATTAGGCATTGAAGCGCCTAAATCCGTCCTGGTAACAAGAAAAACTGAGGATAAAGGATCTGTTAAAAAAGCAGATACAAAAGCAATAGACAGGTAATGAGCCTTTTTACTGTAAAAAAGATCTTGACATTACCTGTGTAAAAGCAGATACTATGCACGCTTGATTTCAGCGGATAGATGACCGAGAGGCTGAAGGTACTCCCCTGCTAAGGGAGCATACGACTATAAAGGTTGTATCGAGGGTTCGAATCCCTCTCTATCCGCCACTTAATCTCTTTTGTGATCTAGATCTTGAAAAGAGCAATTTGAGTGATATAATATCGGCGCTCTAAACAATTCAATTGCACCCGTAGCTCAGCTGGATAGAGTAATCGGCTACGAACCGATCGGTCAGGGGTTCGAATCCCTTCGGGTGCGCCATTGATTTTGTTAGTGCACCCGTAGCTCAGCTGGATAGAGTAATCGGCTACGAACCGATCGGTCAGGGGTTCGAATCCCTTCGGGTGCGCCACTTCAGAAATTCCTCTTTTTTCCTTTTTTCAACTGTTCCTCGCTTGGATGAATGTTTTCTTTTTTGATCCAATTTGAGTTTGTACATAACTAATTGTCATAAAATAGTGTCTTAAATACACACAGGAATAAAGCATGGCAAATCAGAAGCAGTCTGAACAAAGAAAACCGTTATTTAAGGAAATGCCTCACAGCAGCGAGGCTGAGCACAATTTCATTGGAGCTCTCATCTTAGACGGAAAGCTAATTGAAAAAGTAAGAGAATCCATTGGTGCTGTTGCTGAGAAGGACTTCTATTCTGAAAAAAACAGAATAATTTACAGAGAAATCTTAAACAGAGCAGCTACTTCTGATGATTTTAATACAACTGTTCTTTGTGCAGCTCTAGAGAGTAAAGGCCTTTTAGAAAAAGCCGGGGGGCTGTCATATATTGCCTCTCTGACAGAGCTTACAGGTCCTGCTTCAGCTATTGCAGAATACGGACAGATCATTCTTGACACCTCAAGACGCAGAAGTCTTATTTCAGTTTGTGATTATGTGGCAAACATATGCTACAGCCCTGAAGGAAAGACTGTAGAAGAAGTTTATGATGAGGCTCAAGGCCTTGTATATGAGCTCTCAGAATCAAAAAGAGCTGTAGACGCCGGTCCTAAGCCAATGACTGAGGTTGCCTTAGAACTCATTAAGCAGATCAAAAACGATCTTGAATCGCACAAGAAGATGCAGGGTGTATCCTCAGGCTTTAGTGAGCTTGATGATAAGACCTCAGGTTTAAGACCTGGTACTCTGAACATTATTGCTGCTCGTCCGGGTGTTGGTAAAACTTCCTTTGCCATGAATGTGGTTGCAAATATTGCCATGGACAGAAGTGTCCATCTTCCTGCACTGGTGTTTTCTTTGGAAATGCCTGCAAAGGAAATTGCAATGCGTATGCTTTCTTCCTTTGGTCAGGTGTCAGGAAAGGATCTTGCATCAGGAAAGGTAAGTACCGAGCAGTGGAGCAATATCATTCAGAGAGTAAAACTTCTGACAGAGAAAGATGAAGCAGGCAATGACAGAGTAAAGCTCTTCATTGATGATACCTCCGATATTCAGCTGACTCCTCTTGAATTACGATCAAGAGCCCGCAAAATTGCGCAGGAATATGGTGGACTGTCCTGCATTATGGTTGATTATATTCAGCTGATGAAATCACAGTCCAGACATGATAACAGAAGCCAGGAAGTAGGAGAGATTTCCCGTTCCCTAAAACAGCTTTCAAAAGAGCTGAATGTTCCGATTCTGGCTCTTGCTCAGTTAAACCGTGAGGTTGAAGGCCGTAAAGATCATAGACCTATGAACTCAGACCTTCGTGAATCAGGCTCTCTAGAGCAGGATGCTGACACTATCATGTTTATTCACAGAGAAGACGTATACAAGTCTGGTGATGATGGTGATGGTAAGGCAACACTTATTATCAGTAAAAACAGAAGTGGTGCTACAGCTGATATTGAGCTTTTGTTCAAGGGAGCATACACTACTTTCTATGACAAGAATAATACAGTAGCTATAGATGGTGATATTCCTGCAATTCCAGAAGGGCAGATGTATCAGTAGTAAGGATATTAAATGCAATGCGTAACAGCTTTAATAGACAGTAAGGCTCTGCTTCATAATATAAATACAATCAAATCACACGCAAAGAACTCCAAAATTGTAGCGGTAGTGAAGGCAAACGCCTATGGACATGGTGCTGTCAGGCTGGTAAGAATACTAGAAGATTATGTGGATGCCCTTGCGGTGGCCAGAATTTCAGAGGCTTTAGAACTTGTTGAGAATGGCTACAACAAAAAGCCAATTATTCTTTTAGAAGGTTTCTTTTCTCCCGAGGATGTAAACCTCATATCAAAATACGGCTTCTATACAGGAATTCATGAAATAGAACAGGTAAGAAGCATCGAAGAGTCCTCTGTTGCAGACAATTCTCTAAATGTATGGGTTCAGGTTGATATCGGCATGCACAGACTAGGTTCATGTGACGCTAACACAATCAGTGAGATTAAGTCACGACTGGAAAAGTGCAGCAGTGTAAAAAAACCTCTGGGCCTTATCTCTCATCTGTCAGTTGCTGATACCCCATCAGAGGAAGATTACAATCTGCAGCAGATAAAGAACTTTAAGAATATAGCTCAGGATTTTACAGGTGACATCTGTCTGTCAAATTCAGCCGGTATCTTCAGATGGAAAGAGTCACAAACTCCATGGGTAAGACCAGGAATTGTCATGTACGGAATTTCTCCTTTTGCAGACAGCGATGGAACTGCGCTTGGACTAAAACCTGTAATGACGCTCAAAAGCCGTCTGATATCCATTCATAAGATAAAAAAGGGTGACAAGGTTGGCTATGGAGCCTATTATGTCGCACCTAAAGACACTACACTTGGAATCGTAGCCTGCGGTTATGGTGACGGCTATCCAAGAACTGCTCCAAATGGAACTCCCGTACTAATAAACGGACGTCTTGTAAAGACTGCAGGTCATGTCTGCATGGATATGCTGTTTGTTGATCTTGGAGCTGACTCTCAGGATAGCATTGGAGATGAGGTGACCTTATGGGGAGAGGGGCTTCCTGTTGAGAGAATCGCTTCACTATGCAATACCATTCCTTATGAACTGGTATGTCATGTAATGCCAAGAGTTGTTTTTGAATACAGGTAGAGAACAAAAGGGCATACATTTTTTTTTCATGTATGCCCAAATAAAAGCAGTTATCAGTTCTTTACAAATCTCATTGAGAGATCAAGAGCTCTGACATTCTTGGTTAATGCGCCAACAGAGATGAAATCAACTCCGGTGCCGGCAAATCTGCCAATTGTTTCAAGATTTACATTTCCTGAGATTTCAAGTTGAGCCTTGTGGTTGGTCTGCTTTACAGCGTGAACCATCATGTCATACTCAAAATTGTCTAGCATAATGATATCAGCCTTAGCATCAAGAGCCTGCTGAAGCTCATCAAGATTTTCCACCTCAACCTCAACCTTGAGCTCAGGGTGATTCTGTTTTGCTCTTGAAATAGCCTTCTCAATTCCGCCACAGGCCATGATGTGGTTCTCTTTGATTAGATACATATCAAAAAGGCCGATGCGATGGTTCTTGCCGCCTCCGCAGGTAACAGCATATTTTAGGGCTGTTCTCAGGCATGGAAGAGTTTTTCTTGTGTCAAGCAGTCGGCAGTTTGTCCCTTCGATTGCTTTTACATACTTTGAAACCTCAGTTGCCACACCAGAGAGAGTCTGAACAAAGTTCAGAGTAGTTCTTTCTGCTGTCAGCATTGTTCTTGCATTTCCCTTTACATGGAAAAGCTGCTCGCCAGGCTCAATAGGATCTCCGTCCTTTACAAACCAGGTAAGCTCTGTCTGACCGCCAAGCTGTCTGTATACCTCTTCGACCCAGGCTTTTCCGCAGAATACACCAGCTTCTCTTGTGATTACAGTAGCCTCATCAGTTTCATTTTCATCAATAAGCTGTGAAGTTACATCTAATGCAGGATCAAGTTTGCCACCTAAATCTTCTTCAAGGGCAAACTTAACAGTAGATTTAATATCGTCTTGTAACATAAAAGTCCCTAATATTTCACAAACATTGACGTCATGATATCACACATTTGCTAATCGTGTTCTTGTACTCCCTACTGCGCAGGCAGTAAAAAAAGGGCTTCTAAAATGTGTCAAACACTGTATATATGTTATTCTTCTGATATAATCTGAATTTAACTTTTCAGAATTATAAGAGAAATAAAGTGTTAGAAACCATCTCCATAAAAGATCAGGTCGCCTCATTGAAGGACAGAGCAGATTCCTTAAGGGGGTATCTTTGACCTGCAGGCAAAAACAGAAAGGCTAGAAGAGGTTAACGGCCTTTTAGAAGATCCAAAGCTCTGGGACGATCCTCAGAAAGCACAGGAACTTGGAAAGGAAAGGCAGTCGCTTACAGCTGTTGTATCTAATTTTAAGAAACTATATCAGGGTTTTGATGATCTGCTTACTCTTGATGAGATGGCAAAAGAAGAGAATGATGAGGAACTTGCCAGGGAAGCTGTACTTGAGGCAGAACGCCTTGAGAGCGAACTTGAGCATCTTGAGCTTGAAAGAATGTTCTCAGGCCCTAATGACAATGATCCCTGCTATATCGATATTCAGTCCGGTTCAGGTGGTACAGAGGCACAGGACTGGGCCGAGATGGTAATGAGAATGTACACCAAGTTTGGTGAAAAGCATGGATTTACTGTAACAGTAACTGAATTATCAGATGGAGAGGTCGCCGGAATTAAGTCTGCAACTCTTAGAATAGAAGGTGAGCATGCTTACGGATGGTTCAGAACAGAAACAGGCGTTCACCGACTTGTGAGAAAGTCTCCATTTGATTCTAACAACAGACGTCATACATCATTCTGTTCTGCTTATGTGTACCCTGAGATTGATGACAACATAGAAGTTGAAATCAATCCGGCAGATCTTAAGGTTGATGTGTACAGATCATCTGGAGCTGGCGGTCAGCACGTCAACAAAACAGAATCAGCTGTAAGAATCACTCATGAACCGACCGGTATTGTTGTTTCCTGCCAGAATGAAAGGTCTCAGTTTCAGAACAGAGATCAGGCAATGAAGCAGCTAAGAGCGAAGCTATATACTCTTGAACTTGAAAAGCGCAGGAGTGCTCAAAAGGAGATAGAAGACAGCAAGTCAGATATCGGATGGGGAAGTCAGATCAGATCATATGTGCTGGATGATTCGAGAATTAAGGATTTAAGAACAGGTGTGGAATGCCGTGACACGCAGAAAGTGCTCAACGGTGATTTGGACCAGTTTATTGAAGCTAGTTTAAAGTCAGGTCTTTAACCTAAAGAAAGTAGGAAAATAAAAATGTCACAAGAAAACATTGTTGCTGCTGAGAATTTAAATAATGTTATGCGTGAGCGCCGCGAGAAACTTGAGGCTCTCCGTCAGCAGGGACAGGCTTATCCAAATGATTTTCACAGAGATGCTTTTTCATCAGATATTGTAAAAGCCTGTTCACAGAAGGATGAGGAAACTTTAGAAAAAGAGCAGAACACCTACACCATTGCAGGTCGTGTGATGACCAAGCGTGTAATGGGTAAAGCCTCTTTTGCAACACTGCAGGATATGGGCGGCAGAATTCAGATTTATGTCGCAAGAGATAATCTGCCAGAGGGTGTATACCAGGATGTTTTCAAGAAGCTTGATTTAGGTGACATTATTGGTGTTACAGGTTATGCATTCAAGACTAAAACAGGTGAACTTAGTCTTCATGTCAGCGCATTAAGACTGCTGGTAAAATCATTAAGACCTCTGCCTGAGAAATTTCATGGCCTGACAGATCAGGAAGCACGCTGCCGTCAGCGTTATGTAGATCTTATCGCAAATGAGAATTCACGTCGCACTTTTGAGATCCGTACCAAGGTCGTTTCATTTATCAGAAAGTACATGAACGAGCATATGTTCATGGAAGTTGAGACTCCAATGATGCATGTGATTCCTGGTGGCGCAAATGCAAAACCATTTATCACTCATCACAATGCTCTTGATATGGATATGTATCTGCGTATTGCTCCAGAGCTCTATTTAAAGAGACTGGTTGTAGGCGGTTTTGAGCGCGTATACGAAATCAACAGAAACTTCAGAAATGAAGGCATCGATGTCAGACATAATCCGGAATTCACCATGATGGAATTCTATATGGCATATCATGATTACCATGATCTCATCGATTTTACAGAAGATCTGTACAAGAAGATGTCACTGGAAGTATTGGGTACAACCAAGATCCACTATGGCAAAGAAGGTGAGGAAGGACTGGACATTGATTTTGCCAAACCATTTGACAGACTGACAATGAAAGAATCAATCGTCAAGTACGGCAAGGGAATCACCATGGAAGATCTTGAGGATGAGAGCAGGGCAAAGGAGCTGTGCAAGAAGCATCATATTGAACTGATGGAAGGCTGGACATTAGGTCATTTCATCACCGCATTATTTGATGAGCTCGTTGAGGCAAATCTGCAGCAGCCAACATTCATCACCAGCTATCCTGCCGTAGTATCTCCTCTTGCAAGAAGAACAGATTCTGACCCGGATTTTACAGATCGCTTTGAGTTCTTTATTGGTGGTCGAGAGATAGGAAATGGTTTCTCAGAGTTAAATGATCCTGATGATCAGGCAGGCCGTTTCCGTCAGCAGGCAGAGGCCAAGAAGAACGGCGATGATGAGGCTATGTACTATGATGAGGATTACATCAATGCAATGCAGTACGGTTTACCTCCAACTGCAGGTGAGGGTATCGGCATTGACAGAACAGTAATGCTCTTTAC
>JBJFET010000074.1:0-2494 GCA_051891035.1 Succinivibrio sp. | reverse complement strand
AGTTGATTTTGAAAGGTTTATTTTTTATTCGTGGTGGAGGTGCAGGGACTTGAACCCTGGTCCCAAAAGACTGCAACTTCGGCGCTACATGTTTAGGCAATCTTTGATCTTAGTACCCGCTGCGGACCGCCACGCCACGAAGTACCCAGTCTGTAAATTCATTTAATGCTTCAACCACAGACGGGGCATCCACACGATCTAGTGAAGAACCGACCCCAGTGCGACTAAGTGTCACTAGAAAGACTTAGAACTGAGGGCTCTGAAGCAGGTTATTAAGCTGCCAGTGCGTAGGTTTCGTCGTTTGCGACTATTTTTATGCGACTTTTTTACAAGCTTTCGCCACTTGACATGCTCCTAGGAATTCGTGCTTCCGGTCGAAACCAAAATCACCCCCAAGAAAGGACTTTAGAAATCCAGCTGCTGTTTCTGCTGCCAAAATATGCAGGCAGACAGGACAACGTTCTTGATTATAACATTTTTTTACTTATTGTACACAGTCAGAAACTGGGCTGAATTTAGGTACTGATTGGGTCTGTACTTTTTTGGTAAGCTTATAAAATAAACTTTTAGATTTTGCTATAATGTTCACACTTTAAATCAGGTCAGCTATATTCCCCTTATCTGGCCGGATTGATTTTTATTTTCCCTTATTTTTTTGTATCAAGCCTGACTGTTCAGGCTTTTGGATTTTATTTTTTATGAAAACAGCAAATCCATTTGTTCCTGCTTTCATAACCTGTATGCGTGAAGGCTACTCATTTAGCCTTTTCCGTGCAGATGTCATCGCAGGTCTTACAGTTGCAATCGTTGCTCTTCCTTTAGCTATGGCTATGGCTGTAGCCTCAGGAGCCTCTCCTGATAAAGGTCTCGTAACTGCAGTTGTTGCAGGTTTCTTTATCTCCTTTTTAGGTGGTTCTAGAGTTCAGATTGGCGGTCCTACCGGTGCATTCGTTGTTGTAATTTTTGACGTGATTCAGCGTTTCGGATTTAACGGTCTTATTCTTGCTTCAATCATGGCAGGTATTATCCTTATCATTGCCGGTTACGCAAAACTGGGTAAACTCATCAAGTATATTCCATACCCTGTTATCACAGGCTTTACAACAGGTATTGCTGTTATTATTGCCTCCTCACAGGTAAAAGACTTCCTGGGTCTTACAGAAAAAAATATTCCAGCAGACTTCTTAAACAAGTGGGCTGTTTACTTCAGTCATATTGATCAGACCAGCTTCAGCGCTGTTCTATTAGGAGCTCTTGGTCTGGCAACCATTATTATCTGCAAAAAGATTTCCCCTAAGATACCTTCATACCTCGTATCTATTCTGTTGATCTCAGTATTGGCTTTTGCCTTCTCAATGCCTGTTGATACCATCGGAAGCAGATTTCCAAATCTGCCTACAGGTCTGCCAACTCCTGTATGGCCTGAATTCTCTTTAGAGCAGATAAGAGAGCTAGTTCCTTCTGCCTTTACAATTGCATTCCTTGCTGGTATTGAAGCACTTCTCTCTGCTGTTGTTGCTGATGGCTTAATCGGTCACAAGCATTCATTGAATCAGGAACTTGTAGGTCAGGGTGTGGCAAACATCGCTTCTGGCATCTTTGGAGGAATTCCTGCAACAGGTGCCATTGCAAGAACTGCAACCAACATCAAGGCTGGTGGCAGAACCCCTGTAGCAGGTATATTCCACGCCATATTCCTTCTTGTATTCCTGTACACTGCAATGGATATTCTTGCCTATATTCCAATGACTGCCCTTGCAGCCGTACTGTTCATGGTGTCATGGGGTATGTCTGATCTCAAGCATTTCATTCAGATTGCCAAGATCAGCCCTTCAGACAGAACAATTCTCTTCTTAACTTTCCTTCTGACTGTTATGGTTGACCTTACCGTTGCAATCGGTGTTGGTGTAACATTCGCTTCCCTGCTGTTCATGAGACATATGGCCCGCTCAGTTGAAGTCAGAAGACAGAATCACAGATCTGAATACGAATCACAGGATGGCGACACTGTTGCTGACGATGATATCGAAATTCCAGATGATGTGATTGTCCTTCAGATCAATGGACCTCTGTTCTATGGATTTGCAGCAGAATTCTGCGATAAATTAAAATCTCTTGAGCAGATGCCAAGAATTCTGATCCTTCGTATGAGATTCATGCCTTATCTTGATGCTTCAGGAGAGAATTCCATCGAGGATATTATCAAGATTTGTAGAGAACATAAGACCTACGTTATCTTTTCTGCAGTCCGTCCTCAGCCTCGTGCAATTCTTCAGAAAGCAGGCATCCACAAGAATCTTGACGGTGCTATCGCCGTAGACTTTGAACATGCTTTGGCAATGGCAAAGGAATTATTAGCAGATCCTGAGTTTACAAAGAAACACATTGATCCTACCTGTCACTAGAAGAAAAGCTCCTCTATAAAGAGGAGCTTCTGTTCAATCGAGTAGGGCGAGTTTATGCTCAGCCCTCTCACAGCACCGTACGTGCGGGT
>JBJFET010000073.1:0-2524 GCA_051891035.1 Succinivibrio sp. | reverse complement strand
CACTATGTTATGATGCTCCCATCAAATGAAGAGAGATTCCGGTTATGGCGACACAAAGAACAACACAAAACATTAATTCAACGCACTGCCTTGTCATGACTGAGCATGGGTATGTGGTAGCTCGTAAGCGTAAAGGTAAAGCGTACATTCAAAACGATGAAGGTGCTTACATACCTCTGTGTGGGTTAGCCGACTACTCAGCATGGAAAAACATTACTCAGTCTATGCTTATCCATGTAGCACCGGGTGTCAAAGTTGGGGACAAAATTGTTCTGACACCAACCGAGATCTGGTATGTGCTTGACGTTAGTAGCACAAAGACACCTGAAGGTCAGGTTATAGCTATGGTAGGGAGATAATTATGGCTCTGTTGAGATTAGATGATGAATTTAAACTTGATTTGAGAATATCTCTGTGCAGAATCATTAAGACAGAAGTCTACAAGTTACTGGCTGACAGACTCTACAAAGAGATTCTGCAAGAAGCGTCAGAAGAGATCTACGCAGACAGCAATTCTCTCATGAAATTCTTGTTCAACAAGAAAGCGTGTCGCAGGGAGGCAAAAGAAAAATACCCAGAATGGAAACATGTCCTTCTTGGGTTTCGATTCGGTGATGAATGCTTGCGAAAAGTGGAAGGTAAAAAGTTTGTTGAGTTGGAGCTTTTAAAAGGTGCTTATGAAGCCTCTTTAAAAGTTGATAAGATCGTACATTTATGTGTAATAAGTGGTTGGAAGGGAGAAATTTTTGTTGACAAGGAAGAGCTTGAAGGTGTATTATTTCTTCAAGAAAACAAAGAGGCTCTACTTAATCTACTTCGCACCGCGTAAAAGAGGACACACCAGATGAAAACTTTCCGTCGTAATGCAGTTGCAGAAAAAGCAGAACATACCCCGATGAAGAATGGTTTCTTCGGTTTTGGTGGACAAACTGCATTCCGTTACCCTATTCCTGTCAACACTATCGTCATCTACATTGACGGTCTTGAAGACCTTGCTGACCACACTGAAAATTTGCAGTTGATTCGTGAAGCAACTCCAGAGGATAACATCCGTCTGATCATCAACAGCCCAGGGGGATGCGTGCACATCGCTATGGCTTACATCCAGGCTGTTCGTGAGTCTCAGGCTATGGTTGTTACCCACGCAGAAGGTATGATTTGCAGTGCAGGTACTCTGTTGTGGTTAAAATGCGGTAAAGATGGTAGAACTATTGCTCCGTTCACAGAGTTCATGGCCCACAACTATCAGGCTGGTACTTATGGTGACGGTGCAAACATGTACTCTCAGGTAACTGCCTGGAAAAAACGTTTTGATAAAATCATCGCGGATACTTATGGCGATGTATTAACCGAAGAGGAAATTGAGACTATCAAAGGTGGCGGTCAGGTATGGTTAGATACTGATGACCTTGCAGAACGTGTTGAATGTGTTGTCCTTGACGAAGAAAACATCAACCGTATGCAGTCTGGTCGTGAACCTATCAAAAGTGGCCCTAAAAGCAAAAAAGGTGCAGTAAAAGAAGAAAAAGAAGTTGATCCTAAAGACCTGTTGGGCCAACTGACTCAAAACAAAGATTTAGAAGAAGCAATGCGTGTGCTGAAAGACACTGTTGATGTTAAGAAACAGGAGCTTGCAGAAAAAGAAGGTGCTGCTGATTTTGTGGACCTGACTGGTAACGGTGAACAATATGAGCTAACTGAAGAAGAAAGAGCAGAAGCTAAAGAAAATCCGTTCCTTATCATTGACACTAAAAGCGGTAAACACGCCAAAATCTATCTTAAAAATGCAACCAAAGAAGATTTTGAAGATTTTTCTCTGACTGATATGCAAGATATTGTCTCTGCTCTTGAAGCCTTTGCTGAAGGCCGAGATCAGGCTAAAGTGTACTCTACCAACAAAGTTCGTCTGATTGACCGTGCACTGAAAGCCATTGCAAAAATTGTAGCTCTTGTCCCTGAAATGGAAGAAGAGAATAACTAACAGTTTTGGTAAATAATAGCCTCCCTGACGGGAGGCTTTGTTATTGGAGAAATACATGATCGAACTGCTTAAATACGGTTCAGACCACTTTCGTTCTTTCGGCTTGATACCCTACACAGGGAACAAGAACGAACTACTCCCGTTCATAGCCAGCAAGATACCTGGTGACTACAGCAGGTTTGTTGATGTGTTTTGTGGCGGTCTGTCTGTAGCTATGAGGATACCTGGCAACGTCATTGCTAATGACAACTGCCCTCAGCTTATAACCATGTACAGAGCTATAGCCAGCCTTGATAACCCTGTTGATGACATGTTTGATATTGCCACACAGTATGGTTTGTCCCGTGATAACAAGGACGGCTACTACGCATTGCGGGATGAATACAACCGCACAGGTGATCCGCTTCTGCTGTGGTGGCTGACCACATGCTCATTCAGCAGCGTAATGAGGTTTAACGCTGGTGGCAAGTTCAATGTTCCTTTTGGGCACAGATTCCCCGCTGATCGTGCCAAAAATCGTCTACAGCAGATGGTTGAGCGTAG
>JBJFET010000072.1:0-41809 GCA_051891035.1 Succinivibrio sp. | reverse complement strand
CTGTCTTAATTCCATGCTCTTTGCAACATATTCTTTGCGTATGGCTGTACAATTCGACCATAATGCCACCTAAATCCAAGCCCCTCCATTTATGGTACCCAAGTTCTGAAGATAGGGCTTTTGATGCTTATAGCAATAGCGAGTAAAAGGAATTTCTACACCAACCTTAATTACAGGTTTCCTTGTAAACAAAATTTACATTAAAATACAGTTATGTAGTACTAATTTTTGGGGTACTGAATATGAGCAAGAACTTCATCATCCCTGGTTTTCAATGTCTGACGAAGAGATGCTCAGAAGTTCAAATCTAATCCTAAGGGATGATTATGAACAGATTGAAGGTGTTACTTATGCTGGAATTTTATTATTCGGTAAAGATAGCACCATCATGTCTATTCTTCCGCAGCATAAAACAGATGCCATTTTCAGAGTTGTAAACGTTGATCGTTATGATGACAGAGACGTTGTAATCACTAATCTTATTGAAAGCTATGACAGACTGTTGGCCTTTGGTCAAAAACACTTAAACGATACCTTCCATTTAGAAGGAATGCAGAATGTCAGTGCCAGAGATCATATCCTCAGAGAAATAATTTCAAACTTGCTTGTTCATCGTGATTTTTCTAGTTCATATGTTCCAAAACTTATTATCGAGAAAAATAATATCATTACAGAGAACGGAAACCTTTCACATGGATATGGAGCATTAAATCCAAAATCATTTGAACCAGTTTCTAAAAATCCTCCAATAGCCAAGGTATTCCGTGAAATAGGTCTTGCAGACGAGCTTGGTTCTGGTATGCGTAACACTTATAAATACACAAAAATGTATTCAGGAAAAGAGCCTGTGTTTGTTGAGGGGGATGTATTTAGGATCACTGTACCTCTTTCAGATATTGCCACAGCAACAGTTGGTCCTGAGGGACAAAATGAGGGACATTTTGTCCCCCATGAGGATCAATTTGAGGGACAAAATGTCCCTCAAAGTGTCCCTCATGAAAGCCCTAGTGATTATGTTAAGGATTTAATCATAAAAATGATTACAGAAAATCCAAGCATTACCAGAAAAGAGCTAGGTGAAAAACTTGGAATCAGTTACAAGACAGTCGGCAGAAAGATAAGCGAAATGAAAAATGTTGCCTATGTTGGAAGCAGTAAAACTGGTCGCTGGGTAATAGATTCAAAAGATAAATAGTCACAAGTAAGCTTTAAAGAAATATTATGAATATAGGCAACAAATTAAGTAACTTAAAGGTTCAACTTCTTGATCTTGCAATTAGAGGAAAACTTGTAGAACAGAGACCAGAAGAAGGTACAGCAGAAGAGTTATATGCTCAGATTCAGGATGAAAAGAAGAAACTGATTGCTGAAGGCAAGATTAAAAAAGAAAAGCCTTTACCTGAAATTACAGAAGAAGAAATCCCTTTTGATATTCCTGAAAGCTGGAAGTGGGTAAGAATTGGACAAATTTATTCTTTACAAGCAGGAACAAATATTAAAGCTGAGCTCATTCAAGAGGCTCCTACAGAAAAAAATATTTATAAATGCTATGGAGGTAATGGTGTCAGAGGATATGTTTCAGTCTTTAATCATAACGGTAATTATCCAATCATTGGAAGGCAAGGGGCATTATGCGGAAATATAAAGCAGGCCTCTGGTTATTTTTATGCAACTGAACATGCTGTTTGTGTAAAAATATTCTCAAATTCATCTGTCGATTTAGCTTGTTTTTTCCTGAAAGAACTTAATTTAAATCAGTATTCGACATCTACAGCCCAACCAGGGCTTTCTGTAGAAAAAATCAATAGAGTTTTGATTCCACTCCCTCCACTAGCAGAGCAGAAGCGCATTGTTGCTAAGATTAAAGAAATACTCCACTTCTGTGACAAACTGAAATAATTATTTAGGCTACAGAATGTAGAGTATCTATCGAAAATTCTCTACTTTGCAGTAATCTGTTAACAGAAATTCCACAACTTTAGTAGGGAGAATCAATCGTATCTCTTTACAAATACCTTCATAGGATCATCATACTCTGTTCTGCTCAGAAGATTTGGCATCACAGGAAGATTTGGTGCCTTGCAAGTAGGAGTATCGATACCAACCTTTCCATCTTTAAAGAATTTTTGGTGATCTCCTAAAATGTAATCAGGAAGATGTTTGAACAGACTCTTTGATTCTTCAAGGAAGTCTATGACAACATCGAACATTCTGTAGGCTCTTTCAAGGCAGTCCTTCTCATCTGTAGAGTTGTAAAGTGCTCTTGAGATAATGATAAAGTAGGTCTGCAGTGAACCTTCAATGGCACTGCCATAGAAATAGGTGGCAGGGTTTCCCTGCAGTGTATAGAGGAGCTCTGACACTGTTTCCATGTGCTGAATGGTCTCAAGTCTTGTCTTTGGCTTCTCCTTGAGTACTTTCTTGATGTTGTCCACAACAGCAACAAAACCGTCATAGAGGAACATGTTTTCAATTTCCTCGCGGCTGGCATCAACAACTCTGGTCTTTTCCTCATACATGAAGCGTCTTAGCTCATTCTTATCAATGTCTTTGAATCTGTCAAAATTAAGATCTTCGCTGTGAACGGGGATTGTATTATCTATATAAAGGCCGTCAGAGCAGTTGTAGCACTTGATCTCCTTTCCTGCATTTGCAAGCATTGAGAGGTTGTAGCCGATGTTTCTTGCACTAAGCTCAAAGAAGACACCAGTTTCCACCTCTCCGCCGAAGTTGCCTTTTCTTATCATCTTGGTGGTATAGTTTCCGCCAGAATCGGAGCAGTTGTGCTTCTTGTAGAGGGATGTAAGCTCTGAGTGTATAGATGCTGAGCCAACTTTCCTGCCGTTATCAATACCAAACAGGTAGAGATTCTTAAATCCAAGGAACAGTGCTCCTGCCACACCCATATTGCCCACAAGTGGGTTCATCAGCTGCACAAAATCAACAAATCTGAACTGCTTGAGTCTTGCAAGACCGTACTTGTAAAAAGGTTCGTCAATCTTTCCGAAAATTGCAGTGTGCTTGAACATAGAGGTGGTATTTGGGTGAATAACATCTCCTGTAAGCAGTACAATGTCATCATAGAAGCTCTTGTCTGGAATTACAGACAGGGCCTGAAGAATTTCTGGGGTTCTTTCGGTACAGGCATAAAAGTCAGGCTTGATGCCGGCATGATATAAACTGTCGATTGCTGTACCGCAGGCAATGATAATCGCCTTGTCCTGATTCTTGCGGATAAACTGAATATCATGGTCAAGTGAAGGGCCTGAGCCGATAATAAACACAGGAGCTTTGGCAAGTTTCTTGTCTAAAGTCGCATGACGGTTTACAAAAGCCTTCCTGTCGAGGATAGCATGACATGCATGGCTAGAGCCGAACAGATGATCGTCAAAAAAACCCATGGCACTGTGCACAGAGTCAATATCTCTCATGGTGATGTCGGCTATGGCTTTGATATCTTTTGAAACATAGTGAACGATACCAAGCCAAGATCCTGAGAGGAATCTACCGTGTCTTTCATAGAACTTGACAAGATCAATGGTGAACTGAACCGGAGTCTGACCAAGCATCAGATGGATTCCGTACTTGTTTTCAAACAGGAAATTTAACAGATTTTCCCAGTCAAAGGCATGCAGTGAGGCATAAAACACATCAAGATCAGGTTCTACAATCACGATGTTGGCCACCTCGACTCTTTCATACAGGTATGCAAGCGAATAGCCAAGACCAAGACCTAAAAACATGCAGTTTGGTACAGAACCGATTTTAGCAGGAGAAAGAGTACGATCTCTTTCCTTTTCTGATTCAATATTTACAAGGGTGTTTGAATATTTAAAGTGGATCTGGCCATAGGGATCTCTTTCATGAGTGTATCTAGTCTGAATAAGAACAGTATTCTCAAGAATATTCACAACCTGTTTCTTGCACAGCTCAAAAGGATCTGCTGTCTTGTAGAAGAATTCGTTTCGTTCAGGGAAGTACAGATTAGGAATTCCGTTTGGCAGGCAGAAAAACTCCATCTGCTTTTTTGGCTTGTAGGTTGAAAAGGTTTTTGCAATATCAGGCATATACTTTTCAAAAGCCTGCATATTCCTCTCAAACCTGTCAAGAAGAAAGGCATTCATTTCCTTCTGCTTGTCTGCCAGATCTCTTATCGAAGACAGATCGTTAATATCAATTCCCTGACCTTCCAGAGCAAGTTTCTCTAAAGATAGATTTTCATCAAGAAGAACGTTCTTCTTGACAGGTTTCTCATTGTCGCTCATGACTGAATCCTAATAGTATTTTATTTATATAATCCGGCCTGTTTTTTAAACTGAGAGTACTTTTTACTTATAGCATGTCTGCTTTTGACTTTATGATACTCATCAGACACCTTTGCTCTTTCAACAGCTAGCAGTTTGACCTGTTCTCTGATGTGCTCACCGTAGGCTTTTGCAAATTCCTTTGCTGTTTCCAGCTCCTCGGCACTCAGCGTAGGCTTGATTGCTTCCAGATTCCTAAGCTGTTCCTGTACTATATCCATATAATCCTGAGAAAAACCAAGATCGTCCTTTTCAAGTTCTCTGCACAGTGAATTTTCAGCCTCGGTGATTTTTGTGATGATATCCTGTAAAGTCATAAGTCTTTTTTTTTATACCCTACCTGTTGCCATATTGTCTGCATGGTTGAGATCAACATTCATCTGCTCGGCACTGCGCTTTGAGGCGGCTTCCTGCTGAGCTGATACAGGAATTGAATCCCAAGCCTTTTTGATAGGCATCAGAGCTCTGATTGCATTGTCCAGAGGTTGTGTGACAAGGTTTAATGAAGCTTCTGCTACCTGATCAATCATATACGAGTATATGTCATAAAGTCCCTGTGCAATAGTTTTACTTTGTGAAAAGTCCAGGGTGCTTCTTAAATTTTCAAGAATAGCAGTAGCTGTAGACAGTTTTTTTGCCTTTAAGGCCAAATCTCCACGCTCAATTGCACCTTTTGCCTGAGCCAATCTTTCAAACAGCCCCTGATAGAGCAACTTTGTAACATAGTATGGATCAGCAACAGTAATTTCTGCATTGACCGTAGTTTTTTGGTAGGCTTTCAGATTGCGGCCGTACATAAATCTCTCCTTGCATTATCTTTGTGGCATTTTTTTGCCGATTAATAGGTTTTTTAGGAATATGCAAGAAGAGTGCCGTTTTTTGAAGAAGATTAAAAAAAGAGGCGACAGTTGTCTCTAGGAATTAGCTTTTTCCTGAATAAAGAACACTTCCTGTCGTGCCTGACGACGTGCTCTTGCGCTTTTGATAAACATCTGACGAAGACGTGAGCGCTTAGCATTTGAATTTGTTCGCATTAAGCGACTTGATTTTTTCATAGTAACCTCCGACTGTATAATTATAACAGCTAAGAGCGCTGTAGGAACAGCATCTCCCATTCATTTTGTCTTTGAGCCATGTTAGTGGTGATATTCTACTGTTTTCATTGTTATGCAGGAGTGATAAGAAATCATCAGCATTGTGTTAAATCCTGTAGTCTTTTCTAAATGACATATACATATATATTCAGAGCAGCTGCTGTACTGAAGATCAATCCATAAAAAAAGAGCCAAAAGTGAGAGCAGGTGAAATTAAAGGCCATGTCTGTGGTAAAATGTCGCAGGTTTTTATGGGACAGGTCCTATAAAAATCCACTCTCTAAAATCAGTAATTTTACATATACAGGAATATTTCTGATGGATATCATTCTAGGTTCACCTGCAGTATCAGCATTCAGACTTGAGAAAATTACCAGTGCTCTTAAAGAAGAGGGTATCAGTGTAAGCTCAATCAGCACTCATTTTGTTCATCTTGTTGACACAAAAGAAAGTCTTACAGATGAGGAAAAAACAGTTCTTGGCAAAATTTTAAGCTATGGACCTTCAAGGGATGAATCAGAAAACAAAGGCGAGCTGTTCTTTGTTATTCCTCGTGTAGGAACAATTTCTCCATGGGCAACAAAGGCTACAGATATTGCTCATAACTGCGGTCTTGACAAGATTCTGAGAATTGAGCGCGGTGTTGCATACTACATTGTAAAGGAAGGCGACAGTTTTTCTGATGCAGAAAAAGCAAAGGTTGCAGCCCTTATCCATGATCGCATGATGGAAAATGTTCTGTTCTCATTAGAGCAGGGTGCTGCTCTGTTTGAAAAGCAGACCCCAAAGCCATTTACAACCGTAGCCCTGACAACCGGCGGCAAAGATGCGCTACGCAAGGCAAACGTAGAGCTTGGTCTTGCTCTGTCAGAGCCTGAGATGGATTACCTTATGGACAGCTTCAAGGGCATCGGAAGAGATCCTACCGATATTGAGCTGTACATGTTTGCTCAGATGAACTCAGAGCACTGCCGTCACAAGGTGTTTGGCGCACAGTGGAAGATTGACGGTCAGCTTCAGGACAAGTCACTGTTTGGAATGATTAAGAATACCTATGAGACCAACAGCGATTATGTGCTGTCTGCATACAAGGACAATGCTGCTGTAATGGAAGGTTCAAAGGCAGGTCGCTTCTTCCCTAATCAGAATCACGAGTGGACATATCACGAAGAGGATATGCCTATTCTAATGAAGGTTGAAACCCACAACCACCCTACAGCAATATCGCCATTCCCTGGTGCAGCAACAGGCTCAGGCGGTGAAATTCGTGATGAGGGTGCTACCGGTATCGGTTCAAAGCCAAAGGCCGGTATCTGTGGCTTTAGTGTTTCAAATTTACGTATTCCAGGCTCAGTTCAGCCATGGGAGCATGATTTTGGCAAGCCAGATCGTCTTGCTTCAGCTCTGCAGATCATGATTGAAGGTCCATTAGGAGCAGCAAGCTTCAACAATGAGTTTGGCCGTCCAAATCTGTGCGGATACTTTAGAACCTATGAAGAAGAGGTAACAAGCTTCAATGGAAAGGAAGTCCGTGGCTATCACAAGCCAATCATGCTGGCTGGCGGCTGGGGTAACATCCGTCGTGAGCACATCATTAAAGATCATATTGATCCGGGTGCAAAGCTTATTGTTTTAGGCGGTCCTGCCATGAACATCGGTTTAGGCGGTGGTGCAGCCTCTTCAATGAATTCAGGTGCCTCATCTGAAGATCTTGACTTTGCATCAGTACAGCGTGGCAACCCTGAGATGCAGCGTCGCTGCCAGGAAGTTATCGATGCCTGCTGGCAGTTAGGAGATGAAAACCCAATCATGTTCATCCATGATGTTGGTGCTGGCGGTTTGTCAAACGCAATGCCTGAACTTGTGGCTGACGGTGGTGTAGGTGGTCATTTTGATTTAAGAAAGATCCCTAATGATGAGCCAGGCATGTCTCCACTTCAGATTTGGTGTAACGAATCACAGGAAAGATACGTTCTTGCCGTATCAGAAGAGAAGTTTGATATCTTTGAAAGCTTCTGCAGAAGAGAAAGAGCCCAGTATGCCGTAATCGGCGTTGCAACCAAGGAAAGAAGAGTAGTTCTTGAGGATTCATATTTTGGCAACAGACCAATTGATCTTCCACTTGATGTCCTGCTTGGAAAGCCTCCACGCATGCACAAGGATGTAAAGACTGCCTCTCAGTCATCTCCAGAGCTCAATCTTGAGGGGGTAACTCCAAGACAGGCTGCAGAGAGAGTTCTAAGACTTCCAACTGTTGCTGAAAAGACCTTCCTTATCACCATCGGTGACAGATCGGTGACCGGTCTTGTAGCAAGAGATCAGATGGTAGGTCCTTGGCAGGTTCCAGTTTCAGACGTTGCAGTAACAGCTGCATCATATGACTCATACCATGGTGAGGCTGGTGCAGTAGGTGAGAGAACTCCTGTAGCTCTGCTCAATCACGGAGCTTCAGCAAGACTTGCAGTGGCAGAAGCTGTAACCAATATTGCTGCAGCTGATATCGGTGAGCTCAAGAGAGTCAAGCTGTCAGCAAACTGGATGGCTCCTAACGGTCACCCAGGTGAGGATGCCGGCTTATACGAGGCTGTAAGAGCTGTTGGTATGGAAATCTGCCCTGAACTTGGCATTACTGTACCAGTTGGCAAGGACTCAATGTCAATGAAGACCACCTGGCAGGAGAACGGTCAGGACAAGACTGTAACAGCTCCTATGTCTCTGATTATCTCTTCATTTGCAAGAGTTGAGGATATCCGCAGAACTCTGACTCCTCAGTTACGTATCGACAAGGGTGAGACTACTCTTATTTATGTAACACTCGGAGAGAGACAGAACCGTCTTGGCGGTTCTGCACTGGCACAGGTTTACCGCCAGCTTGGTTCTAAGTGTCCTGATCTTGACCATCCTGTAAGATTAAAGGGCCTGTTTGATGCTGTTCAGTTCCTCAACAGAAAGAATCTGGTTTTAGCCTACCACGATATTTCTGATGGCGGTCTGTTCACAACTGTGTGTGAAATGGCCTTTGCAGGTCACACTGGTGTAAACATCAGAATTGACAACTTAGGCGAGAATGATCTTGCTGTTCTGTTCGCAGAGGAAATTGGTGCAGTTCTTCAGGTCAAGACTGAAAACGCAGAGACAGTTATGAATATTCTGTCAGGTCACGGTCTTGCAAACTGCATCTTTGAGATTGGTTCTCTGAGAGATGATGATCGTATTGTCTTCAATAGAGACGGCAATGATGTTATCAATGAGCCAAGACAGTACTTCAGAAAGATTTGGGCAGAGACAACCTATCAGATGCAGTCTTTAAGAGACAATCCTGAGTGTGCAAAACAGGAATTCCTGGCAAAGGATGAGTCAGATGACAGAGGTCTGTTTGCACAGCTGAGCTTTGACATCAACGAGGATGTTGCAGCTCCATACATCAGCAAGGGCATTGCTCCTAAGGTTGCAATTCTACGTGAGCAGGGCGTCAACTCACATGGAGAAATGGCAGCTGCATTTAACAGAGCCGGCTTTAACTGTATAGATGTTCATATGTCAGACATCCTGACAGGCAGAGTAAAACTTGATGACTTCAAGGGCTTTGCTGCCTGTGGTGGCTTCTCTTACGGTGACGTATTAGGAGCAGGTGAAGGCTGGGCAAAATCAATTCTGTTCAACTCAGTTGCAGCAGATGAATTCTCTCGCTTCTTTAACCGCAAGGATACCTTCGCTCTTGGTGTATGCAACGGCTGCCAGATGATGTCAACCATGGCATCCCTAATTCCTGGCGCTGAGAACTGGCCTCGTTTTGTAACCAATCTCTCTGAGCGTTTTGAAGCTCGTTTTGTTGAGGTTGAGATCCAGAAGAGCCCATCAGTTCTGTTTGCCGGAATGGAAGGATCAAAGATGCCGATTGTGGTATCACACGGTGAGGGTAGAGCAGAGTTTAGAAATGCTGAGCATCTAGCTGCTCTTGAGGCTTCCGGTCAGGTAGCAGTAAGATACATCGATCATAACGGCAAGGTAACAGAGCAGTACCCAATGAACCCTAACGGTTCACCAAACGGCATTACTTCTGTAACCAGCACCGATGGTCGTTTCACCATCCTGATGCCTCATCCAGAGCGCGTAATGCGTACAGTGTCTAACTCATACCACCCAGATGAGTGGGGGGAGGATAGCCCATGGGTAAGACTCTTTAGAAATGCAAGAGTCTTTGTAGGCTAATCTATAGAAAACGCAGGGGTCATATATGCCCCCTGCGATCTTTACCACTCTCCTTTTATTGTCTTTTTCAATTAGCATCATGCTGACCTATTGAATGAAAACTGTTAGATGACAGGCAAGTCTGTCTGAGTGTGCAGTTCAATGCTGATCAATGGTAATATCCTCTAATGTAACTTATGAGCCTCACAGCTGCTGTATTTCTGCCCTATGGCTCATCGAGCAGTTATCCTCTCTAAAACATCCATAGGTATTTAAAGATTTTCTGCCATGATGAATAACTCTTTTTTCATTCAGCTGCTGACAAACTCCGCTAAAGGGATCTAAGAAGCAAAAGGCATTTTTTAGCACTATACTTAAAGTATAAAAGGATAACTAATGACAAATAAAATTAAATTTTATTTAACTTAGGCCGTAAATTAATATAAGAAATGTGAGAGCATTGATTTATCCGTGATAACGGGTAAAGATTAGTTGTCTTTGTTGGAAGAGGAGGAGCGATGAAGATCAACTACAAGCTAAGCTTGATTGCTTTTGCTGTCTGCTTGTCACTCGCATCTACTCAATATCCGGCATATGCGGCTAAATACGATGTGGTGACAAGTACAAAGTCCATGGTGGCTAAAGATACTTTAGAAGGCATGGATTTGAGTAAGATAGCCAAGGCGGAAAACGCTAGCACTGAGATGTACACACCAGACAGGATGAACTCTATTATAGAGAATACTGATCTTGTCAGTGTGGTCAGAGATCAGGACCGATGTCAGTTTACGTCTGATATAGAAGATCGTGCAAGACTGGTTAAAAGTCCGGTGTTCATGTATGCATGGGGTGTAATGCTACTGAGCGGAACCTGTGTACGTGAGGATCGTGATCTTGCGATAGGCTACATCAGAAAGGCGGCAGACGAGGGATATGCCCCTGCTATGGTAAAGATTTCTCAGTTCTTTGAGAGAGGTCTGTACATAGGAAGAAATCTGACCTTATCAGAGCAGTATATGCACACTGCTGCAGCTTTAGGTTCAAAGACTGCAAGACTTGGATGGGCTGATATGCTTGTAAGAGGTTTTGGAACCCCATCTCTGTATGAGGAAGCTTACGGATGGCTTTATCACTCAGAGTATGAGGATAATTATTCTAAGGCAAAAAAAGCATACCTTGAGATGCAGCTTAAAAAGCATCTGCCTCCTAATGTAATAGCAAGAAATGAGGCCTTTGAGCCTGATTACTAGCTCCTAACAATCATTTCACAAGAGCCCCTACCAGGGGCTTTATTCTTTCAATGTCAGAACTATAAATTTTCTCATCATATGTGAGCAGCGACACTGCTCATTCTGATACTTTTTTCAGATCTGATATAATGAAAAAAGTTTGTACAGTTATATTTCCAGTTAAAGAGCCTTAAAGATGTTTGATAATCTTACACAAAGACTTAATCGTACTTTAAAAAATATCAGTGGCAAAGGCCGCATTACCGAAGACAACATCAAGGATACCCTTCGTGAGGTTCGCACAGCACTTTTAGAGGCTGATGTTGCACTGCCTGTTGTAAAAACATTCACCGCAAGAGTGAAGGAGAGAGCATTAGGTCAGGATGTTGCAGCTAGCCTGACTCCAGGACAGGAGTTTATCAAGATTGTTCATGCTGAGCTTATCAACACCATGGGAGGGCAAACCTCAGAGATCAATCTTGCCCATCAGCCACCTGCTGTAATTTTAATGGCAGGTCTGCAGGGTGCTGGTAAGACTACCTCTGCTGCAAAGCTTGCTCTGTTCTTAAAAGAACGCATGAACAAGAAGGTTATGCTCGTATCAGTTGATACCTACAGACCTGCAGCTATGGAGCAGTTAAAGACTCTTGCCAGAGAAATATCAGTAGACTGCTATCCTTCTGATCCTTCTGTAAAGCCAGAGGAAATTGCCAAGGCTGCCCTGACAGAGGCAAAACTCAGAGCTTATGACGTACTGATAGTCGATACTGCAGGTCGTCTTGCTGTTGATGAGGAAATGATGGCTGAGGTCAAGAGACTTCACAGCCTTACTGATCCTATTGAAACCTTCTTTGTAGTAGATGCCATGACAGGTCAGGATGCGGCAAATACAGCCAAGGCTTTCAATGATGCCCTTGATCTTACCGGTGTGATTCTGACAAAGGCTGACGGTGACGCAAGAGGTGGTGCAGCCTTGTCTGTACGAGAGGTTACCGGCAAGCCAATCAAATTTATAGGTATGGGCGAGAAGATTGTAGCTCTCGAGCCATTCCATCCTGACAGAATCGCATCACGTATTCTTAATATGGGTGATGTTCTCTCGCTGATTGAAGATCTGCAGCGCAACACTGACGTTGAGCAGGCCAAGAAAATGGCTCAGAAACTCAAGTCTGGCGAGGGTTTTACCTTTGAAGATTTCAAAGAGCAGATTGCACAGATGAAAAAAATGGGTGGCATGACAGGACTTCTTGATAAGCTACCTGGAATGGGTAATATCTCAGATCAGATTAAAGACAAGGTCAATGACAAGTCAATAGCTCACATGGAAGCTATCATCAACTCAATGACCAGAAAAGAGAGAATTCACCCTGAAATCATCAAAGGATCAAGAAAAAGAAGAATTGCTGCCGGTGCCGGCGTGGAAATTCATGAGGTCAATGTGCTGCTAAGGCAGTTTGACATGACTCAGAAGATGATGAAGAAAATGAGCAAAGGCGGCATCAGAAAAATGGCCGGCGCAATGCGTGGCATGATGGGGGCCATGGGAGGAATGGGCGGTATGGGAGGAATGGGAAACTTCTTCAAAAGGTAAATCCTAAAATCCCACTCACCTATTCTTTTGCATGAATAAATGGCCTGCAGTAAAACGCAGGCTGTTTGCCTGCTGACAAATCCCATAAATATGCTTGCCTGAAACATGAAACTGTAGCTAATTTCGTGATACAGTATTGCATTTTTCAATAATGGGAGTACAATATTGCAACTGTTTTTATAAGTTGGCAATTTTTATTGTCAGATTTTTTATTTTTATATAGGTACTAGCGAAATGGTAGTCATTCGTTTACGTCGTTTAGGCGCTAAAAAACGTCCTTTCTATCACGTTATCGTAGCAGACAAGCGCTTTGCTACAACCGGCCGCTTCATTGAGCAGGTTGGTATTTACAACCCAATCGCACGTGGTCAGGAAATTCGTCTCCGTTTAGATATTGAAGCAATCAATGCTTGGATCGCAAAGGGTGCTCAGCCATCAGATCGTGTTAAGCGTCTGATTTGGGAATCAGAGCAGGGCGAAGAAGCTATTTTAAAGGCAAAGGCAGAGAAGCACGAGAAGGCTGTTGCTGCTCGTAAGGCTGCTGCTGAGGCTAAGGCTAAGGCTGAAGCTGAGGCTGCTGCATCAGAGGCTGCTGAGGCTTAATTCTGCTTATGGCAGATACACCGCGTCCAATGGGGGCCCTAGGCTCTTCATTTGGAGTAAAAGGATGGATGAAAGTTCGTTCTTTTACGAGCCAACCTGAGAACCTTTTTGACTACTCGCCATGGTTTATACGTCAGCGCGGGGCGGAATGGCGCGAGGTTCAGGTTGAAGAATTTAGTCCACATGGTAACGATTATATCGTTAAGCTGAATGTGGCCTCTACTCCTGAGGAGGCAAAAGCTTATGCAGGAGCGGAGATAGGGATCAGGCGCTCAAGCCTGCCACCTGTACCTGAAGGGGAATATTACCTGTGTGACCTTGAAGGCTGTACGGTAATAGGACTTGAAGGTGTAATGCTCGGCAAAGTGTCGAGAATTAGGGATTACGGAGCCACTCCTATTTTAGAGGTGTCTCCCTCTGACCACCTGGCTGAGGTTCGGGAAGACAATTTTCTGATACCTTATGTCGTGGGCCCGATTGTTAAGGCAGTTGATCTCAATGCCAGAACTATCGAGGTTGAGTGGGGCGTTGATTACTAATCATGTATTTTGGTGTAGTAACGCTCTTTCCTGAGATGTTTGATGCTGTAACCAGATCCGGCGTTACACGCAGAGCCTGTGAGAACGGGCTGATTGAAGTTAATTACTTCAATCCGCGTGATTATACAAAGGACAAGTTTCACAACGTGGATGACAAGCCATACGGTGGCGGTCCAGGTATGCTGATGCAGGTTCAGCCTCTGCGTGATGCCATTAAGGCTGCAAGAGCGCAGGCACCGTCAGGTACAAAAGTAGTCTGTATGTCTCCACAGGGACAACAGCTAGATCACTCTCTGGTCACCAAATTCCACAGTTGGGGCTCAATGATCCTTGTAGCAGGTCGCTATGAGGGTATTGACGAGCGTGTCCTTCAGACTGAAGTCGATCTGGAGGTTTCAATCGGTGACTACGTCCTGTCAGGGGGTGAACTTCCTGCCATGTGTATCATCGATGCAGTTTCTAGAATGGTGCCAGGAGTTCTTGGCAACATACAGAACGCACAAGAGGATACTTTCGCAAAAGGACTGCTTCATTTTCCTCAGTATACCAGGCCAGAAGTAATTGATGGCTTGAAGGTTCCTGAGGTACTGATGAGCGGAAACCACGAGAAAATCCGTATCTGGCGTTTAAAGCAGTGTCTGGGTCGCACTTATGAGCGCAGACCTGATCTGCTTGAGGATCGTGTTCTTACAAAAGAAGAACAGAAGCTTCTTGATGAATATTTAAAAGAACGCGAACTAGATTAAGTTTTTTGTTTTACTTAATGGTAGGTACATTAAAATGGCTAGCAACCCAATTATCGATCAGCTAGAGAAAGAGCAAATCCGTACTGATATCCCTGCTTTCAATCCAGGTGATACTGTACGTGTTGAGGTTAAGGTTGTAGAAGGTGACAAGACCCGTTTACAGGCTTTCGAGGGCAACGTTATCGCTAAGCGTAACCGTGGCTTAAACTCTTCTTTCACTGTTCGTAAGATCTCTTCAGGTGAAGGTGTTGAGCGTGTATTCCAGACCCACTCACCACTTATCGCTTCTGTTAAAGTAACCCGTCGCGGTGATGTTCGTCGCGCTAAGCTTTACTACTTACGTGACCGTGCTGGTAAGTCAGCTCGTATCCGTGAGAAGATTGGTGGCTAATAGGTCATATCTTCAGATTGACTGCCTGCAATTGCAGGCAGTTTTATTTGTGCTCTCCGCTTTTCTATTCTCTCTATTCTTTATTCTAAAGCTGATTTTTGTACACAAATACTGTTTAGCACAGGTTATGTGTGAGCGTACATTCTGAAGGAGTTCAGAATACAGATGGATGGTTGGTGTTGGCATGAATATGCCCCTGCCAGATTAGACCGAGGCATGCGCTAAACAGTCTATTTCTCAGAGAGAATTGCTTCTCTTGCCTTATCAGACCCTTCTTTTAATACCTTTTCTGCCTTGTATTCCTTCTTGAGTGCCAGTGACATGGCTTCATTCATTGGCTCCCAGATTTGAGCCATTTCAGGAATTGAAGGGGTAGGTTCAGCAAAATGTGCCTGAACAGATATTGCATTGGCAAAATCATCGTTAATGATTAGAGGATTTCTCATGACTGACTGAACAGGAGGTATTTCATGAATAGTCTCATACCTTTTTAGAGCATACTGATCCTGATTGATAAAACTCAGGAACTTTTCAGCAAGATCTCTGTTTTTGGTGTACTTTGTTACTGCATATCCTCTAAAGCCTAAGAAAGGATGAATGTACTGTCCGTTTGGCAGCTTTGGTAATGGAGCCACACCATAGTTGATGCCAGATTTTGCATAGTCATCAAGTGCCCATGGACCAGTGATAACACATGCAACTTCACCTTCTATAAACATTCTGTCGATCTCTGCATAGCCGTTGTCTCCGAGAATCGATTCTGGGACCAGTCCGTTAACGAACTTTTTAAGATATTCAGCTCCAGCTATGGATCCAGCATTGTCAAGACCAATATCTGCAGGATTAAGGCTTTCATCGGAGTTCTGTCCAAAGCAGTAACCTCCGAATCCTCTTAAGAATCCATAGGCGTAGTAGATAGTATCCCATTTTGAAATAATACCCCATTTGCCAGATGCTCGGATTTCCTTTGCGAAGTTGTAGTAATCCTCCATATACTCAAAAGGATACTTGAGTAGGTCCTGATTGTAATAGATAACCAAGGTTTCAACCGAACGTGGGACTGCATAGATATCGTTCTTGTATGTAAAAGACTTGAGTGCAGATGAAAGGTATCTGTCCTTCTCCTCTTTTGTATATCTGATTGGAAGCAAGAGGTTTGCTTTTGCTGCTTCTCCTAATCTGTCAGCAGGGAGCATAACAATATCAGGTAGTTCAAGACCGTTTTTCTCATTTTCCTGCATGGTTGAAATGTGGCTTACATAAGCAGACTGGGACAGAACGACCTTAACATCGTTCAACTCCTCAAAATCTTTGATAGCCTGTTCTATGCCGTGTCCTTTACGCTCATCCTCCCAGACCACAAGTGTCTGTGTGGATAAGGCTGCACTGCTGTACAGGAGGGTGCCAATAATTCCTAGGTTTAAAGCTAATCTTTTCACATATTACTCCATTTAAAAAAATACGGCGCAAAGAGAAGCGGCCCTCTCTCAAACGCCGTATAAAGTCAGCAATAGAATTTATATACTGCGTTTGAGGATCATTGCCTGATATGGAGATAAAGTTATCTTTTCAGATACCGTTCTGCCACTACTCATGTCAAAGTACGTATCTTTAAGCACGATACTGTTTTCCGTGTCAGCGTAATTCTCTATAAAGAGATATTCACAGCCCTCATTATAACGGGTGTGACATGTCATAGCTTCAGGAAGATCTGAAATAGGTGAACTGATGGAATTGTCATTAAGTAGCATCTGTATGAAGTTACCTGTGAATCTGTCATCCATTCTAGCTGCAACATAGTAGGCCTTACCTTTACCATAGCTGTTTACAGTCAGGGCAGGAGAGTCCTTGAAGTAGTCAGAATCAAATGAAGCCAGTACGGATGCGCCTTTTGCATGGATAACAGAGCATAGCATTGAGGCATCATATACTGCGTTAAAATCAAGGGCCTCGCACAGGCTTCTTACAGTTTCCTTTTCCTCATCGTCAAGACACTCTATTTCCTCATCCCAGATTCCAAGAACATCTTTAAGTGGACCAGGGAATCCTCCCAGGAAACAAAGATCATTCTCATCAACAATTCCTGACCAGAAGGTTGAAACGTAGTGTCCGCCGTTTTTAACAAATTTCTCAACCCTTGTAGCATAATCACCCCTTAGCATATAGGTCATAGGTGCGATAACTACCTTGTATTTATCAAGTGGGCAGCTTTGGTCGATTACATCAACATTGATGCCTCTGCTCCATAAAGCCTTGTAGTAATCAAGACATACATCAAGGTAATGCATATCTTTGTTTCTAGGCCCCTGAGCATCATCAATTGCCCAGCGGTTAACAGTATCAAATACAATTGCAATCTTTGCGTCAGTTAGACTTCCTGTAACTTCGCCAAGTTTTTCAAGCTTCTCACCAAGTTCATGCATCTCTTTACCGACTCTAGTCTCAAGATGTCCTACATGATCCACAAATGCTCCATGGAATTTCTCGCTTGAACCACGGCTCTTTCTCCACTGGAAGTACTGGATATTGTCTGCTCCATGTGCCAGGGCCTGTACTGCAGCTGTAGCAATCATGCCAGGCTTTTTCTGTTTTGAAAGCTCTCTCCAGTTGGTAACATTAGGTGTGGATTCCATAAGCACAAATGGCATGCCACCTTTTAGAGAACGCATCAGATCATGATTCATGGCTGTGTATGCAGGAATTTTAACCTGATCATCGTATACATGCCACTCAGGGTAGCTGTCCCATGAGATGAAATCTAGGATCTTGGCAAACTCAAAATAGTCGTAGTCATAGAAGAATTCCATGAAATTGGTAGTTGCAGGCAGATCCTTTCTTACAGATTTGACTGTATCAATTTCCATTTTGCAAAAATCCATGCACAGCTGCGTATTGAATCTCTTCCAGTCAAGGTTGAGCGCATGAACTGCATTTTCTCCAATTGTTGATGGAGACTCAATCTCGTCCCATGAGGAATAGGTATGACTCCAGAAGGTAGACCAGTAGCATTTGTTTAGATTATCCAGGGTCTTGTACTTCTTTTTGAGCCATTCTCTGAAATTCTTCTGGCACAGTTCACAGTGACAGGAACCAGAAAACTCATTTGAAATATGCCATCCAAGTACAGCCGGATGATTTGCATAGCGTTCAGCAAGTGCTCTGTCTAGCTGCTGAACCTTCTCTCTATACACAGGAGATGAGGCACAGTGATTATGTCTGCCTCCATGAAGTGCTCGGACTCTGTTTTCCCAGACTCTTAAAACCTCAGGGTATTTTTTTGACAGCCATCCAGGTCTAGCTCCGCTAGGTGTTGCTAAGAATACCTTTACTCCGATGCGGTTTAGGTCATCTAATACCTTGTCGAGCCACTCAAAATTATATACACCCTCTGATGGCTCTAGTTTTGACCAAGAGAAAATTCCTACAGACATGATAGAGCAGTGTGCCTGCTTCATCAGCTCAAGATCTTTTTCCAGTATTTCAGGTGAATCAAGCCATTGCTCCGGATTGTAATCAGCTCCGTAAAATATTCGGTTCTGTCCGAAAAGAGTTTTAAAAGCCATATGATTTTTCCCTAGGTTATTACAGCTGTAGGCTGTGCCTACAGCTTTTATTTATAATTAGTTGTTGAATACGTTAATAGAAGGAAGTACCTTACCGTTGTCATCAAATAAGGCCTGATTCTCACGGGCGTTACCCATTGAACAGCCCTGATCACATCCTATATATTTGAATGAAGCCTCTGTTCCCCAGGTGATATCCTTTCCTGTCTTCCAGGTTGTTCCCCAGTAGAAGAATCCGTTACCACCTGCGTTGTTGATTCCGGTTAACAGATCTTTTAAGTAGGTGTACTGTCCTGCAACTGTTGGTTCATAGCCAGCTGTCTGAGCATCCTTGTCGCAGAAATCGTTAGGCAGGGAATCCTTGCTCTCAAGTGTATAAGGGTAGCTTCCCTCTACAACGATTACATCTTTTCCGTAGGTTTCACGTACAAAGCGGATGTTGTCCTCAAGTGCACTGATCTTTCCATCCCACCAGGTGTACATTGACATGCCCACGATATCAAATGGGACGTTACGTGCTGTAATCTCTCCAAACCACCACTTGAACATGCCATTGTCAGGTCCCTTTGCAAGGTGGAGCATTACAGGGCATTGTGCATCGCCCTTAGCCTCGTTAAATCCGCTGATTGCTGATTTTAAAAGTTCAGCGAGGCGGTCAAACTCGTGGCCATCTCCACCCCAGCTCTTGCCATCAGGCCAGAGAATGCCTGAGTTGATCTCATTGCCGATCTGAACCATATCAGGCATTGCTCCCTCCTTCTTGAAGGTCTCAATAGTCTCTTTGGTATAGTCCTTAATGGCGGTGTTCAGATCTGCAAAAGACAGTTTCTCCCAAGCCTTTGGCTTAATCTGTTTGCCAGGATCAGTCCAGAAATCTGAGTAATGGAAATCAAGCAGGAATTTTAAGCCAAGTGCCTTAACTCTCTTTGCAAGGGCTAGAGTGGTCTTGAGATCATTGTGACCTGCTCCATAGGTGTTGCCGTTCTCGTCGTATGGGTCAACCCACAGTCTTAAACGGATGTAGTTGATACCGCTGTCTTTTAAAATCTCAAGACAGTCCTGAGCTACTCCATCCTTGTTCAGATAGACAAAGCCACTCTCTTCCATCTCTAAAAGCTCAGAAGCGTCAGCTCCTTTGATAAAGTTTGCAGGAAGATTAACCTTGCTGAAAGTTACCTCTGCTGCAGGTTTTGGGGTCTTTTCTGTGCCTGCAGGTGCAGATGTACATGCAGCAAGAGACAATGCCATAAGGGTTGTTGCGATAACTGATAATGTTTTTTTCATAGTTTTTATATCCATGTTTTGTTTAAAATTAACCTTTTGAACCACCTGCAGTAAGTCCTGATACGAAGAACTTCTGAAGCCATAGGAAGAGCAGTGCAACTGGTACTGAAATGAGTACCGCACCTGCTGCATAGGTTGTATAGCTTGCACCCATCTTCATGGATACGAGGTTGTACAGACCAATTGGCAGTGTGAACTGATCTGGTGTTCTTAAAATTGTTGTTGAAAGAATGAAGTCGCCTAATGGTCCTGTAAATGAGAACAGGGCTATAACCGCAATAATTGGTTTTGACAGAGGCATAATGATCTGGCAGAAGATTCTGAAATGTCCTGCTCCATCCATTCTTGCAGACTCGTCAAGATCACGAGGAATTGCATCAATATAGCCCTTCATCAGGTAGGTGTTCATAGGGATCATGCCACCTACATAGATAAGAATCAGAGCCAGATGAGAATTTACAAGTCCTAACATCTGTGAGAGCACAAAGATTGCGATCAGTGCTGAGAACTGAGGGATCATCTGCAGGAGCAGGAACAGGATAAGTCCATTCTTGCGTCCGACAAAGCGGAAGCGTGAGAATGAGTATGCTGTAAAGCTTACAAAGATCAGAGTCAGCACCATGGTGAAGAAACTTATCTTCATGGAGTTGACATACCATGTCACATAGTCCACCTGACCGTTGAACAGGGCAGCATAGTGCTCTAAAGAAATATTCTTTGGAATAATTGATGAACTCATGAGGCTGTTGCCTGGATTCAATGATGCACCAACTGTCCAGATCAGAGGGTAGATGATCAGCAGACTGACAAAGCCTATTACAAGCCATGTTAATGTAAGTCTGATGAATGTTTGTCTTTTAATACTGCTTTTAACCATTTTTATACCCCTGTTACATCATCTCGTCATTCTTAAATGCGCTTGATCTTCTAAACTGCCACAGTGCAATACCTACCACAAAGATTGACAGTAAAATGGTGATGGCTGCAGCTACAGCGTACTGAGATGAACTCATGGTCAGCTTGTAAATCCATGACACGAGAATATCGGTACCGCCGGCATTTGATCCAGGAACAGCAGGACCACCGTTGTTGAACAGATAGATGATGTTGAAGTTGTTAAAGTTAAAGGTGTACTGAGTAATAATAATTGGAGCAATGGAGTAAAGTACCAGTGGCAGAGTAATAGTGCGCAGCTTGGTAAATGATGAAGCTCCGTCCATGGTAGCTGCCTCGTACAGATCTTCTGGGATTGCCTGTAATACGCCAGTGGTCATGGCAAATACGAATGGGAATCCAAGCCAGGTCTGCATCATGATAAGTGCTGTTTTGGTCCAGAAAGGATCGGTTAACCATGCTTTAGGTTCAATACCCAGCATTGGCAGAATGGTGTTGTTGATTACACCAAAGCTGTCATTGAACATGCCTGCAAATACCAGAATGGTTACGAATCCTGGGACAGCCCATGGCAGAATGAAGATGGTACGTACAATACCTCTGAATTTGAGATCCTTCTGATTTACAAGAATTGCCAGAAGAACACCGACTGCACACTGTAGAGTGGTGGCCAGTACAGTCCATACCACAGTCCACTGCAGAACATCAAAGAAGGTGTTTCTCCAGAGCTTTAGTGAGAAGATATTCTCAAAGATCTTGAAACCTACCCACTGCACCAGTTTTGCAGGAGGTGCGTTGTACAGGTTGTAATTGGTAAACGCAATGGCAAATCCGAATATGATAGGGAAAATCACCACAAAGACCAGAATGATAAAGCCTGGTGCTATCATCAGATAAGGGAAACCGTTGTCCATCAGGTTCTTGTACTGACGTCTGATTGTATATAATGCCTTGCCCTCATCTCTTCTCTGACCGCATACGTATCCATCATGAAGAGCAATGCCCCAGAGGGTGAGCGCAAGAATAATCATTAAAACGGTAATGATACCTTCGGCAAGTAAAAAGATAGAGTTGTCACGAGGCACCTGCTCTCCTAGAGTGACAAGTCCCCACAGACCGTGTGTTACAAGATCTTTACTGCATGAAAAGAAAGATACCAGGAATACAAAGAAAATAAGACCCTTGATCCACTGACGGTTATAGAACTGTCCACCGCCTGGTATTATTCCCAGGAATAAAGCTGTCAGCGCATGATGAGTTGCAGCTGTACCTGTATTTTTATTGCTAACAATTTCCACTTTGACCACCAAATGAGTTATGAGGAGGGGAAATCCCCTCCTTAGGATTTATATGTTGTTTTGGAGTTACATACCTGATCTGAAAGCTTCGATCTGGTTGTGGATGTGCTCGGTTGCTCCTTCTAAAGCCTCCTTGACATCCTGCTTTCCTGTAACTGAAAGCTGTAATGCCGCATCAATAGGACCCCAAACCTCTGACATCTCAGGAATAGAAGGCATTGGAGTAGCGCGTGAGGACTGAACTGCGATAGCAGATGCAGTAGGATTATCCTTGATGATTGGATCTTCCATTACTTCCTTTAATGGAGGGATCTCCATTGTTTCCTTGAATCTGATTGCAGCATATTTTGGCTGATTGATAAAGTTAATGAACTTCTCTGCCAGATCATGATCTTTTGCCCATGAGGAAACTACATAGCCCTTTACACCCATGAATGAGCTCATATCCTTGCCGTTTGGCAGTTTTGGAAGAGGTACTACACCAAAGTTGACACCTGCCTTGGTGTATGGCTCAACAGCCCATGGTCCGTTGATAACAGCTGCAGCCTTCTTCTCTGTGAACAGAGAGTCAATTGCGTTGATGCCGTTGTCACCGATGATGCCTGCAGGGAACAGACCTTCTGCGTAGAACTTCTTGATATACTCAACACCCTTGATAGCGCCTTCATTTGAAAGACCTACATCAAGAGCATCGTAGTTACCGCCCTCATCGCGCTTGAATACGTATGCGCCCATAGGAGCAAGAGCACCGTATGCATAATAGATTGAGTCAAATTTTGCTAAAAGACCAAAGTTACCGTCCTTTGTGTGCTCCTTTGAGTAGGTGTAGTAGTCTTCAAGTGACTCAAAAGGCTGTTTGATAAGATCCTTGTTGTAGAACATAACTACAGTTTCAACAACCTTTGGGAAACCGTAGATCTGTCCGTTGGCTGTAAATGCAGATACAGCAGAATCAATGTATCTGTCAGAGTTGTTCTGCATTGTCTTTACAGGAGCAATCAGGTTCTGTACAACAGCTGCACCTAACTGATCATGAGGAATTACAAGAACATCAGGACCGATACCTGCAGCTCCGTCAAGACGAAGCTTTTCTATCTGCTGAGTATAAGGCATCTCCTGAATGTTAACCTTTACATCATATTCTTTTTCAAAGTCTGCTACTGCAGCTGCAATTCCTTTTGATTTCTGAATATCTTCCCATACATTTAGCTGGGTCTGTGCTAAAGTTAATGTAGAAGTTAGCGCAAGGCTTAATGCAACCGCTGTCTTTGATAGTGTCTTCATGAGAACTCCCTTTGATTGTGAACGCTATACATTTTTATATGACGTTGAGTCTCAACGTATATAAAAGCAGATTTATATCCTATGTATATAAGGTAGTATGTTAATGACGGAAAATATACAAAATGATCTGATTATCATGATCTGTGTCACACAAATGTATTAAAAATATCATGAATTGTCAAAATAAATGTATATTTAATACCAAGAAACGTGAAATTTTATGTATAAAACATAACAAACGTATGATAAATACATAACATTTGACAGAAATTTTGTTCACGGCATCATCGGAGAGTTTTTAGATGGCTAGTATTGAATTAAAGAATGTAACCAAGGCCTATGGCAAGGTTGTTACCTTAAAGAATATCAACCTTAAGATTGAGGATGGCGAGCTGGCAGTGTTTGTAGGACCATCTGGCTGTGGTAAATCAACAATGCTGCGCATGATTGCAGGTCTTGAAGAAATTACTGAAGGCGAACTTCTTATTGATAACGAGGTTGTTAATGATGTGACACCAGCAGACAGAGGTGTTGCAATGGTGTTCCAGTCATATGCTCTTTATCCTCACATGACAGTTGCAGAGAATATGGCCTACTCTCTTAAGATCCACAAGGTTCCTAAGGATGTTATTGCAAAAGAGATCCAGTCTGTTGCAAAAGCTCTTCAGATTGAACATCTGCTAGACAGAAAACCAAAGCAGCTCTCAGGTGGTCAGAGACAGCGTGTGGCAATCGGACGAGCAATTGTAAGAAAGCCAAAGGTATTTACCTTTGATGAGCCTTTATCAAATCTTGATGCAGAGCTTCGTGTGGAAATGCGTCTGCATATTGCCAGAATGCATCATGATATGAAGACTACCATGGTATATGTAACACATGATCAGGTAGAGGCTATGACTCTTGCCGACAAGATTGTGGTTATGAATTTTGGTAAGGTAGAGCAGGTTGGTGCTCCAATGGATCTTTACTACAATCCATGCAACAGATTCGTAGCTGGCTTTATAGGCTCTCCAAAGATGAATTTTATTCCAACAGAGATCATTTCTGTTGATGAAGGTTTTGTTCATATAAATCTTGATAACAAGGACGTCAAAGTTCCTGCACTGACAGATAATGTAAAGGCTGGGGACAAGGTAACAGTCGGTATCAGACCTGAGTATATCAGCATCGGCCCTGTACAGAAGGCACTTGAGACTTTAGGTGGTGAACCTGCTGTGACACTGTCATTTGACTCTGATGTTGTTGAGCGATTAGGTAACAATACCTATGTATACGGAACATGCTGCGGTCAGGATAACTTCAAGGTTATTCTCCCTGGCGACGTACAGACTCAGGCAAGACAGAAGGCTGAAGTATCAACTTTCATCAAGAATATCATGCTCTTTAACGAAGCTGATGAAAGAATATATGCCAACGCAGAACAGAAGAGAAGAAACGAACTGTAAGAACATCCCATAATAATGTGCATCCCATAATAATTGATTTGTTTTCTTCATCAATTATTTTTTCTAGCTGTCCTTTAACTCTCAGGACGGCTAGTTTTTTTTTTGTAAATAATTAAACATCAGATGTATAAAATTTGCCATAATTTAAAAAAAACTGGGTGTTTTATCACAGTCTGATGTTGGATATTTAGATAAGTAAACGTTTTCATTTATACTTTAAGTACAGTCTGAAATATAAGAGTAATTCGGCTGGACACAATCAAACAACATAGGAAAAAATCATGAATAACATTATAAAAATGGCTGTTTTAGCAGCTATGGCCACTGCTTCATTTACATCAGTTGCAGCTCAGCAAAAACTAGTAGTCTGGGAAGATCTGCAAAAGGCAAAAGGTATAGAGCAGGCGGCAATCGACTTTGAAAAGGAAACCGGTGTCAAAGTTGATATTGTGGAGATGAGATATACTCTGCAGCTTGAAAAAATCCGCCTTGATGGCCCTGCAGGAATTGGAGCTGATGTGATGCTCATTCCAAACGATCAGCTCGGATCTGCAGTTGTGCAGAGTCTGATCTCTCCTATTGACACAAATATCACCAGCACAGAGGACTATATTCCTCAGTCTCTTGAAGCTTTCACTCAAGATGGAATGCTTTATGGTATTCCAAAAGTAATTGAAACTCTTGGTCTCTTCTATAACAAGGATATTCTAAAGGAGCCTTTAGAAACCATGGATGAGTATTACGAGTATTCAAAGAGACGTAAGGCTGAAGGAAGTCTTGGTCTGCTTGCCAAATACGACGAAATTTACTATGCCATTTCCGCCCTTGAGCCATATGGAGCATACGTATTTGGCAAAGATGATAAAGGCAACTTCAATGCTGAGGATGTTGGTTTTAACAACAAGGGTGCAATTGAAGCTACAGAATATATCTCAAAATTCTATAAGGAAGGTCTCTTCCCTGTCGGTATCATGGGACAGAATGGTCTTGGGGCAATTGATTCTCTGTTTACAGAAGGAAAGGCCGCTGCTGTTATCAACGGTCCTTGGGTAGTTGATCCTTATCAGAAGTCAGGGATCAATTTTGGAGTTGTACCTCTTCCAAAGATGCCAAATGGCAAAGATATGACCTCTTTCTTAGGTGTTCGTGGCTATGTGATTTCACACTGGTCAAAGAACAAGGAACTTGCCCAGAAGTTTATTAATTTTGCAAATCAGCCAAAGTATGCAAAGCTCAGATTTGAAAAGACTACAGAGATCCCTCCTTTAAAGTCTGTGCTCAAAGATCCAGTCATAAGCGAAAACGAGATTGCTTCAGCCTTTGCTCAGCAGGCTCTGCGTTCATATCCTATGCCATCAATTCCTGAAATGGCTGAGGTCTGGGTACCAATGGATTCATCACTGCAGTTATGTCTGATTGGAAAAGACAGTGTGGAAAATGCTTTAAATGATGCTGTTAAACTTATCAATCAGCAGATTGAAGCTTTCAGATCACAGATGTAACAGGATATGTGAAGATACAAAAAAGGAGCCATCGGCTCCTTTTTTTTGGGGGGGGAGTTTAGATTAGCTCTGGCTTTCCAGAAGGTTTGCAGCTTCTCTTAAGGATTTTATCAGTTCCTTCCTGTCATGATCCTTAGGCCCCATGACAGATGTTGATTTTCTGACAATAAGTGTTGTTGGCAGTACTGACGATACTTTTGGCTCGTCTGGATTTATAAGCTTTTCAACAGCCAGACGACACTGCAAATCTCTGTCAAGATGAACAGATGTCAGAGGAGGCTGGTAGTAGGCAGAGTCGATATAATCGTCATAGCCGATAACAGACACATCCTCAGGAACGGATTTGTGATTCTGGTTTAATGCACTGATAGCGCCTAGAGCCATCTGATCATTTCCAACGAGAATTGCTGTAAAGTCATGATGATCTCTTAACATTTTTGTAGTAGCCAGATAGCCACTCTGAGCTGTCCAATCGCCTCTTTCCATGCATACTTCTTCAATATTGTTTATCCTAAGGCCTTCTCTCCAGCACTTGAGTCTGGAATCAGCAGAAGACTCTCCTTCAGGTCCTGCAAGCAGGGCAACCTTGCGGTGTCCTAGATCTCGAAGATGAGCAACAGAGAACAGCGTACCGTCGGCAGGATTGAATGTAACATTAAAAACAGGGCAGTACGGATCAACATCCACAAAGAGGATCTGCAGATCTGGATTTGCCTGTGTAATGGAAATTGCTATCTGAGAATCAAGTGGTACGTTTACTACAATTTTGGACACCAGCTGACTCTTTAGAAGAGTAATTGACTGTTCAACACTTTCAAAGTCTGTATTGCTGATAAGCTCAAGTGCTATCTGATGGTCATGCTCAAGTGCATATTTGCGGATAAGAGCAGCAACATCAACACTGGCCTGGGACAAAAGAGCAGTACTGATTACTCCCAGAACATTTCTTTCTTTTTTTGCAAGCTGCTGCGCAAGGAGGTTTGGAACATATTTAAGCTCAGCAATCGCGTTTTCAATTTTTTCTTTGGTAGATGCTGATACATTGCATGAGTTATTCAGCACTCTTGAAACTGTCTGATAGGATACGCCTGCTTTTCTGGCAACATCCTGCATCGTAACTTTTTTATTCTTGTTGTCCATATTGAATATTATATTTGTGATTTTTATACATTGTTCTGTCAGCTTTCATTATAGCTGATAAGTAGCTGTGCAACTAATCATTATTTGCAATAGCCGGCATAAAACAAGTAAATTTTATCAGTCTCAAATATTTCAAATTTTATTTACAGTCTGTTTAAAACCTCCCTAAACACTTATTTTATATGATTGACGTTCACAAAATCATGTAATAAATTATCTATAAAATTAAACCAAAAATATGATATTGATCATTATTTATAACATTAATGTTTGCATTATATAAAAACAAAAGTATTATTTAAGTAAATGTGAACGTATAACAAATTTTGTGTTTGCATTTATTCATAATTTTCAAACGAAACATAACTTAGGAAAAAGACATTATGAAAAAACTTACCGTCCTTGCAGCTGCTGTTTTGGCTGCTTCAATGGCTGCTCCTGTTGCAAATGCAGCAACTTTTACTCCTACAGCTGAATTTAATGGCTATGCTCGTTCTTCAGTTGGTTCATCACGTGATGGCGCTCAGATCGAGCACAAAAAGAATTACTTAGGTCGTCTTGGTAATGAGGCTGACACATGGGCTGATCTTGGTCTTAGCGTAAATGCAGTTCAGGTAGGAGACCTCTCATTCAAAGTTGAGTCTATGGTTTCTATCTGGTCAAACGGCGCTTGCAGAAGCGAGGATCTTAGAGATAACAAGAAAGCTGATACCTCTTTTGAGCAGTTAAATCTCCAGGTTAAGGGCGCAATCCCAAATGATAAGGATGCAGTTCTCTGGGGCGGTAAGAGACACTATCAGCGAGAGGATATCCACATCACTGATCACAAGTACTACAACGTATCAGGTATCGGTGGCGGTTTAGAATACCTGCAGTTAGGACCTGGTAAACTATCTCTTGCCTGGACTCGTAATGATGCTGATGGCTTCCACTACAGAGTAAATGAAGTTACCTATAATAAAGGTTGGAAAAATGTTAATGGTGTGGATGCTTATAACCCATACTATACATTTAATAAATATACAGCACAAGGTACTGATGAATTTCTAAAGAGCATCAATGTAAATTACTTTGATGCCCGTTACGCCGGCTGGGCTCCATGGGATGGCGCATGGACTGAGTTTGGCTTTACCTATGCTATGCCAAAGAAAGGTGAGACTGATGATCGCAACGGCAAGGGCGGTTACTTCTATAACGGCTACAATAACTCACAGTTTAACCTTGGCGATGCCTACATGATCACAGCTCAGTTCTCTCAGAGCTTTGCAGCAGGCTTCAACCAGACAATTGTTCAGTACACCACCGGTGGTCTTGCTCACCACGCAATTGATATGGGCGATTCATGGATGGACTTCTGGAATAACTGCGACAATTCAAAGGGTCTGAATATCATCAATACAGGTGAGATTGCTCTTACAGAGAACTTCCGCTTCATGCATGAAATTGCATATGGTGTACAGACTCATGTGTCAGAAGATTTTATTACTACAGATACAGTTGATTCTAAGACATATTATGATTGGCATCTGGTTGCTGATGATGTGCGTACACATTCAGGTATTTACAGTTTTGCCTCAGTAGGTACAGGGTTCGTACCAACAGAGAAGAAGAGACTGTTCAAAGCAGTTGTTCGTCCAAGCTATCAGTTAACCGAGTACACCAGAATCTTAGCTGAGCTTGGTGCATACTGGGAGAAGACAGACTACGGTGCAAATGTTAAGTCTTCAACAGATCGTGCTCAGAAGGTAACTATTGCTTATGCTGTAGCTCCTTCAAAGGAAATCAAATCACGTCCTGAGTTACGTTTCTTCTTCACATACCTGCACTCAAGTGACTGGAACAGAGAGGACGGTTACAGCAAGGGTATCACCAACCACGATGGCGACAAGAAATACGAAGACAACTACATGTATGGTATTTCAATGGAAGCATGGTGGTAATATAAGCATCCTGTAATAAAGAAAACCGTGTTTGAAACAAAGTGCAGCCTGTCAGATACTGACATGGCTGCACTTTTTTATGGATGCAGATGCTACTTGGTCTTTTTCAGATTGTCCTTGGCTACTCCTAGCATCAGTTTGACGCGGTTGATCTGATTTACCTCAGAAGCGCCAGCATCGCAGTCAATGGTAACTATATTTGCATCCTCATAGTTCTGACGCAGCGCATGAACAACACCCTTGCCTGTAATGTGGTTTGGCAGACAGCCAAAAGGCTGCAGACAGACGATATTAGGAACTCCATGTTCAATTAGCTTGACCATTTCGCCTGTAAGGAACCAACCTTCTCCTGCCATGTTACCAAGAGAGACGAATCTGCTTGCAAGCTTTGCTGTTTTAAAGATATTTACAGGAGGCGCAAATCTCTTTGATTTTTTCAGAGCCTTGTACATGTACTTGCGGTAGTGCTCAACCACTCTGATGAAGGTAAGCGCCAGGAATTTATTCATGAGCTTGCCTTCGAGCAGGTTGTGCTCGATAATCGGATCTCCTGCAAGGTACAGGAAGAAATCCACAAAATCAGGCATAACAACCTCGGCGCCCTCTTCAAAGAGAGTCTGTTCAAGGAAGTTGTTTGCAATTGGATGGTATTTAACCAGGATCTCTCCTACGATACCTACCTTTGGCTTTCTGATATCGTTAATCGGTATGCTTTCAAAATCATGAACCATTCCGTAGATATTCTTTTTGTACTGTTTTGTTGATCCTGACAAAAGCTCCTGTTTACAGTTTTCAAGCCATCTGTCATACATTTCCTGGCACTGTCCTGAGTGTATTTCATATGGCTTTACCCTGTTGACAAGTTTCATGAGCAGATCACCGTACACGGCTGCTTTGATTGCATCCTTGTACATTGGCACAGGCATCTTGAACTCGTCGGTTTCAAGACCGTAGATAGCAAACACTGGCACCTGTGGGAAACCGGCGTATTTGAGCGCTTTTCTCAGCACTGCTATATAGTTTGTAGCTCTGCAGGCACCACAAGTCTGAAACAGCATGATTGAAGTATTGTCAGGATCATAAAGGCCGGACTTTAAGGCCTCAAGCATCTGACCTATAACAACGATTGCAGGGTAGCACATGTCGTTATTTACATAGCGCAGTCCAAGATCGATTGAAGACTTGTCAGGCAGTGCAGGGATCACCACGTTGTAACCAAACTTGTAGAGCACGGTTCTGAACAGCTCAAAATGGATTGGTGCCATCTGAGGAGCTAGAATTGTATGCTTTTTGACACACTCTTTTGTAAAGCGAGGCCTGTCTGTAAACGGAATTGGTGAGAATGATGGTATCTGTTTTCTTGCAAGTGTGGCAAGAAGTGAACGTAAACGGATCCTTGCCGAACCAAGATTAGATACCTCATCAAGTTTTATCAGCGTGTAGATCCTATGATTCTCCTCAAGGATCTCCTTTACCTGATCGGTGGTGATAGCATCAAGACCGCATCCAAAAGAGCTCAGCTGAATCAGAGTGGTATCCTTGTTCTCTACAACATACTGTGCAGCATGATAAAGCCTTGCGTGATAGCTCCACTGATTGATAAGACCTACCTTCTTGCCTCTGACTTTCTGATGATAGACGCTATCCTCTGAAATTACAGGCAGTCCGTATGATTCAATCATATCGGCAATGCCGTGATTTATTTCAGGATCAATATGATAAGGTCGACCCACAAGCATGATCATATGAGAGCCGTTTTTCCTAGCATTCTCTATTACTTTAGAAGCAAAGCTACGGACATCCTGCTTGTATTTTTCAAGTTCCTCATAGGCAGCTTCAGCTGCATTCATTATTTCTTTTCTGCCAAGTTTTTCTGTCTTGAGCTCTTCATACAGTCGTCTGCACAGGCGCTTGATATTGTTTACAGGCAGGAATGGTTGCCAGAAGGTAATGTTCTGCTCTTTTAGAATATCCATATTTCCTCGGATATTCTCAGCATATGAGGCAACTACGGGGCAGTTGTAGTGGTTATCATTCGGATGAGCCTTATCAATGAGATTGAAAGGCAGACATGGATAAAAAATCTTTTTGATGCCATTTTCAATCAGAGTCATTATATGGCCATGCACAAGCTTTGCCGGATAGCATAAAGAGTCAGATGGGATTGTTGACAGACCCTTCTGATAGATCTGAGCTGATGATTCCTCTGAGAGAACAACTCTGTAGCCAAGCTTTGTAAAGAGGGTAAACCAGAAAGGATAATCCTCATACATATTAAGACAGCGGGGAATACCGATAGTTCCTCTGGTGGCTTCAGATTCATCTAGTGCCTTATAGTCGAAGACTCTATGGTATTTGTATTTATAAAGATTGATGCAGTTGTTCTCATCATCCTTTTTAACAGCATTTCCGATGCCCTTTTCGCATCTGTTTCCTGTAAAGTGTCTTGAGAGGTCAGAAAAAATCTGCATGGTGATCATGCAGTTGTTACCACACTTGTGGCAGCGGTAGGTTCTGGTCTTGAATGAGAATGAGTCAAGCTCCTCCTTTGAGAGAACCGATGATTTGCCAGTCCCCTTTTCCTTTGCCAGAATTGCAGCTCCATAAGCTCCCATATGACCTGAGATATCAGGTCTTATGACTCTTTTACCGATAAGTGTCTCCATAGCCTTGAGAACTGCATTGTTCAGGAAGGTACCTCCCTGAACTACGATATTATTTCCAAGAGAAGAGACATCCTTTAGTTGCATTACCTTAAAGAGTGCATTCTTGATGACAGAGATTGATATACCTGCGGAGATGTCACCAAGTGAAGCTCCATCCTTCTGTGCCTGTTTGACTTTTGAATTCATAAACACGGTACATCTTGTACCAAGATCAACAGGCGCCTTTGATTCGGCAGCCAGATCAGCAAACTGTGCTGCTGTCAGATTGAGATTTTTGGCAAAGGTTTCAATAAATGAGCCGCATCCTGCCGAGCAGGCCTCATTCAAGGTTATATTGCCGATGTTTCCGTCTGAAACAAAGAAGCATTTCATATCCTGACCGCCAATATCCATGATAAAGGATACCTCTGGGCAGAATTCTCTTGCAGCTCTCAGATGGGCAAAGGTTTCAACCTCGCCAAAGTCAGCATGCAGAGCTGCTTTTACCAGTGACTCTCCATAACCTGTAGTGGTTACACCTGCAATGTAGCAGCCATCAGACAGGTTTTCATACAGTTCCTTGAGCTCATTGGCAACTGTGTTTAAAGGTGAGCCCTGATTTGATCTGTAAATGGTGTATAAAAGTTCATTGTCAGAGGTTACTGCTGCAAGTTTTGAGGTGGTAGATCCGGCATCTATTCCCACATAGACAGGACCGCTGTAGCTTTTTATGTCACGTCTTTTGACAATGTCTTGTGAATGATTTCTTACAAATGTGTCATAGTCTTCCTTTGAGGAAAACAGAGGCTCATGTATTCCTGTGACTGTATGATCATCGCTAAGAGAGGTTTGCAGAGATGAAAGAAGAGTACTGATATCTGTTTTGACAGATTCTTCGCACAAAGCTGCTCCATAGGCTACAAAGTAGCAGGCATCTGGAGTATCAATTACAGACTCTTCATCAAGATTCAGGGTGCTGATGAAACGTTCTTTGAGTACAGATATAAAGGTCAAAGGTCCGCCTAAGAAGGCTACTTTTCCTTCAACAGGTCTTCCCTGAGCGAGTGTTCCTAGAGTCTGGTTGACAACAGCCTGCAGAATTGACAGTGCCAGATCCTCTTTTTTTGCTCCGTCATTGATAAGAGCCTGAATATCAGTTTTGGCAAACACTCCACAGCGGGAGGCGATGGTGTAAATCCTGCTGCCTTCCTTTGCAAGAGTGTTCAGTCCCTGAGCATCGGTATTGAGCAGATTTGCCATCTGATCGATAAAGGCTCCGGTACCGCCAGCGCACGCGCCGTTCATTCTCTGTTCAAGAGAACCTCTAGTATAGGTGATTTTTGCATCCTCACCACCTAATTCAATTGCAGTATCGGTATCAGGGATCAGCTTTCTGATGGCGCTTGTGCAGGAGAGAACCTCCTGTTCAAAGGGAATGCCCAGTCTCTGAGCAAGACCCATGCCCGAAGATCCTGTCATTGTCAGGTAAAAAGGGGTGTCATGAATAACATCTTTTAGTTTTAAAAGATTGTTTTTAAGAGCATTTGCTGTTTCTGAAAAATGCCTTTCGTAGTTTTTGTAGATTACATCAGATTTACTGTCTAGAACTACAATCTTGATTGTGGTTGAGCCAACATCGACACCGATTCTTAAAATTTCACTCATATTTCATCAAAATAATATATTATTCTGTTTATAGGTATACAGATTTAATTTTTGTGATAAAGAAAGGTAGTGCTGTTAACACTGCAGAAAACACTTAACCTTATTTTACCACAAAGATTCAGATGTTTTATTGACCCCAAAAATCTGAATGATTACCGTACATAAAGATAATAACTATTTAATAAATCAGATAAAACAGCAAGGATTATATGAACCTTTCAAGATTAGGCAGGCTTGGCTGTCTGCTACTTCTGGCAAATCTCATGCTGTGCGGCTGCGCAGGCGATGGCGTTAACCGTACAGGAATTTCATCTTCATTCCCTGTCTTTGATAGCATTTCTTCCTACAGTAACAAGGATGGAGTGGAAGACAGAATATCTGATCTGAGAATCTATCAGATAATGGTAGAGTCCTTTATTGACGGTGATAGTAGCACAGATTATGGTACAGGCTATGGTCCATCTGATCACAAAGGTGATCTTAGAGGAGTCATAGAAGCCCTTCCCTATATCAGATCACTTAATATGAATGCCATATGGATAACACCTGTGTTTGAGAGTGCAAAAGAGGATGAGGTTCCATCAAAACTTGATGCGACAGGTTATTACACCAGAAACTACTATAAGATTGATCGCCGCTTTGGTGATGAGCAGACATTAAAGGAGCTTGTAGATAAGGCTCACAAGCTTGGTCTTTATGTCTTTCTCGACGGAGTATTCGGTCATTTCAGAGCTGATCTTGAAAACATAAGTCCTCAGGGAAATCATGTAACCATGACAAAAAAGTGCACAGGCTCAAACGGTATGCCTTACACGCCACCAGAAAATACCATGTGTGCTGACTTTAATGATGATGGCAGTTCACTGTCATATATGCTTGAGGTAGTCAGATGGTATATAGAGCAATACAGAATTGACGGTTTCAGACTTGATCAGGCCTATCAGCTGCCTCCTGATGATCTAAGAGCTGTGAGAAGGACAATTGAGGAGAGTTCAAAAAAAGTAACCTACATAAATTCTGACAATGAATCAGTCAATCCTTTAGGTTATGCAGTAGGTGAAATCTGGGCTGACAATCCTTCAATCTTCAGACGAGGCTACGGATCAAGAGACAATCCTATTCTTGAGTCAAATTTTGATTTTGGACTCAGATATGCGCTGGTACAGGCTCTAGCAACAGAGGAGAGCGGCAGGAAAGATCATAGAGCCACAAGAATTCTTGAGGGCATAAAATATGATGAAATGCATCTTCCAGCTCATGCAAAGCCTAATCTTATGATAACCAACCATGATCTTGTAAGATTTGGAGATCTTGTTCAGAGATCAGGTGATACGGAGAGTTATGAAAAGAGAGTTCTGCTTGCTTTTGCATATCTTTGTGCTGTTCATAGTGGACCTGTCACCAATTACTATGGAGAGGAGCTTGGACAGGAGGTTCCCGGGTTTGATAAAAGAACAAATACCATGGATTACTATGATGATCATGTATCACGAGACAATGGAAAGGTTAGGGATTTTACTGACAGGGAGCAAAGGATAAAAAGTGTGTTCTCCTATCTTATGAAGCTAAGAAAGGAGCACAGAACACTGTCAAACGGAACTCTTTCCATTCTCCGAGTAACAGGAGATCTTTTTGCTGTTAGAAAGACATCTGTTTTTGATGACGATTTTTACATCTTCCTGAATCTGAGTAAAAATGAGATTCAGGAGGTGACTCTGAGTTCTGATCTAGTTCGCGACACAGATCATTATTCTCTTACAGATTGCCACAGAATACACAAAGACAGCAAAGGTGATCTGATATTAAGAATTGATCCTCTATCTTTTGAGATTGTAAAGAGCGGCAGAGAAAAGCACTGTCAGATAGTTCACTAGACAGGATTGAATATAGCAAACTGTGCAATAAACGGTATAATGCGTGCAGGTATCTCAAAGAGAAATACCTGTTAGTTTTCAGGCATGACAGAAAGTAATGCCAAATGAGGAGAAATAAAGTGCAATTAGACGTTCTTGCAGATAAGGTCATAGATGGTTATCAGCTTAAAAGAGAGGAGGCTATAGCTGTCTATAATTCCCCATTAGAAGAGTTAAAGGAAGCTGCCGGCAGGATTACATCACATTTTTTCAAAGAGGCAATAGAGCTTTGCTGCATCTCAAACGGCAAATGCGGAAAATGCTCGGAGGACTGCAAATTCTGTTCACAGAGCCGCTACTACAACACTAAGATACAGAAAAGTGTTTTAAAGTCAGTTGATGATTTTTACAAAGAGGCCAAGGCTAATGATGAGCGTGGCGTACATCGTTTTTCGATTGTTACTGCCGGTGTCAGACTCTCAAAGGCTGAGCTTGAACAGATAGCCAAGGCCTACAGAAAAATCTCAACGGAGCTTAAGATTTCCTGTTGCGGATCATTAGGTCTTCTTGAATATGAGGATTTTGTGATGCTCAAGGAAAACGGCCTTAAGAGATATCACAATAATCTTGAAACATCCCCGGACTTTTTTAAAAACATCTGTACCACCCACACCATAAAGCAGAAAGAAAAGACAATAGCCGATGCCAAAAGGGCAGGGCTCGAGATCTGTTCTGGATGTATTATCGGAATGGGCGAGAGTATTGAGGACAGGGTGGATATTGCTCTTGAGCTTAGAAAACTGCAGGTGGATAGCGCACCTATCAATATTCTCAATCCTATTAAAGGAACTCCGCTTGAAAATCAGGACGTGGTGGAGCCTGATGAGGTCAGAAGAACCATTGCCATGTTCAGATTTGTCCTGCCAAGAACCGTACTGCGTCTGGCAGGTGGCAGACTGATAATTCAGAAGTATTTTACCGATCTTTATTCATACGGTATCAATGCCGAAATTACAGGCGATATGCTCACCACCGCAGGTCTTACTGTTGCAGATGATATTTCTGCAGCAATTGCCAGCAAGAAGGTTCTCTCGTATATTGATACCTTTGATAAGGACTAATCAATGGAAGTATTATCCTCTTTGAGGGTAATACTCTCCTGCTTTAGGGTGTTGTCTCTTAGAAAATCCACTGTAAGTACGCTGCCAGGCTTTGATTTTGAAATAATATCAATCAGTTCCTTGACGTTGACAATCCTGATCCCGTTTACCTGTGTGATAGTATCTCCAACCTTGAGAATGCCAAAGGCAGGGCCTTCTGGATCAACAAAACCGATGGTGACGCCTTCTGTCATATCAAGAGGCCCAAGCTCACTGTCTGATATTCCAAGATATCCTCTTTGAACCTTTCCGTGCATAAGGATCTCGTTCATTACCTCTTTTACAAGTTTTACCGGCAGAGCAAAACCTATTCCGTAACTCTGATCCTGATTGAAGGTTGCAGTGCTGATACCAATCAGATTTCCCTTGGTATCAATGAGTGCTCCACCGGAATTACCCTGATTGATAGGAGCGTCGGTCTGTATCAGATCCTGTACACCCTGTCTGATGTTCATCTGATCTTTTGATAAAAGACCTGTACCAGAGCGGGATAGTGCCGAGATGATACCGTGAGTTACAGTCTGCCCGAGATTGTTGGGATTACCGATTGCAAGAACGATATCACCGACATTTGGCAGAGTTTTAGATACGGTTGCAGGAGTAAGCCCTGTTGTATTTACGGAAAGAACGGCAATATCAGTTCTGCGATCACAGCCGACAACAAAGGCCTTTAAGACTCTTCCGTCTCTTAGCTGCACGAAAATTCCCTTGTTTGGCTCGTTTCCAGATGGCACCACATGGTAGTTTGTGACAATAATTCCGTTCTTGTCCATGATGACGCCTGATGCTGAGGAGGAGATGGAGCCTGGAAGTGCACTTGTATAGTCATCCTGAAGCTTTGCCACATAAATGTTGACTACACTTGGGGCAGCCTTGTTTACAGCATATGAGAAGCTTTCATGTGATACACCACTTGAATAGATCATGTCTCCAAGTCTCTGTCCGGTACCAGGACTTATGATTAGGATAATCACTCCTACAACAAAGCCGACTGCAGCAGGAATAAGAAAGGGAAGGATTTTTTTGTTCAGTTTCATCGTGTTTATTTGTATATGCTGATGTTTTATATATATAGACGTTTATATAGTTACAGATGCTAAATTGTAACAGAGACACTGCAAAAAGAATGTGTTGTATCCGGTATTTGTAAAACTTTTTTATCACCAAGTTACTTGGCAGATAATATGTGCCGGCAGGAAATTCTGTTTTTTGAAGTCTGATAAGAAAAAAGCCGGTGTCATGTACTAGATAGCTCTTCAGGTCTGTTCAGAAAACATGAGGCAGTACAATCAGCCGGCCGTTAGCGATGATTATCTTAGGGTAATGTAAAGTGTTCCGCCATTGCGGTTTATCTTGATGGCAGAGATTTTACCCTTTACCTTCTTTAAGTGCTTTTTGAGATCGGATAGATTCTTAACTTCTTCTCTGTTCACTCCGGTAATGACATCTCCTACTCTAAGGCCAAAGCGGGCAGCCATAGAGCCTTTTTTGATGTCGGTGATTTCCACACCGCCATCCTTGGCATTTTCAAATGTGGCACCTTCAAAGGCAGGAGAGATCTCCTTGGTGTTATCTGCACTTATGCTCTGCTGATCAGTGTTTTTACCGATTTTTACGGTGAAGTCCTTATACTTGCCATCTCTGAATACAGTTACGGTAACTTCCTCTCCCTCTCTTAGAGTTCCAATCTGAGCGCGTAGCTGAGCAAATGATTTGATCTTCTTGCCGTTGATGGCAGTGATGATATCACCTGACTTTATGCCGGCCTTGTAGGCTCCTGAATCTTTCATTACCTCATTGATGAAGGCTCCGCTGTTGTGCTCATAGCCAAAGCTCTGAGCCAGATCTTCATTAAGCTCTGTACCAGATACGCCAAGCAGACCTCTTTTTACCTGACCGAACTCAAGAAGCTGTGAGGTAATGGTCTTTACCATATTTACAGGGATGGCAAAGCCGATTCCGATGTTGCCTCCTGATGGGGCCATAATGGCTGTATTGATACCGATAAGCTGACCGTTCAGGTTTACAAGAGCACCGCCTGAGTTGCCTGAATTGATGGCAGCATCAGTCTGAATAAAGTTCTCAATGTTTTCAATGTTAAGACCTGTTCTGCCAAGTGCAGATACGATACCTGAGGTTACAGTCTGTCCAAGACCGTATGGATTGCCAATGGCAATTGCAAAGTCGCCAACTTCAAGAGAGTCTGAATCAGCCATCTCTATCTGGGTAAGCCCCTCTGCATCCTTTAATCTGAGCAGAGCAAGATCTGTGTGTTCATCCTTGCCTACAAGTTCAGCTTCAAACTCTCGTGAATCTGATAGCTGAACCTTAATCTCGTCAGCCGAATCAATCACGTGATTGTTTGTTACAACAAGAGCCTTCTTGGCATCGATGATTACACCTGAGCCTAATGCTCTAAATTCCTGCTGACGAGGAGCTCTGTTATCGCCAAACATGTCTCCCATCCCTGGGAACATGAACCTGAATTCATCTGGCAGGGCAAAGCCTTTTACATCCTTTTTGCCCTTTACAGAGATATTTACAACTCCTGGCAGTACCTGTTTTAGCATTGGCGCCAGACTTGGAGTTTTATTCTTTGCTATCAGATCACTTAGAATTGGAGCAGCGGCTTTTGCAGGGGTAGCTGTAACTACAGCTAAAGATAAAGCCATTGTGGCTGCTACTGAAGCTTTTTTTATTGTATTTAGCATGTTTATTCATACTCCTATATCAATGTTAAACCTTTAGAGGATCATCATCTTGGTTCTTTGATTCCTTAGCATCTGATCCTTCTGATTCAGTATCTTTTGTGTTTGTTTCTTTATGCACTGGCTTTGGAATATCCTGGCTTACCTCAGGAGATTTGAGCACCTTAGGGGTTGGAATTTCACCTAGTGTTCCCTGAACCTCCAAAGGAGTCTCCTTCTGATCTCTTTCCTTTTTCATGGAAGAGAACTCATCCGACCTTACTCTGCTTAGGTATTCATGCTTTTCAGCTTCAAGTGGAGCAATTCTCTGGGCAGCTTCCTTCAAAAACTGAACATACTGTGTATGTGCAGCATCAATTTCAGAGACCATATCCAGAGAAGTCTTCAAGAATCTGTCCAGGGTTCTCTGAGCTCTTATTGCTGAACGTTTAGTCTTTAAAAGCTCGTCTTTAACTCTCTTGTGCTTATAGATCTGAGCCATAACCATGAAACAGGCTATTGCACCAACTATAAAACCGCATAAAAAAACTGCTACATATAAAGCGTAAATGTTCATACCATACCTTTTTTTCTGATACCTGTTCTTCCGGTATCCTGTTAATGAGAATAAGTAAAATTTCTTAGTTATTACTTAGTTCGATGTTTTATTATTCGTATATTCTAATCTGACACAATAAAATATTGCGCTTTTCTTTTTGATTTATTTATATATTTGTGGGCTGTGCGCAGATATTTCAATGAATGCGATCATTTTTATCAGTTTTTCTGCAGGAGTATTATAGTATGACCACATCAAGTCAGATATTTTTACGGTGCATATGACGCACTGATGCTTACAGGAAAGGCTTATGATCATCAAGGATGCCCTGGTTTTTAAAAACGGAAGGTTTGAAAAGGGAGATGTCTGTACTGATGGAGAACTTATCAGCAGAACCTCTTATGACAGTGTGACAGTGGATGCTAAGGGGCTGTATCTGCTGCCTGGTTTTATTGATCTTCATCTGCACGGGGCTGACAACGTAGATTTTATGGATGCAGATCCTGAGCATCTTAAAAGACTAGCCCGCTATGAGGCCTTAAACGGCATTACCTCCTTTGCTCCTGCTAGCATGACAATGAGCAGGAAAGATATCAGAAATAGTATTGAAAGCGCAGTGCAGTTCAGACGTGGCTGCATAAACAGCAGTGATATGGCAAGCATTGAGGGCATATACCTTGAGGGTCCCTTTGTGAGTGAAAAGAAACTAGGAGCTCAGAATCCGGATTTTGTTATCAGTCCTGACAGCGACACATTAACAGAGTTTCTTGATGCAGGAGAGGGGCTGATTAAGGTTGTTGTTATAGCTCCTGAAAAGGAAGGCGCACTTGAGCTGATTGACAGATTCAAAGACAGAGTTGTTTTTTCTCTCGGGCACAGCGATGCCGACTACGATGTGGCGCTAGAATCCATGCGTCATGGACTTTTGCAGCTGACGCACACCTTCAATGCCATGCCACCATTTTATCACCGCAATCCAGGTCCTGTAGGAGCCGCTTCTGACTCTCCTGAGGTGATCTGTGAAATTATCACTGATGGAATTCATGTGCACGGATCAGCAGTAAGAGCTCTTTTCAAAATGAAAGGCGATGACAGCGTGGTGATGATATCTGATTCGATGATGGCAACAGGGCTTAGTGACGGAAAGTATTCTCTTGGAGGACAGAGCGTCATTGTAAAGGGCAGGAAGGCCACTCTTGAGAACGGTGTTCTTGCCGGATCGGCAAGCAACCTTTACGACTGCTTCAAAAATGCGGTTCTCAACATGAACATCCCGATTGAATCGGCACTAAAGGCCTGCACGGTAAATCCAGCCAGAGTCCTGAGGATTGATCATTTTACAGGTGCAATTGAGAACTCATACAGAGCCGATCTGTTACTTGCTGACAGTGAGTTAAATCTTAAGGGCGTGATCCTGCGCGGAAAAATACTGTATCTGAGATGAAACGGTATTAAGAGAACTTAATCTGTCGTTAAGACAGGTAAATATCGGGCAGAAAAATGCCAAATATAGAAAAAACTGTTTGTAATGATCATTGTTATTAGTTAAAATACTCCATTGCCCCTCTAATCGAGAACAGGATTCCCACCCATGTTTCTTGATGCAGAACAGAATCTGTTCTGTTTGGAAAGAGAGCGGACAGTAGAATGCTGTCTGTATGTTTTAAAGGATAATTCCTTCAAAAAAGGGTTTTTTAATGAAAACTTATGTTGCAACACCATCAACAATTAAGCGTGATTGGTTAGTTATTGATGCTGAGGGTCAGACTTTAGGTCGCCTAGCTACTGAAATTGCTTTACGTTTACGCGGTAAGCACAAGCCAGAGTACACACCATTCTTAGATACCGGTGATTATGTTATCGTAATCAACGCATCAAAGGTTAAGGTAACTGGCAATAAGGCTCACGACAAGATGTATTATCACCACACTGGTTTCCCAGGTGGCATCAAGTCAGAGTCTTTCGAGAAGTTATTAGCACGTAAGCCTGAGGATGTTATCGAGAAAGCTGTTCGCGGTATGCTTCCAAAGGGACCATTAGGTCGTGCTATGTTCCGTAAGCTAAAGGTATATGCTGGTGAGTCACATAATCATGCTGCTCAACAGCCTCAGGTTATCAAGTTTTAAGGAGCATTAGCAAATGGCTGTAAATCAGTATTATGGTACCGGTCGTCGTAAGGACGCAACTGCACGTGTATTCTTA
>JBJFET010000071.1:0-10905 GCA_051891035.1 Succinivibrio sp. | reverse complement strand
TAGCAGTTTTTCTGTTACTCAGTATCTCAAGCAGTGGGTCCACACCATTAACTTCATAAAGGCTACTGATAGGTTCCACCAGTGTTGCTTTTGTTGAGAGTCCCTTCTGTTTCTATTAGCAGGCATTTGACAAGTGATTTGCAGACAGGTCGGTGTCTTGTTCCTTTAGGAATGATAATCAGATCTCCTTTGCAAAGATGTGTCATTCCATCATCAAACTCAATATCAAATTCACCTTCAATACAGTAGAAAAGCTCATCTGAGTTCTCATGTACGTGAAATTCAAGAGTTCTGTTTTCAGCCTGAAGCACATTGAGCATCAGATTGTTCAGTTTTCCTATTCTAAGGTAGCTAAAAGTGACTCAACAGAATCTACACTCTGCAAAAGATTAACCTTGTCAATTGCCATAATAAATACTCCTGAGATTACTATTGCAAAACTGTATCAGCACAATATCACAAATTAAAGATATACCTGTGCTGCTTGTGAGTAATATCAATTTCTTGTGTCAGTTCAGTCTCTTATTCTTGAAATATATACTGGAAAAGGGCAAAATCTACATATATAAATGCTTTTTGAGCACAGGTGTGTCTGATGCACAACTCTGATATTCAATCAGATATTGAATAAGTTGGCACGCAAATTGAAATATATCTCTCAAGAATAGTAAAGACTGTCTGTTTTTTGACGGTGAGAGGTATATATGAGTTTGTCTGTTAACGGTCTTGGCACCACTTCAATGATGGCACAACTGCAGAGAATGCAACAGCAGATGCGTACTTTAAGTATGGCTACAGCTGGCAATATTCAGCAGACACAGCAGGTTCAGGATAATCCTGTATATTTAAGCGAGACATCCTCTGTCTCTGGAGCTGCAGCTGTAAAGGAGCCTGATAATGTTGGCGCTTTTGCAAATATGCTCAATCAGGCATTTGAAACAGTTAACAATCTTCAGAACGATTCATCTAACAAGCAGACTCGTTTTGATTTAGGTGACAGATCGATGACACTGTCGGATGTCATGATTGCGTCACAGAAAGCTAGCCTTTCATTTGATGCAACCCTGCAGGTTCGCAATAAAATGATAGAAGCTTATAAGACAATTTCACAAATGCAGATTTAATGCTGCTTTTTGGTGATGAGGATAAAAAATGGCAGATAATGAGTTTCCTGTAGCACAGGGCGGCGGTCAGGGGCAGGGGAATGTTTCTACTGCACTTTCAGCACCTACATCAGAACAGGCTCAGACTCCCTCAACAAATCTTGTGGCAGACACATCTGAGGCAGCAGAGTCTGTCTCTGAGGAGATCGAAGGAAAGTCTTCATTCTTTAAAAACTTTTTTAAAGATGGAGAAATGGTTCATCGTCTGATAATTCTGGGTTTCCTGGTAATTTTTGTAGCTGCTGTTATTTTTGCTGTCATAAGTTTCTCTTCATCAGGAAAAACAGTACAGACAGAAAGAACTCTAGGTCAGTATCCTGCATCTGAAATCGGTACTGTACTTGATTTTCTTGATAATGAAAGCTTCAAATACCGCCTGTCTGGCAACAATACAATTGTGGTTGATGCAAAGGATTACGGTGAAATTACCGAACTTATGCTAAGACGTGGTATTGCACTTCCTCAGGAGAAGACTGACGAAGGTGATGAGATCCTCATGACAGACTCTGGTTTTGGTGTGTCTCAGAGAATGGAAAATGAGCGCATCAAACATGGTCGTGAGGTTCAGCTTGCCCGAGCCATTGAAAGAATTGATGGTGTTCAGCATGCAACAGTTCTTCTTGCAATTCCAAAAGAGAATGTTTTTGCCCGTGAAAAGAGCCGTCCTAGTGCAGCAGTTGTTGTTACATTAAGACAGAATGCCTATCTGACTCCTGAGAATGTAAACTCAATCAGATACCTTGTTGCCTCATCTGTTCACAATCTTCTGAGCAAGGATGTAAGCGTAACAGATCAGCAGGGCAGACAGCTATCTGCAGAGGTTAAGGCTGATACAGCAGAAAACAAGCTGCAGAGAGAATTTGAAATCAGAACCATGCGTGAGGCACAGTACCGAGACAAGCTTGATACTATTCTTGCTCCTATGCTAGGACTTGGCAATTATTCATCTGAAGTTGATGTTACTCTGGACACAACCATACAGGAAGAAACCTCTCAGCTGTACAACCCAGACTCTCAGGCTGTGCGTTCTGAGACATTAAAGGAAGCATCTGGCAATGAAGAAAAGACCAATCCTTACGGAGTACCTGGATCACTGTCAAATCAGCCACCTGCAAACGCATCAATTCCACAGCAGCTTAAAAACGGTACTGCAACCTCTCAGACAAGTACTGACAACCGCAAGGAGAGCAGAGAGGCTGTTCGTAATTATGAGGTAGATACAACCGTACGTCATACTGTTAGACCTTCAAATGTGGTACAGAGACTTACCGTGTCAGTTGCTGTTGATTATGTAAGAAGTCTTGATAAAGACGGCAATGTCGTATACAACCCTCGTTCACAGGAAGATCTCAACAAGATTGCTGATCTTGTAAGAGGAGGCCTTGGTCTTAACGAGTCAAGAGGCGACTTTGTAAAAGTTGAAACCGTATGTTTCCCTCATGGAGATATCCGTCCACCTCTGCCATGGTATGAGCAGGAGTACTTCTATCGTCTGGTTCGTATAGGCGGTTCTGTAGTAGTGGTACTGATTGTGATTATCTTTATCATCAGACCTCTGCTCAACAAGCTTCTGCACAAGGATGAAAATGATCTCAATCCAGAGCTTGATCAGGATGAAATTGATTCACAGTCTGCTCTTGACGGATTTGACGACTTCAACCTCATTGCCAAGAATAAAGAGCTTGCCGATCAGGTATACACAATCAATCATGAAGGCGGCATCGAGCTTCCAAATCTGCACAAAGAGGCAGATCTGCTCAAGGCTGTACGTACTCTGTCTTCTAATGAACCTCAGCTTACAGCCGAAGTTATCAAGGACTGGCTTGCTGAAGATTTTAAAGAAAAGGCTTAGGAGTTCTAAATGTCAGATAACGCTCCAACATTACCAAAACCACAGTCGGTATCAGCAGGTGCCAGCAATGCAATGCTGGAACTGAACGAGGATGAGAAGGCTGCAATTGAGAATATGTCCGGAATGGACAAGGCTGTACTGCTGATGCTTTCTCTGTCAGAGGAAGATGCAGCACAGATTTTCAAGAACCTTGAACCAAAGCAGGTTCAGAAGCTTGGTATCAGAATGTCTGAGATGACAGCTTTTACTCAGGATCAGGTAAATGCGGTTCATAAAAGCTTCTTGAAGGATGTAACCAAACATTCAAATCTTGGACTTGGAAATTCAGATTTCGTACGTCATGCACTGGTTGCAGCTTTGGGTACGGAAAAGGCCAACAACCTCATCGAGCAGATTTCTCTTGGTACTGGTTCTCGAGGTCTTGATTCTCTAAAGTGGATGGATGCCCGTCAGGTTGCTACTATTATTCAGCATGAGCATCCTCAGATCCAGACAATCGTGCTTTCATATCTTGAGCCTGAGCAGTCAGCTGAAATTCTCTCACAGTTCCCTGAAGCTGTAAGACTTGACCTTATTATGCGAATTGCAACATTAGAAGAGGTTCAGCCAGCGGCTCTGCAGGAATTGAACGAGATTATGGAGAAACAGTTTGCCGGTGCGGCAGGTTCTCAGACAGCCAAGATTGGTGGTCTTAAGAGTGCTGCTGATATTATGAACTACTTAGACAGCTCAACAGAGACTCAGCTGATGAATGCTATTCAGTCTCAGGATAAGGAAATCGGTAATCAGATTCAGGATCTCATGTTTGTATTTGAGAATCTTGGGGCAGTGGATGACCGTTCTATCCAGACTCTGTTGCGAGATGTACCAACCGATGTTCTGCAGAAGGCATTAAAGGGTGCAGACGATACCCTCAAGGAGAAGTTCTTCAAGAATATGTCTTCACGTGCATCAGCATCCTTAAAAGAAGATCTTGCATCTATGGGGCCTACCAAGCTCTCTGATGTTGAGGGGGCACAGAAGGAAATCCTCACCATTGCAAGAAAACTTGCAGACTCTGGTGCAATTATGCTTAACCGTGGTGGCGGTGGCGATTTCGTATAGCAGACTAAGGATCGTTTATGGATGATATTTTCAAGAAGGAATTTGAAGGCCAGAGTGATCTGATCCCTTCGCAAGATCCTGATCCATATATTCCTGTTAAGGTTGATGCAAGATACAACCGTAAGGTTACTACTGTCACTAGTGCAGAAAAGATCTCCAACTATACAGTAAAGCAGTGGCCGACTCTTGTTGAAGAGGATCTTGGAGGCACCAATGCACTTGGCATCAGTCTTGATGCTATAGAGCGTCAGAGAAAAAAGCTAGAAGACGCAAAAAAACTTGAAGAGCAGCAGAACACCAGGGATTCTATTCTTGAGGCAAGTTCTATTCTGGATGAAGAGCTTGAGGGGGCTCCGGATGATATCAAGGCTCCGAGTGTAACAGTTGAGGAACTTGACAGAATCAGAGCAGATGCTTACGAAGAGGGAAAGGCTCAGGGACTTGATGATGGCTATAAGGCAGGATTTGAAGAGGGTCTTGCAAAAGGACATGAAGAAGGCTTTAACTCTGGAGTTGAGGATGGAAGAGCCAAGGGGTATGAGCAGGGACTCATACAGGGCAATGAAGATGGTTTTTTAAAGGGGCAGAGCGAAGGACTTGAGTCTGGTAGAACCATTGTTTTAGAGCAGGCTGAAAGATTCCGCTATCTGTCTGACTGTCTTGCCAATCCTCTACGAGAGGTAGACCGTGATGTTACCGATGAGATTGCCTACATCATTTCAAGACTGGTAAAGGTCATAACCAAAAGGGAAATCTCCTCAAACCAGGATTATCTGAAAAGTGCCATTGATAAGGCCATATCAGTGCTGCCAAACGCTGATAAGGGGGCGACAGTATACTTGAATCCTGAGGATTATGCAGTGATCATTGCAAATATCGGAGCAGACTATGCCAGAGCACAGAACTGGGATCTTAAGGAGGATGCTGCTTTAAATCCAGGAGACATCAGGGTTGCCAATGAGTATTCAGAGATAGACTGGAAGATTGACGACAGAATTGACTCACTTCTGTCAGATTTTCTGTCAAAGACATATCCTGCAGTGGATAAGGCTCTAAGAGAGAGCATTGATGGCTGTCCTGAATATGATGAGATCCCTAAAAAGCCAGCTGTTGCCAGTTCGCTCTCTGAATTGGCTCAGGAGGTTCCTGAGAACACAAATGAATCTTCTGCAGTTGAGAATATTCAGGATCAGCCTATGGATAAGAATGTAGCTGATGCATCTTTGGAGCCTGTGAATGAATAATCTTCTTTCAAGACTTCAGAGTATCAATCTTGAGGTTAGCGAAAGTGAGCCGGTACTCTCAGGACGTCTTACCAGAGTTGTAGGACTGACTCTTGAGGCTGTAGGCATCAAGGTACCATTAGGACAGCGTTGCAGAATTGATACGGCAAAAGGTCCAATGTTAGCCGAGGTGGTGGGATTTTCAGGTCAGACAACCTATCTTATGCCTACCACAGAGATTATTGATGTTCAGAACGGTGACAGGGTCACACCGGTATCCAACAATGACAATTACCCGTATGGTCTGCATCTGTTAGGCAGAGTTGTAGACGGTATCGGCAATCCAATAGATGGCAAAGGTCCTCTTGTATCAAAAAGCTCTTCTGTCTGGCATGCCACCAAACTCAATCCAATGGCTAGAAGGCCAATCAAGGAGCCTCTTGATGTAGGTGTCAAGGCTATAAACTCCCTGCTTACTATCGGTCAGGGACAACGTATCGGTTTGTTTGCAGGCTCTGGTGTTGGTAAGTCAGTTCTTCTTGGCATGATGACTCGAGGCACTACAGCTGATATTGTTGTTGTGGGGCTTATAGGCGAGCGTGGCCGTGAGGTTAAAGAGTTCATTGATGATATTTTAGGTGAGGAGGGCAGAGCCCGTTCTGTTGTGATAGCAGCTCCTGCTGATGCTTCTCCGCTGATGCGTCTGAAGGGCTGCGAGACCACACTGTCAATAGCCGAGTATTTTAGAGATCAGGGCTACAATGTTCTGCTGATGATTGACTCCCTTACCCGTTATGCCATGGCTCAGCGTGAGATTGCACTTGCTGTAGGTGAACCTCCTGCAACTAAAGGCTATCCTCCATCAGTATTTGCAAGGCTTCCTGCTCTTGTTGAAAGAGCTGGAAACGGCGGTGAGGGGCATGGCTCAATTACAGCTTTCTTTACGGTTCTGGTTGAAGGTGATGATCTTCAGGATCCTATTGCAGACTCTGCCAGAGCAATTCTTGATGGTCATATAGTGCTCTCACGTGAACTAGCCGATTCAGGTCATTTCCCTGCAATTGATGTTGAGAAGTCTGTAAGCCGTGTTATGCCTGCTGTGGTGAGTGCAGAGCATATGCTCATGGCAAGAACAATAAGACAGTGTCTTGCTCAGTATACTCAGAGCCGTGAGCTAATTCAGATTGGAGCCTATCAGAGAGGATCTGATCCAAGAGTTGATCAAGCAATCATGATCAAGCCTCATATTGATGAGTTTACAGTTCAGGGAATGAAGGAGATAGTTCCTTTCAAGCAGTCTTTAGACGGGCTCAAGCAGCTGTCCATGATGCTGATCAATGATGCTCAACAGAAGGTTGATGCCATGACAGCAGCTTCTGTTCCTGCAAATCCTAACAACACTCAGAAGCTACAGGCAACAAATGGAACTCAGAGCGGAGGTTCCTTCAGCCCGTCAAAAGTTAAGGTTACCAACAACTTTAAGGGGTAGTAGATGAGCAGTGACAAAAGCCTTCTGCTAGTTTTTGACCTCAGGAAAAAAGAAGAGGACAAGGCTCTGGAGATGTGGACTGAAGCTAAAAATGCTGTAGCCAGTTTTGAGCAGCAGATAGAACAGCTAAAGCAGTTTGAAAAGATCTACCAAAATGAAATGGCTGGAAAATCCAGAAACGGCATGGATATGAGTATGTACTTTACCTATCAGCAGTTTCTAGAAAAGCTTGAGAATATCAAGCTTCGCCAGGAAGCAGGACTGGTACAGCTAAAAGAGCAGGAAGGTAGAGCCCGCAGCAATTATCTTGAAAAGCAGAAACAGCGAAAGATCATTGAATCTCTTTTGGAAAAACACAAAAGGCAGCGTCTATTGGCTGAGGCAAAGGCAGAGCAGAAGCTTACAGATGACATAGTAAGCTCCAAGCAGGCTAGAATTCTGATGGAGAATTCAGGAAACTAGGCAAAAAATCTTTCAATCTTTTTGCAGTAGGGAATAAGAAAGTGCACTATAGGTCCGGTGCACAGTGCTGCAAAAACAGTTCCTTCTCTAACACCTTCCACACAGGAAAAGTCTGTAAGATAAAATGAGATTATTACTGCAGAGCTTACAAGAAAGATATCAAAGAATGTTTTTACAAAGCTGAAACTTTTCTTGACTATAGGATGAAAGATCTTAATGAAGTACTCACCAGAAACCATGGCAACATTGGCTGTCACTGAGAGGGCAATGGAAAAAGCAAGCAGCACTACTCCCAAAAACACCAGAACCCATGAGAGAGTATAGCTGATGTTCTCAGGAAGCATCAGATCAAGGGTCTGTGTTGACAGATCAATCATGAATGAGAAAACAAAGCATACAGGGATCTGCATCAAAAGTTTTACCAGATGATTTTTTAGTCTGTCCTCTCCAATGCAGATGAACATAATCTGTAGGATAATCAGGAGCAAATTAAAGATAAGGGTAGTATCTCCAAGAGTAAGATCAGAGTGCAGTGAGAACACGTAGTTTGCCGAAGAAATAGGTGTTGTACCGATATCTGCGTAGGTAATAAGAGCAATGGAGCTGCCCTGAAAGACAACAGATAAAAAGAAAACAAAATATCTTCTGAAATACTCTGAAACGCTCATTCTGATCTGACCTATATCCTTTATTAACTCAGTTCCTGTTAATTACTGACAAAAACTATCTTTAATGTACTGCAGTGCTCTTATGATAAGAGATAAATAGCTGCCTGAATTCAGAGAAGAGAACATATCTGCAACAACTTCTAGCAGGTGCAGTAATAATCAGCGCTTATTGTTATTAATGAAATATACGCCCTGGGTATTGAAACTCAGGGAGCAATATATAGGATTTGAATTTTAGCGTGCGCGGAAAGTGATGCGACCTTTGGTCAGATCATAAGGAGTGATCTGAACGGTTACCTTGTCACCAGTTAAGATTCTGATGTAGTTTTTACGCATTTTGCCTGAGATGTGGGCCATTACGATATGACCGTTTTCAAGCTGTACTCTGAACATGGTGTTTGGCAGGGTTTCAAGAATAGTGCCCTGCATCTCAATGCTTTCTTCTTTTGCCATACTTTAAAAAGTTAATACCTGTAAAAATAATAAAAGGTTTTCAAACGAGCGCTATTATACAACAATTTAGACTGTGATGTATAAATCGCAATCTGTTTTATTTTCAGATGTATTTCATGTGTGCAGTCAAATACTGTCTTTTTGTATTCCTGTAAGAAGATCAGCTGACAGGTCTTTTTAGTATGTCCTGCCATGAAAGCTCAAATGATAGGCAGAGATTTAAGGATAGTGTATTTATGCAGAAAAGAGCTTATGCTGGAAAATAACTGCTGCAAACTGAAAATTTTACTCATAAACGACACACGTTTTCATAATAGAATTAGTCAGATAATAAAATTTTGACGACGGTATCACCGATTAGATACATAATTTTATTTTATGTTTGTTTAACTGTATGATATTGTTTGAGTTGGTATAAACAAATTCGGAGCAAATATGACCTTAAAAAAAGTTGTCATAACAGGACTTGGAATCGTATCTTCAATTGGCGTAGGAATGGATGCTGTTCTCAAGTCATTAAAGGAAGGAAAATCCGGAATAGTAAAGGCACAGGATTTTGTTGACAGACAGATGCGCTCTCAGGTGGCAGGTCTTGTTGATATTGATTTGAAAGAACTCATTGATCGTCGAATTCTCAGATTTATGGGAGAATCAGCTGCATACTCATATCTTGCCATGCAGGAGGCTATTGCAATGGCAGGTCTTAGCGAGGAGCAGGTAAGTTCTCACAGAACCGGACTTTTTACAGGCTCTGGCGGTGGTGACACAAAAGCCATTGTAGAGGCAGCTGACAATTTAAGAGAAAAAGGAATAAAAAAGGTCGGTCCTTACGCAGTGCCAAAGGCAATGTGTTCTACAACCTCTGCAAACCTGGCAACTGCTTTCAAGATTAAAGGTGCATCCCTTTCTGTCAGCTCAGCCTGTTCAACCTCAGCTCACTGTATTCAGATGGCCTGCGATGAGATTGCTTTGGGTCGTCATGACATTATGTTTGCAGGCGGTGGCGAGTCTGCTGACTGGACAATCTCCTGTCTTTTTGATGGCATGGGAGCACTGTCAAAAGGATTTAATGATGATCCGGCAAAAGCTTCACGACCATATGATGCAGACAGAGACGGTTTTGTAATTGGAGCCGGTGGCGGTATTCTGGTTTTAGAATCAGAAGAGCATGCCAAAGCTCGCGGAGCTAAAATTCTGGCAGAAGTTGTCGGTTTTGGAGCAACCTCAGATGGCTATGACATGGTAGCTCCATCAGGAGAGGGAGCAGAGCGATGCATGAGGCTTGCTCTGGCAAATACTGACAGAAAGATTGATTACATCAACACTCACGGTACTGCGACCGTACTTGGCGATGTCAAGGAACTGGAGGCTATTCGAGCTGTTTTTGGTGACAATGCTCCGGCAATCTCATCAACCAAGTCAATGACAGGTCACGCTCTGGGCGCAGCCGGCGTCAATGAGGCCATTTTCAGTATCATCATGATGCTCAATGATTTTATTGCTCCATCAATCAATATTGATAATCTTGATGAGAAAGCCTGGGGCTTTGATATTGTGGCCAATAAGGCTCGTGAGGCCAGACTTGAGACTGTAATGTCAAACAGCTTTGGTTTTGGCGGCACCAATGCTTCAATTATTCTTGGCAGATATCATGGCTAAGGATACATTAAGGCTCGATAAGGCTGTCTGTCACAATTTTGATGTTCCAAGAACTCAGGCTGCAAAGTTCATTAAGGCAGGCTTGGTTGAGGTTGACGGTATTGTTGTGACAGAGCCTGCCTCAAAGATAAGCATCGACAGTCAGATATCTTTGGATGGCTATGACACAGAAGTGTCAGATGGCTTCAAAAAGCGTGTATTCATGCTGAACAAGCCGTCAGGATATGTCTGTGCAGACAGAGATAACAATAATCCTGTAGTTGTCAATCTGTTTTCTGATATCCAGAAATTCACCTCACTGCACTGTGTGGGACGTCTTGATATTGATACCACAGGTCTTATTATTGTGACTGACGATGGAGATCTCAATCACAGGATCACTTCTCCAAAATGCGAGGTTACCAAGACCTATCTGGCCCGTACCCGCGATGTGATTACACCAAAGGATGTGGAACTCTTTTCAAGAGGCCTGAAGCATGAAGAGGAAAAGTCTCGTTACAGAAGTGCGCTTTTAGAGATAGTGTCTGATCATGAGGGGCTTGTTACCGTTACAGAAGGGCGTTTCCATGAGGTAAAAAGGCTTTTTGAGTGTGTAGGCAATGAGGTGCTCGAACTTGAAAGGCTGTACATTGGTCAGCTCAGACTCGACGAGTCTCTTGATGAGGGGGAGTACCGCTATCTGACCGATGAGGAGATAGAGCTTGTCTTTACTCCTTACACCAAGAGAGAGACGAGCTCTAGTCTTTGACGTAGAGATTTCCTTTCTCATCGAGAACCTCGGTTATTGTAAAGGTAGTTTGTGACACTACCATTAAAAATTTGATAAAGTTCA
>JBJFET010000070.1:0-2550 GCA_051891035.1 Succinivibrio sp. | reverse complement strand
ACAGAACATCTCTTTTTTATTGAATCTGTACCCGTCATAGTTATTCTTTACCATGGTGGCGTATTCTTCAAGCTCATAGTCCTGTAAAAACTTTAGCGTTTCCTCTTTGGTAAAGCCTATGATTGAGTCATATGCTGAATCTTTTGAGAGGACTGTGTTTACACTCAGGTTGTTTACTCCTGTAAAGATACTGTTTTTAGCCACCTTGAGACAGCCTGTCAGTACTATCTTTTCTATTGGGTATTCTGTGTTCTTGTTGTTTGGAGTGATTTTCATGACACCAAAGAACTGGCTTATCAGTGTAACCATCTGTGAGTGGTAGCCTTTCTCTGATGCCTTTGCCAAAGGTACATCATACTCATCTATAAGCAGTATGACTTTCTTGCCGTAATGCATGTACAGACAGTTTGAGAGAAAATCCATAGCATCTACAAGATATCCTTGACCATCAGCTGTACGCAAATAATCAAAATCCTGATATCTGATAAGTCTTCTCTTTTCAATCTCTGTAAGTTTGGAGCTGTCATTTAAACACTTGTACTGAGAAAATAGTTTTGAAATGACTGAGGCTAGCCTCTCACATGCACCACTATAATTGTCACCGAATACGTCCTTAAGAGATATAAAAATAACTGGGAACTGTCCCATGTATTTATCTGTAAACTCTTTATCTTTTAATATCTCAAGACCTTCAAAGAGCTTTTCTTTTCTCTCTCTGCCACTGCTGCCATCCTCTGCTATAGTTAAAAATGTGGCAAACATATCCATGAGCAGGGTTTTGCCAAAGCGTCTTGGTCTTGTAAAAAGCTGTACTGCTGCTGTATCGGTAAAGACACTTTTAAGATAAGGAGTCTTGTCTACATAGTAACAGCCATCCTCTCTTAGTGAGGCAAAAGCCTCTGTTCCTTTTGGTAATGGTTTAAATGTCTTTACGCCCATTTATTCTGTCCTGAAATTTTATCTAATGGTGTGGACCCACCGCTTGAGATACCAAGTAACAGAAAACCTGCTATAGTATCAAAATAAAAGCAGAAACAACCAGTGGATCCACAAGATGATTATAAATGAAGTTGCTCAGAATGTTGAAACAATTATTGCTGTTGATACTGCAAAAAACTCTTTTCAGGTACTGGTAGTCAATCAGAAGACAGGAAAGAAGAAAAACCAAAAAGTGTCACGTTCAGGATTTGTTGAACATATTTTATAACAGGGCCATGTTTAATTTTTATGGAATCATGCTCAGCAAGTCAATATTGGGCAAGACTGTTTGAAAGTCACGGATTTACGGTAAAGCCCATTGCAGCACAGCATGTAAAAGCTTTTCTTCGAAATAAAAGAGTAAAGAATGATGAAAGAGATGCAGAAGCTATCTATACATGCGGAATACAGCCTGATACCAAGTTTGTAAGAATTAAAACAGTTGGAGAACAGACAGTTGCATTACTGCATACTTTAAGAAAAGCATCAGTTTCACAGAGAGTTGAACTTAGCAACAGAATTAGAGGTATCCTTGCTGAATTCGGAATTGTAGTAGCCAGAGGTAGAGGCAGTTTTAATTCTGAAATAGAAGCTATGTTTAATGAATGCGAAAAGATAAGTGATCTTAATTTAAAGGCAGCGATAACCTCCCTGTTTGAAGATTACCATTGCCTGGAACAAAGGGAAAAAGAACTGTCAGAGAAGATTGAGGCTCTTAATAAAGATAATGAGTTAGTGAATATAGCCTTAACCTGTCCAGGAGTAGGTCCTCTTACAGCCAGTGCCATTGTAGCTGAGGTTGGTGATGCATCGCAGTTTAGAAATGGTCGTGAAATGGCTGCATGGAACGGAGTAGTTCCAAGTCAGCATTCAACAGGAGGTCGTTCTACCTTGGGAGGCATAACCAAGACGGGAAACAGATATCTCAGAGCTCTGTTAGCTCAGTGTGCCTGTGCGGTTATACAGAATGCATCAAGGCATCTTGAACAGGGAAAGGCTACACACCTTGACAGATTTGCCCTGAGATTAAAGCTAAATGGCAAACCTGCAAAGAAGATCATGATTGCTGTTGCCAATAAGATAATCAGAATATTATGGGCAATGCTGACTCAAAGAAAAGCCTTTGAAAACAAAGTTGATGAAACATCAGATATATCTGCTGAACTTCAGCTTGCTTAAAAAGATTTGTTATAAAAACTCTTAGGAGAAATAGCAAAAAAGTTCCCACCTGGGAAATGCACAGAGAAAGATAAATTTGGCATAACAGGTAAAACCGGACTGTATCAAACCTGAGATTTTTAGTGGTACAAAATACCGCTTTGCAAATTAAGGAATACAGTCGCACAAACCATAGAGGTCAGAGCAGGCATGCTCAGCAAGAGACCGGATATATAGCTACATTTACTACGTTATACAAAGTTGATCAAAAATCTGTTGCACATAGGGTCCATATATAAACCGCGCTACTAGACTCATGTTAAAGTGCGCTACTAGACCAATCTTAGGCGCGGTTTCCGATCAGGGGTGCTTACAAAGATGATGTCAGAAGAATCAATAAGATCAGCAAGGCTC
>JBJFET010000069.1:0-11025 GCA_051891035.1 Succinivibrio sp. | reverse complement strand
AATCTTTTCCCTCACATGACTGTACTTGATAACATTACAGTCGCTCCTATTTCAGTAAGAAAGAAGTCAAAGCAGGAAGCTCAGGCCAAGGCAATGGAACTGCTAGAAAGGGTAGGACTTGCAGACAAGGCTTCCTCATATCCAGATCAGCTCTCAGGCGGACAGCAGCAGCGTGTAGCAATTGCAAGAGCTCTTGCAATGGAGCCTCAGGTGATGCTTTTTGACGAGCCAACCTCAGCGCTTGATCCTGAAATGGTAAATGAGGTTCTTGATGTAATGCGTGATCTGGCGCAGTCTGGAATGACTATGATGTGTGTTACACATGAAATGGGCTTTGCCAAACAGGTTGCAGACAGAGTTCTGTTTGTCGATCAGGGTAAAATTCTTGAGGATGCATCCCCTGAAGAAATCTTCTCAAATCCTAAGCATGACCGAACCAAAGAGTTCTTAGCTAAGATTCTGTAATTCTGATAAGGTCTGCCAGGTGCGGACCTTTATTTTTTTCATCTTTTTTTTTCAGCAAACTGGTTTAGCTCAGTTTCAATTAGCTATAATCACGCAGAAAAGAGTAAGTATAAGAATATTTTATAAGATGAAAAATAGCGAACAACAGTTATCCGCACATGCACAGGGATTGTTTTCATTAAGCTGGCCGATTTTTATTGATCTGTCAATGCATTTTATGACCATAATCATCAATACCTATATGGTCAGTAAACTGTCATTGCAGGCTGTTGCTGAACTTAATGTCGGATCGCAGGCATTCCAGCTTGCATTCACTCTGTTCAACTTTGTGAATATCGGAGTATGTGTCTGCTGTGCGCAGGCACTTGGCAACGGCAACAAAAGTATTGTAAGGCGAATTATTCATCTTGGACTTGGCCTTAACATTCTCTCTGGTCTCATAATAGTAAATGTCTGCTTCTTTGGCGCAGGTATTATCTGTGATCTTATGAATATTCCTGATGATATCTATGCTACATCAAAGCATTATTTAATGATCCTGTCATTTGCCTTTTTTGCCGAGGCAATCAATCTGTGCACCAGTGCAATTTTAAGGGCACACGGCCGTACACGAGATCCTATGTATGTAAACATTGCCTGCAATATTCTTATCGTTTTTGGCAATTATGTATTTCTTTTTGGAAAATTCGGTCTGCCGGAGCTTGGTATTGTGGGGGTTGCTGTAAGTGTAGTAATTTCCAGATATCTCTCGATTGGTTTTCTGTATTACCTGATGGTAAAGAGAACCAGAGTAAGAATTGTTCCAAAGTTCCTGTATATCTTCAAGAAAAAGATCATACGACAGATCTTTGCAATCGGACTGCCAGGAGCCGGAGAGAATCTTACCTGGCAGCTGCAGTTTCTGTTCATGACCTCTGTTGTTGGTACATTCGGTTCTATAGCACTTGCTACACAGGGTATATACTTCCAGATGTGTGGGCTAATCATGCTTTTTTCAATTTCAGTTGCCATGGGTACGGAGATACTTGTGTCCCACTATGCAGGAGCCATGAAGTTTACTCTTGCCCACAGACAGCTTATCCATTCTGTCAAAATCGGCATGGTAATTACAGCATTGCTGTCAATAAACATTCCAATCTGGCTTGGCGATGCTGTTTTCTCTATCTTTACAGACGATCCTCGCGTGCTTGATATGGCAAGGCCTATATTTTATGTGTCAGTCATCATGGAAGTTGGACGAATACTCAATATCATCATTATCAACTCTCTAAGAGCTGTGGGAGATACAAAATTTCCAGTGGTGATGGCAGTTCTGTCTATGTGGGGGGTATCAGTTCCTGTAGGCTGTTTCCTTGGAATCTATATGGAAATGGGGCTGTTAGGTGTTTGGATTGGTTTTTGCTGTGACGAGTGTACCCGTGGTTTGATTATGCTGTCCCGCTGGCTTGCCAAAGGGTGGATTAAATCTGCAAAGAACAATTATAGAATCAATTACATGAAACGAAAAAAACTTGCCTAGGTAAAAGCTCTGTTCGTAAAACAGATTTTCTGACTCCTGATGTTAGCAAAATCAGAGGAAACTCTAGTTTAGAGTTTCCTTATAAACTATCTTCCATCTTCTCTTAACACAACCAGCTGATACCTGCCTTATTTAAATTCAAATTTCTCTAATTTCAGTGCCTGCATTATAAATGTGTGAGGAATATAAAAAAAAACATAGGCATAAATAGCTTAATGAGAATCATTATCTATAATTTTTTATAAAACTAAAAAATTGAAGAGGATTCATATGAACCGCATACTTACTAGGCACTGTGTGTTTGACAGGAAGATACTTTCAAAGCATAAAAGATCACTTTTATCAATTGCCGTTGCTTCAGCAATACTAATGACTCCCTCAGTGAGTAATGCGATTGAGTATGTGGATGTAAACCAGTATGTCAAACTCAAAGTATATCAGATAGGTGATCAGTATGAAGATACAAGTGGATATGAAACTGTAGAAGCTGATGTTCCTGCAGAAACTTTAGCAAAGGTTGTCAAATCTTTTGAATACTGGCTTCCTCTTATTGGAAACCGCAACATAAATCAGGTTCCTGCTGTTATAGCACTTGTACAGAAAACAACAGCAGATGGAAATGCCTTTGCCTCCTCAATTCCTGTGCCTAATGGACCATATAAATCATATTCTGAAGTATCTGCAGCCTTATTTGGTAACTATTTTGGAGATGGAGGCCACGCGTTTTCTGAAGAGTTAGGAGATATAACACTGCATTTTCCAGAAGCAGGTACAACGTGGTATGAATACACCATGACCAATCTTCCTCAGGTGGGAAATAATCCAGATCTGACATCAACCATCATTCATGAAATGACTCATGCTCTTGGTATGAGTTCTCAAGTAAGCAAAATAGGTTCAGTATATAAGTTTGATGTAGACTCCTCTTCTTTACCAGAAGAGGTACATCTGATTTCTAAATTTTCAGAAGGCCTTGTGGACATATATGGAAATCATGCAAAACAGGGGATGGAGATTGCGATAAATACCGGACCTGATCCAGACAAATTTGTTGTTATGAGTCAGACACCGTATGCAGGAGTCTATTTTACCGGTCAGAATGTCAGGGAAGTTTTAAACGGAGCAAAGATAGCATATCCTACAACATCAACATCATCATATACTTTTGATGATGTTGAAAATGGAATCCCGGTCAACTGCTTTGAAGGTGTAGGAGCTGAAAGCTCTGATTTTTCGCATCTTGAGCTTCAGAACGGTCTTATGAGTCATCAGCAATACAGAAATTTCAATATTCTGATGGAAGCCGAGCTTGCAGTACTTCAGGACTGTGGTGTACAGCTAGACAGACGTAATGCCTATGGTTATTCTGTTTACCATTCAGGCGAAAATGAGAGTAATATCCGCTATTTTGTAAACAATAATCCATATTACAAAAGAACATCAGATGGACAGTGGATTGTAGGAGAGCATAATCCTACAGCTTATGGCACTGGACTTCATGTCTATGGACGCTATAACAGTATTTTGCAGAACGCAGAAATTTTAAGTTCAGGTGCGTATGGTATCGGTATACGAGTAGATGGAGTTAACAACAGTATCTATATTCCATCATCATCAAGAGTGGAGGCTATAGGAACAGGAGGTATTGGTGTTCTCTATGCCTGGGGTAAAAATCACACACTCAATATCGCCGGAAGTGTTAAGGCTGCAGGCAATGCAGTTCAGTTCGACTTTGGAGACAACTGTCTTGGAAACACTAATGAATATCAGGGATCATATATTAGGACTTCTGAGGGATCTGAAGCTATGCTTTATGATGAACTCAAAGGACCACTGGTAAAAGAATTCAATCTTTCAGGTAGCATCAGTGGCGGAGAGAATGCCATCTATATTTCAAAAAATGCCTATGTAGACAAAATCAATATCCTAAAGGGTGCATCAATTTCTGGAAATATAGTATCTATGTGGGATCCAGTAACCAGCGTTAATGGTACTGATAAAGGTGGTCTTTCTGATTCTGAGGCAGCTGATCTTAAAACAACACTGTCCTTTGGATATGCAACAGATTTAGATGGTAAGGTTGACTACTCAAGAGGAGATCCTGATTTTAATTTAAGATATAACGGAAACATTATAGGTGAGGATAGCTTAAATCTGCTGTTTGCAGGTGGAAAAACGTCTATCAACGGCAGCGTCAGAGTTCAGGAGGTTAATATACTTGAAGGCGCAACACTTGGAGGCAACGCAGATTACACATTAACAAATTTCAACAATGCAGGAACTCTAGCTCCTGGCAACAGTATTGGCACCATAAGCATTTCAGGTAATTACGTGCAGGATAGCTCAGGTGTTCTTTTCATGGAGTATAACAGTGGTGGCGGGACTGACAAACTTATCATCACAGGTAACGGTGATTTTGATGGTCAGATCCACATTGCTCCGTATGGCAGCTATTTTGCTGATGGAGCAAAAACTGATGTGTCTTTGGCAGATATGATTCAGGTAAGTGGCTTAACAACGCTTTCAAATCCTGAATTTGCAATGACAGCACTTCTTGATTACTCAATTCCGTCACCAACGCTTTTACAGACAGTTGAAGTTAAATCATTAGGAACATTCCCTGATGTTGTATATACCACTACAATAACCAGACGTCCTTTTGCATACAGCAGATATGCAACAAGTGACAATGCAAGACGAATGGGCTATGGATTTGACAAGGCTGCATCAAGGGCATATGGTCTTCTTACTGATGCTGTTGCAGCTTTGGATTATTCAAGTATTGACGGACGAGATATCAGTTTCGCTCTGGAGCAGATGAATCCAAGCGTTTATGCAAACGCTCTGCAGGGAATATTTGATCATCAGCAGATACTAAGCGATTTTACAAACAGTCAGATAAACACCTCATTATCACAGGGAGTAGGTCAGAACAGTTATGCTCAGACCTACATTACCTATGGCCGTCGTGGACATGGCATAGAAGCTGTTGATAAGAGTTGCAACTACGGTGTTATAGCAGGTACTGATATTGTTCAGGACAACAGTATTCTCAAGGGGATCTACATTAACGCAAATCAGAGATACATTAGGGGAAACAACAAGTCTACAGTCAAGGATAACTCCTTGTATGCAGGAGCAAGATACCAGCTGCCACTAAGCTCTGATAATTCCTTTAGGTTCTCAACAGACGGCAGAGTGGGATTTGATAAAATCAGAACAGAAAGGAGTGTGGCATTTCTTAGTGTAAGAGACAACTTTAAGGAAGATTATTCTGTCTATGGAGCAACTTTGAGTTCACGTCTTAGTTATGCAATTCAAGCACAGAACTATTGCGTACAGCTACATGGCGGTTTTGACTACAGCTATCTGCACAGTACCTCTGTAGATGAAGGCTACAGCGCAACAGCAATCAGTATGGATTCAGACAACTTCAATTCATTAAAGACCTGTCTTGGCGTAAGTTTTGTTTCTGATGAATATAAGACATCATCAGGTCTGACTTTAAACTTTAACGGATCACTTTTCTACCGTCACGAACTACTTGAGAAGTACGGAACTTACAGTGCCAGATTCAATAATGCAGTAAACGGGGACTTTACACACGAGGTTTACACCTTAGGAAAAAACAGTATTGATTTCATGCTTGCACCAAAATTTGTACTAGGCGATGCAAGCCTTGAGGTCAGTGCCGGCGGTTCTGTGTATCCAGGAGATGGCAGTAATTTCTTTGGCAGAGTAAATTATCTGTTCAGGTTCTAGAGGAAATTATTCCATAGAGCAAATTAAGAACTCAAACTGTATATACTGCGGCAAAATCACAGTTTTTTCAGAAATGAAAAGCTGTGATTTTTTTATTTTTTGTGAAAAGGAACGTATTTATTGTGATATATTTACACAAAATTTTTTATAACAGGTGAAATCATGTTTTTTGATCGTATAGAAGCTGCTCCTGCAGATCCAATTCTAGGTTTAACTGATGCTTACAAGAAAGATCCTAACAAGGATAAGGTAAATTTGGGTGTAGGTGTTTACCAGAATGATGAGGGTAAGACTGTAATTTTAAATAGTGTCAAGGCTGCTGAAAAGGTTCTTTTAGACACAGAAGAAACCAAGTCTTATCTGCCAATTACAGGTCTTCCTGAGTATGGTCGTCTGGCAAGAGAACTCATCTTTGGTGCAGGCTCTGAGCTTGTTGACGGCGGACGTGCTGTATCATGCCACTGTCCAGGTGGTACCGGTGCACTTCGTATTGGTGCAGACTTTTTACATCAGCAGAATATTGCAACAACAGTATGGATTTCAGACCCTACCTGGGCTAACCACTATCAGATTGCAAAGTCTGCAGGCTTAAAGTTTGAACGTTATCCATACTATGATCGTGCAAACCACAATCTTGCTTTTGACAGAATGCTTGAGACTCTTTCACAGGCTAAAGAAGGTGATGTAGTTTTATTACATGCCTGCTGTCACAATCCAACAGGTATTGATCCTACACCAGAACAGTGGGAGCAGATTGCAAAGTTCTTAGCTGACAAGAAACTTATTCCATTTATCGATTTTGCATATCAGGGCTTTGGCTCAGGTGTTGAAGAGGATGCACAGGGCGTTCGTACTATTGTTAAGTACAATCCAGAGCTGCTCATTGCAAGTTCATTCTCAAAGAACTTTGGTCTATACAATGAGCGTGTTGGTGTACTGACTGTTGTGTCAGCTGATGAGCAGACAGCACAGAAGGTATTATCACAGGTTAAGATCTCTGTACGTACTGCAATTTCAAATCCACCAGCTCATGGTGAGAAAGTTGTTACAACCATTCTTTCTGACAAGGCCTTAAGAGCTCAGTGGGAAGAAGAGTTAAAGTCAATGAGAGATCGTATCCGCCAGATGCGTTCTCTGCTTTCAGAGAAGTTAAAGGCAGCAGGTGCTGGTAATTTTGACTTTATCAATGAGCAGAACGGTATGTTCTCATTCTCAGGTCTTGATAGCGAGCAGGTAGAGGCACTACGCAAGGATTTTGGAATCTACATCGTAGGTTCAGGCCGTATCTGTGTTGCAGGCATCAATACTAGCAACATTGACAAGGTGGTAAGCGCTATTGCTGCAGTTGCAAAGAAGTAACTGAAGCGTAGTTACTAGATTTTTTTGATAAGGCCACAATTGAGTGGCCTTTATTTATAATAAGAGCATAAGGAGCAATAATGAAAAGAGCCTCTTATTCTGTATGCTTTATCCTAACTACATTTGTGCTGATAATTCTGTCTATGGTAGCAACAGCTATCAGTTCTAGGCTTGATCATCAGACAGTAATGGGGGTTGAGGCTGTACGTTTTATAGTGGTGGTTGTATTTTTAATTGTCTGTGCAGCACCAAGAATTAAAGATCTGGGTAAAAATCCATGGCTTGCTCTGTTAGGTCTGATGCCTCTGTTTGGTTGCTGTTATCTTTTATATCTGTGTTTTGCCAAAAGAGATGACAGTAAGGCAGAAAGTGTAAAGGTAAGCATTTTAGAAAACAATAAAAATAGCATAATTCAAACAGGTGATCAAAAAGTGCAGAAGCAGGATACTGACAATTCTGTAAATCACAATCAGAATAGCAGCAGTTCACAGAAATCAAAAAGCACTGCAGATGTCATCAATGATGGAAGTACGGATGCCAGGGACTACACAAAGCTTATCAAATAAGTTTACAGGTGTCTGAAAGAGCTCCTCTGTATTACTGCAGTTATTTTTCTCCTGTACAGAGCTTTATTGATCTTTAGATATGACAGGAGCTGGTCCTGATTAAAAGTGATCATATGTATATTTTTTTTCATCAGGAAAGAGAACGTGCAGCTTAGCAATTAAAATAACCTGTTGTAAATAAATGTAATTCTGTACCGTCACGGGATGTGATATGAATATATGCTGTTTGAAAGGAATTGAAACAGCAACTATAATTGACAGTGTCTCAAAAATCTCATACAAGTTTATCGTTTTTTTAGAACAAAGCGTTTAAGGTAGATTTTATGAACCTTCATATGCCGCAGGTTAAAAACAGCGTTATTATCAGAAGTGCAGGAATACTTTTTGGTGTATATCTTCTGTACATAGTTGCTGTGGGGCTTGTAAGCTCAACACGATCAGGACCTTATGAAGTCCCTGATTTTGGAGAGAATGCAACGGACAGAGATAAGGCTATGATCATGGCAGGAGCCGTAACTAACAGCCTTAACAATCAGCTCAATTCATTCTTTGGCTGGATCCCTAATGATCTGATGTTTGTACCAAAATTTTTAGATAACATCACCTCATACCAGAAGGGTATTATCTATGCTACACGACCAGCCTCGGATATAGTTGCCAAAACCATTTCCAGATACGGAAAAAACGATACTATGGATCCACGTCTTGTGGATGCCACCTCAAGGTACTTTGTTTATTCAGCAGATGTCTGGGGATTCTGGTTTATTTATGATGCTGAGGGCAAATACAAAGAAGGTATTAGAAACTGGACTTCCTGGGCTGCATCTGTTGATTCTGGTGCTAAGAATGCTGGAATCTACAATGTAAAATCAGATGATGTCTATCAGATTTTGAAATACTGCAATCAGATGCTTGAATACGCTCTTGGATTGTTAAATGATGAGAATATTTCACATCTGCAGAGTGACAACAATATTTATTTTGCCAAGGGTATAGCAACTGTAGTTGATGATGTCCTGAGAGGTCTGATTGCTGTCGACTCAACTGTGATCGTACGAGGTGGCGCAGAAAATGTTGAGGCTGCTCTTAACCGACTTGGCTATGTGAGAAACTTCAACCCATGGTATGTGGTTGCAGGTGGCAACAAGAGCGGAGACGCGATGCTTCCTAATCATGTAGCAGCCATTGCCCGCCACATTGACGTAGCCGCAAACAGAATAAATGACATTATGCAGTCTATGGAAAAATAGACAGCAGATGTACAAAAGAATTTTTTCCTATTTTGAAAATCTCATTCCCCCTTTTCAGGACAGAAAAGGGGAATGTCCTCCACAGAAGCTGATCCCTTTCATCCTGTATTATTCAAAAGGACTTTTAAGGTTTTTTATTGCTGTAGCACTGTTAAATTCTCTGATTGCAGTGGGTGAGGCTCTATTCTTTGTGTGTCTTGGAATGATTGTGGACTGGACAGTAGCCACTCCGGCTCAGTCGTTCCTGTCAGAACATGGCCGCTCATTATTTGTCATGTTAATCATAGCAGGCGTGCTTCTGCCTGTAGCCTCAGTTCTGCATTCACTTCTTATACATCAGACACTATCTGGCAACTATTCAATGCTCGTAAGATGGATTATGCACTCATATCTTCTAAACCAGAGTCTGTCCTTCTTTACGCAGGAGTTTGCAGGAGGTCTTGCCAACAAGGTAATGCAGACATCTCTTGCCGTCAGAACCGCAATGATAAAACTCATTGATGTTGCAGTTCATCTTGTGGTGTATGTCATTACCATGCTTGTCATGCTCAATCAGGCAAGCATATATCTTTGTATTCCTCTTGCTCTGTGGCTTGTTATCTATGTGACGACACTGCTTATCTTTATTCCTAGATTAAGAAAGGCTTCAAAGGAACAGTCTGATAGACGTTCTGTTATGGTAGGAAGAATTGTTGACAGCTATACTAATATTGCAACCGTAAAAATATTCGGCGGACATGGAAAAGAATCTGAATATGCAAGAGCTTCGATGAATGATTTCAGAGAGGCAGAGTACGGATCACTTAGGATCCTGACATTATTTGATGTCAGTGTTCAGTTTATAAATTACACGCTGCTCATCTGCATTATCATGGCGTCTTTGTGGCTGTGGTCTAACTATATCATAAGTTCAGGAGCCATAGCCGTATCAGCAGCTATTGCCATAAGAATGATCAATATGTCCCGCTGGATAATGTGGGAGGCAGGAGCGATTTTTGAAAATATCGGCATGATTTACGATGGTATGCATACCATCTCAAGACCGATTGAAGTTGAAGAACCTGAAAAACCTGTTAGGGTTAGCGGCTTTGAAAAAGAACTTACCATCAGTAACATCTCTTTTTCATATAAGGGTAATTCTCCACTCTTTAACGGACTGAATCTCAGCATTAAAAAGGGAGAAAAGATTGGAATAGTAGGTCACTCAGGTGCAGGAAAAAGCACTCTTGTAAGTCTGCTTTTACGTTTTTATGACGTGGATTCAGGCCAGATCATGATAGACGGAACTGATATCAGAAAGCTTAAGCAGGATGACCTTAGAGATCTTTTTTCTATTGTGTGTCAGGATTCATCACTTCTGCACAGAACAGTTGCTGAAAACATGGCATATGGCACAAGAGATGATATCAATGAAAAACAGCTCTATGAGGTGGCAAAGGCAACCGACTCACTGAATTTTATAGAAAATCTATCCGATTACAGGGGAAACTGCGGATTTGACAGCATGGTAGGAGACAGAGGGGTAAAGCTCTCAGGCGGACAGAGACAGAAGATTGCAATTGCCAGAGTTCTGTTAAGAAATGCTCCTATTCTCATATTAGATGAGGCCACCTCTGCTCTAGATTCAGAGAGTGAAAAGATCATTTTAGAGAATCTTGACAGGATGATGGAAGGCAGAACAGTAATCGCTATAGCCCATAGACTGTCAACTCTAAAAAAGATGGATAAAATCATAGTGATCGATAAGGGCAGGATTGTTCAGCAGGGAAGTCATGAAGATCTAATCTGTTGTGAAGGAATATACAAAAAGATGTGGTCTTTGCAGAGTGATCTTAATATTCTTTTTTAAAACTGAATCTAAAATAGTCAGCTCAGAATTAAGCAGAGCATTCGTATTTAAATCTGATCAAAATGATTGTCTTGATTCTTGTTTAGATATTTTTCAAACTTAAAAAGTTTTATTATCCATAACGGTATTTTTTAACTTATAACTCTCTCCTCCATCAAATCCTGCAACTCTTAACCCTGAGATTAATCGTAATCAGTAGCAATTACAAAAGCGTACAGACAAGGGATCTAAAGAAAAAGAGCAAAAAATTAATAA
>JBJFET010000068.1:0-11048 GCA_051891035.1 Succinivibrio sp. | reverse complement strand
TTCCAAAAGAGAATTTAGAATAATCAGATATTTGGCATTATAATTGCAATAAATACAGCAGATAATTATTCTGTTGTATTTGAGCTTACGATAAGAGATCCTGATTATGAGAATAAGTTTTCTATTAAAATCACTGTCTGTTGCGCTGATTCTGCTGTCTTTCAATTCTTTTGCTCAGATAAGGTATCAGGCAAGCATCGATCCTTCATCAAAAAAGCTTTGGTCTAGCAATGGCGACAGGCTCAGCTGTTCACTGGTTTTTGACATTCCCGAGTACGGCTTTGCCAATTTTATGACATACTCAGGTCGTACCCCACATTCAGCTTTGGCCATTCATCCAAGATTAGGCATTGGTCAGTCAAGCTATATGAGATTTATCTCTACAAAGCCTGAATGGCATTCTGTAAGCTCAGAAAAACTTTTAGGAAAGATTGAGTTATATCCAGGATTCAATCCATACATCGGACCTACGCTATCATGGAAAATTCTCTCTGAGCTGTCTCATGGCAATCAGATCATGATGCCTTATACTGATGACAAACTGGCACCAGGTGAGAATATCATTCCTGTAATAAGCCCACTAGGATTCAAATCAGCTTTTAAAAGATATCTTGCCTGTCAGGAACAGCTTATAAGAGTAAACTTTAATGACATCAAGATGCTGCCTCTAGTCTTTAAGGCAAAATCTCATGAACTTACAGCAAAATCACTTAATATGCTCAACGAGCAACTTGAATATATAAAACTTGATAAATCCATCATCAAGGTTGTTATAAGAGCATATGCCTATGATATGGAAAAGAATGCAGACAATGTTCTTCTGGCAAGAGAAAGGGCAGAATCATTAAAGAAATACTATCTTGATGCAGGGGTTAATGAGGATATCATAAACATAATTCCGTTTAATGAGCTTACTCTCAATACCAGAGAGGAGAATCCTCTTGCAGACCAGTCTGTAACCTCAAGAAACGCGCTTATTACCATTGACAGAGACAACGCAATGATAAACAAGGACATGGAAATCAATATTCCTGATGTCGGTGCTAATACAGGATATTAGGTAAGGCTTTTTATTATGAAAAAGAGTAGTACTAAATACCGCAATCAGGATAAGCTTTTAGACAGAATAGTCAAATACGTAAAATCGCACTCCATCCCTTTTGCAATTGGAGTGCTATCCGTGATGTTTGCTGCAGGCTCATATCTTGTGATAAGCGGGTATCTACAGTATACGAATACCACTAAAGAAAGTTATGTGGTTGCAGGACTTAAGTCTATGCAGGAGGGTAATCTGCATAAGGCTCAGACTTTCCTTCTTCAGGCTGGCAAAAACGGAGCTGCCGAGGCTTATCCATATCTGGCATGGATCAGTGCAAAATCAGGCAATTTTTCAAAGGCACTTGAGTATTCACGTGAATGTGCAAAATACAAGGATGTCTACGGCTCATACGAGCTTATGGGCTATCTTGCATTACTTGGCTACGGAAATGCTCAGGGCGCGGGCTCTGCAATCTATTACTTTAATGAAGCGCTAAAGGAATATTCTGAGGAATATCTAAAAACTCATGCCCCGCTTTTAAAAATGTATGAAAGAGGCATAGAGCTGTGCATGAACACCTCTGACTACATCAGAATGGTGAATGAATCAGTTTCTCTGGGCTCAAAAGAGGCTCTTTTATACAGAGGTGATATTGACTTTTTAGGACTCGAGCATGACGTATCTCCTGCCAGTGCTGCAAAATCCTGGGAAAAGGCAAAAGCAGAGTCAATCACGGCAGCAAAGAGTAGACTTGCCGGCATGCTCTGGCATGGCTATGGTTGCAACAGAGACTATGTAAAGGCCATGGAGCTTTATGAGGATGCAGCTCAGAAAGACGATCCTGTTGCCAACTATTCAATTGGTCTTATAAAACTCAGAACACAGACTAAAACCTCATTTCTTGAGGGAATGAGACATCTTAAAAATGCTGCCAAAAAGAACTATGGTCCGGCATTAACCGCTGTGGGCGTAATGGCACTTGTTCAGAATAGAAACAATTCAAAGATTATCTATGCCTCCTCAGATATCTTCAAGCAGGCATATGACTGTGGAGATTCAACAGGTGGTATCCTGTATGCGCTTATGCTTATGAACGGCGATGGAGTGGCAACTGATCAGACTGAGGCTTTCTCAATCCTCTATGATCTTAAAAACCGTTCTGTAAAATCTGTAGATTCTCTGCTCAAATACTTTATCTACACCAAAAACATCAACTCAAGAAAACTCTTCAATCAGCTGATTATCCTGTGCAAGGGAATATATCTTGGTGATATTGCCTTTGATGAAGGGGCTCCTGAGGCTGTCAAATACCATAACTCAAAAAATGAAAGGGCAGTCAGCTACTTTAAATCGCAGTCAGCAGACAGAGCAAGATTTGACGATGAGCTTATCAGAAGTCTGGGCAAGAACTATGTTGAGAAGTTTGATGATCCGAAACATATTACAATAGGTGGAGAACAGCTTATATATCCTGATATGTATGAAGTACTTGAAATGTACAATCCTACAACAGGAGCAAAGGCCTTCATGCCAAAAATGATTATGAAAATTGACGGTGCAATCCCGCAGCTACCTAAGCAGTACGACAAATACAATATTGATATGGAAAAGATTGAAAAGATGTTTTAGCCTTCAATATTTTAGGGTGAAACAAAGTTTCTCCCTAGATATCTGATAGCCTCATTATAAAAGCTGATGTGCTTTCTTTATATAGAGCTGTATCTTACACTGATAATCTTTATTACACAGCAACATCAGTTGCTGTGCATAAGTTAAGGCAGAATGCCCCAAAAATTTATCTTAGTAGTTTTCAGCTCTTACCTCAAAGTAGCTCTGTGGGTGATTGCAGACAGGGCACAGCTCAGGAGCCTTGGTACCTACAACAATGTGACCGCAGTTACGGCACTCCCATACAGTAACGCCAGACTTCTCAAATACCTGCTTTGCCTTTACGTTCTCTAAAAGCTTGCGGTATCTCTCCTCGTGTCTTTTCTCAATTGCAGCAACTCCACGGAATTTTTCGGCAAGCTCTTTAAAACCTTCCTCTTCAGCGTCCTTAGCCATGTTTTCATACATGTCAGTCCACTCATAATTCTCGCCTTCAGCTGCTGACAGAAGGTTTGCTGGAGTGTCACCAAGCTCGCCTAACTCCTTAAACCACATTTTTGCATGCTCCTTCTCATTATCAGCAGTCTTTAAAAAGATTGCAGCGATCTGCTCGTAACCTGCCTTCTTTGCAACAGAAGCAAAGTAGGTGTACTTGTTGCGAGCCTGAGACTCACCTGCAAATGCTGTCTGAAGATTCTTTTCAGTTTTGGTGCCGGCATACTTGTTCATATAAACTCCTTGTTTAGTTTAACTTGCATATGTTCGTCAGTCTTTCATACAATCTGGACAGAGACCTGTAATGCTGATCCTGCATTCATCGGCTCTGCCTTCAAATTCATGAACCGCATCAGTGATGACTTCCTGAAACCTGTCTGAAAACAGATCAAAGATACGCTTGCAGTGCGTACAGTAAAAGTGGGCATGCAACTTAGGATTTGGGTCAAAATGAGTTGAACCATCTCCTACATTGAGTGCCTGAATTTCACCTGATTCTGTAAGACAGATTAGGTTTCTGTAAATCGTGCCAAGAGATATGGAAGGGTACTCCTCATGGATTTCAGAATACAGCTTATCAGCTGTAGGATGATCTGTTCTTCCCGAAAGATACTTCCTGATAATATCTCTTTGCTTACTATTCCTTCTTCGTTGCAGATTTTCCATAAATAGCCTTAATAGGAATAATTACTGATTATAATATAATTATAGTTAATTTAAACATATAATGAGAATAATTATCAAAATTAATTCTGATTAAATGATAACGTTAAGGAATAAATTTACCAATAAAATTTTCAGTTTTTGCGATCTGTATTAAGCTATTTTTTTCAGAAGAAAAACAGACAAAGCGCTTGATAGGAAAAGAATTAGGGCAATTGAAAAAAATACATATTCATAGGAATCACTACCAATAAAGATGCAGAGCATTACAGGACCTGACAGATTACCTGCCTGAGAGGAACTGTATATGAGTGAATATGCCTTTGTTCTGTGCTCAGGTGCTATTTTTACAGATATGATTGAATGAACACTAGGTGCTATGGCGCAGATAAAAAAGCCAAAGAGAAACTGCAGTAGAGCAAAGATAGCAATATCTGTCACAAAGCCCTGCACAAGATAGCACAGTGACGAGAGCAGCAGACAGAGCACAATAACATTCCTTAAGGATATATAGGAGCTTATTTTTCCCCATATAGGTGATGCTATTACACCTGCAGCACCGCTTAATGAAAAGATAAGTCCAGACAGAGCAATTGCATTGTCAAAGCCAGAGAGCCTTATCACATAATCTGATAGCATGGGAACTACCATCATGATTGACATCGAGGTGGCAAGAGTACAAAGTGACAGTGTGACTATCAGTCTGTCTTTTATAAGATCTCTTATCTGATTGCTATCTTCACAGAGCTTTACGCTACATCTGTTTTCACTGATTAAAAAGATGTTCAGGAGCAGGGTGACAAAAGAAACGCACATGATAATAAAGTAGCAGTCACGGACAGAGGTAATCTGGCACAAAGCTCCACCTAAGGCAGGACCTATAATTGTTCCTGAAAGATTTGCACTTTGAATAAAACCCATGATTGTCGCAGTCTTATTTTTATGATCTATCTCTGAGACCAGACCTAAAAAAGCAGGAGTCATTCCTGAAGCTAATCCCTGAAGTGCTCTTGACAGGCACAGTTCAAGAGGATTAGTTGACAGATAACTGAAAAGATATGAGAGTGCCAGAATAAAAGATACTCTGATGAGCATCGGCTTTTTTCCAAAGCGATCGGCAAATCTTCCCCATACAGGAGAGATAAAAAAGCTTACGATGAAAGTAACAGAGTAGGCTAGGGCAGTATAGAAAGACAGAGAGTCCTTATCACAGTAAAGCTCAGATTTTAAATACAATGGTAAAAAAGGCATTACCATTGTATTGGCACTGCTTAAAAGCAGCATATTGAATATCAGTACGAATATTGAAAGTTTTTCCTTATACATAAATGAATTATATATTGCAATTTATGCAAAATAAAATACAAAAGCTCAATTATGATATAAGGAGATTAACTATGCTCCGACCAATGATCCGGCCCTGTCTATAACATGACCGATAATGCAGATTGACGAGAGCTCATCCTTGCTTAAAAACTCATCCTCATATGAGGTGTTATCAGAACGGATAATAAGACCTCCTCTTAGAGGAGCGATCAGACGTTTGACGTGCAACCCCTTGCTGTCACAGAAAGCATAGATGTCTCCATCCACGATTCTAAGTTTCGGATCACAGTCAACTACGACATAATCACCATTCTTGATAAGTGGTTCCATGCTGTCTCCGCTTACCTTAAAACTCTTGCAGAAGCAGGCACTTCTGATGCCGTATTTATCAAAATAAGATTTATGGAAAGTGGTTATTCTGTCATATTTGAATTCGGTAAACTTAGGCTCTTTGTCTGTTTCCTTGTTTAAGGTTACCTCATATCTTGGGATCTGAAAATACTCGCAGTCAGAACTGTTAGAATTGTTCAGGTAATGATGATTAGAGTTTTCCTCACCTAAGATAAGTAACATCGGATCAATCTCAAGGGCATTAGCGATCCTTAGTGCTGTGTCAACTTTAAGATTCTTGATTTTTCCATTGATGATCTGAGACAGGCCCCCCTCTGAGATACTTGCCTTTGAGGCAAGCTCAAAACCAGTCATTCTCTTGTCATAAAGAGCCTTTTTAATCCTGTCTCCAATGCTTTGAGTTGTCATAGATATACCTTTTATTTTTTTATCTTAAGTATAACCTCAAGACTTGAAACGTAATAATAAATGCTCTGCAAAAGTGAATATTTTTATAGTCTGCATTATTTTTGATCGCTTCATGCTTTCAGTTGGTGCACTTATTCAGTAAATATGTCTGTAAAATTTCAGTTTATTCTGATTATTAAAAGCAATATCTTTGCTGTAATTATTAAGATAAAGACATCTAAAAGTGAAGAAGACTTTCTTAAAGATACCAAAAAGGCATTAGAGCTGATTGAGAGACAACATTATTATGAACCATAAGTTAAGAGGGTAAATGTAAGCTCTATCTTCTGCTATGGCATCAGCTTCTGTAAAAAAAGACTGCAACCTTGAAATGAAAAAAGTAAGTGAGAAATAATCAGATTTTTCCTGATATTTAAGACAAATTCAAAAGAGATCTGTAGCTTTGTTTGGGCAATTTATACACATTTACTGAGTGTCTTCAAACGATATTTTTCTAAAGAAGCTGTATTATTTGGACTAGTTACCTACTTCTTCTCTGACAGTTCCTTTTCAAGATCTTCTTTTATCCTGTCAAGATAATCACGACTCTGCCTTAAAGAATTAGTCTCTTTGGTTATGCTAGCCTTTTCCTTGAAAGATGCAGGTGCCAGAAAGTACAGATACAGACCGGTAATGAGCAGTAGTGATCCAGAGAAAAGATATACAGTCCTGTAAGAGATAAAGCTTGCCAGTACACCTCCAATTACAGGTCCTAATGCACCACCAATCATCTGTGCTGAAAAAAGACTTCCAAAGCCAATACCTCTGGCCTTTGGTGGAGTCAGCAGTACCATAATCGAATTGGCACTAGGGAAGATCCCAGAAAAGCCCAGACCGCAGACAAACTGCATAATAGCAAAGATCACAAGCTCATTTGGCAGTCCCTGAAGACAGATTAAAAGACCAGCACTTACAAAGGCAGCTGTAGTAGTTTTGAAAAAGCCTCTGTTCTGTCCTATCTTTCCCCATATTGGGGATGCCATAGCTCCTGCAATTCCGCCTAAAGATAGGATCACACCTGTAAGCAGCACAGAGTCACTGCCATCCTGACTTAACTGTTCAACATACAGAGATACAATAGGCTGTATTTGCAGTATCACAAGATTAGTTATACATACACAAAACAGCAGGATCAGAACATTTTTGTCCTTTAACAGGTCAAGGTAGCTCATGGAACTGTGAGTTCTGGCCTCCTCAGATGATGTTTTCTCAGGTGGCTCCTTAATAAACAACAGTGTGGTGATGGTGATTAGACTCAGAGCTGCAGATCCTACAAAAAAGGAATTTCTCATACCAAAAACTGTTGCCAGAACTCCGCCTAAAAGAGGACCTATGATACCACCGCAGATGTTTGCACTCTGCATAAGTCCCATGCTAAGACCAAGTCTGCTTTTGGGTACATAGGCAGATACCATTACAAGACAGGCAGGCCATAGACCTGCTGCTATTCCCTGAAAAGCTCTTACAAGAAACAGTTCAAGGGGAGTTGTGACAATACCGCCTAAGAAGTAGGTTAAAGCAATAAGCACACTTGATCTGATGATCATAGGCTTTTTACCCATTCTGTCTGAGAGCTTACCCCAGATAGGAGAGACAAAGGCACTGATGGCAAAGGTTATGGCATAGGTAATGCCTGACCACATTCCGACATTCTCTGTCGTTGCCCCAAGCTCCACTTTCATGTATATAGGGAGAAAGGGGATCAGCATGGTGTAGCTTGAGCTCATCATCAGAGCAAAAGCAACCATAAGAGAGAGCAGAATTTTCCAGTTCATCTATGATCTCCGCCAGACCTCTGACTATTACCGGCAGTTTTTAATCCTGAAAAAGACTTATCTGTAGACACAAATCAGAACTTTGCAAGGAATTCAGGCAAAATTTCTGATCTTCTGACTATGAGTATATAAAAGTATTAACTTATTATAAGCTCAATGATCTGTAAATGATAAATGCCGCAAACAGGGGTAATCTTTAAAGATGCTACCTGACAAGCTTTCTTACAAATTCTCTAAGATCTTCTTTAAGCTCTTCATGTCTTAGAGCATATTCAATAAAGGTTTTGGTATAGCCCAGCTTGTTTCCGCAGTCATGGGACTGACCAACAATATTGTAAGCCTCTATATCCATTATATTCATGAGTAAATCAATAGTGTCTGTAAGCTGGAACTCTCCTCCTGCACCAATTGGAGTTTTCTTGAACAAAGACCAGATCTCTGCTGGAAGAACATAACGACCTACAACAGCATATCTTGAAGGAGCCTCTTCAATAGATGGTTTTTCAACCATGGTCTTAATCTTTTCAGACTGACCCGGCTTTAGCTCCTTGTTGCTGATATCAACAATACCATAAGAGCTTACAGCCTCATCAGGTACCTTTTCAACCATGATCTGAGGTGCACCTGTTTCCTCAAAACGTCTAATCATGGCAGAGAGATTGTCTGTCCTGAGATCAGACTTTTTCTCATCAATAATAACGTCTGGCAATAAAATGGCAAAAGGATTGTTTCCAACAATAGGGTACGCACACTGAATGGCATGAGCAAGTCCCTTGGATTCACCCTGTCTGACATTGAGAATGGAAACATTCTTTGGAATTATGTTCTGCACCTCATCAAGAAGCTGTCGCTTTACTCTTTTTTCAAGTGTAGCCTCAAGTTCGAATGAGGTATCAAAATGATTCTCAATGGCATTTTTTGAAGAGTGGGTGATAAGCACTATATTCTTGATTCCTGAAGATACAGCTTCAGATACGACATACTGAATCAGAGGCTTGTCAACCAGTGGCATCATTTCCTTAGGAATAGCCTTGGTTGCTGGCAGGAGTCTGGTGCCTAGTCCGGCAACAGGAATTACAGCATATTTGATGTTTCCAAAATTCTGATCTGGCATAGTTATGGGATCCTTATCTTTATTATTTTTATTTCTTGATGATTTTATAATCTCTTGCTACCCAAGTCTTTATAAGCCATAAGATATGGAGTAGCAGCTATTTTGAATTCTTCTGAATTTCTTCTCTTAGAGCATCCGGGTATTTCTTTATAAGAATAAAAATGCAGATGATGGCAAAAACAAAGTTAATTATAGCATTGCCAAAGGACTTGTAATCCACCCAGATTTCTTCGGCCAGCTCAGGAGTAATCCCCAGAAGTTCAGGCAGATAGAAGGCTATTACGATGTTTAAAAGTCCAGAGAACACAAAGAAAACCATCCACATTCTGCTCATTGAGGCAAAAGCCTCATCAGGAAGCTTTATTTCACGGCCTAAAAGATACGCAAAAGGATTTTTCTTCAGGATAAACTGAGTTACAAAAATAGTCAGTGAGAGAAGAAAGTTCACAACTGTTACCTTCCATTTGATTATAGAAGGATCTTTTAAAAGTACAGTAGGAATACCAAAAAGCAGTACTGCTGCAATCATAAAGATCTGCATTCTTGAAAGTGATTTTGTGATGAGGTATTCACATACGGATGAAGCAATGCAGGCTGCAATTATCAGAGCTGTTGCAACAATCAGATTTGAGGTGATCTTGTAGGAGATAAAGAAAACTACAACCGGCAGAAAATTTAGGATTTTAACTAGCATGAAATTTAACCTTAGATTCACTAATCTATTCACTTGAGATCATGGCGTTGAGGCCATTTAGATCATGAATGTCCTTTTTATCCTGTGTATTACTTTTTGAGTCTGACAGAGCAAAATCATTAGCATCCTCGATAATGTCATTGCTGCTAAGTTCAGACTTTTCCATTCTTCTATAATAGATACCCTGATTATCTGCATTCAGTATAAGATAGCGATCATCAAGGAATCTTATGATTCGACCAAAATTCATATCATAGGTAAGAGTCGGTCTGCTGACAGCAGAGCAGTCATTTACAGCAAATTTTAGGATATTTCCAGAACGTCCGTAGTAGACAAGAGATGGAGTACACTGATTGTGAAGTGTACTTGATTTCTGTGTCACAGTGTAGCTGATTGAGTTTTCCTTGGCACAGGACTGAATATGCAGAACAGAGAGCACACACAGTGTCTTTGGCTCATTTCTGTCAATCTGCAAATGCAATACAGGATCACAGAACAAGCAGCTTTGTACACTCTCACCAGAGCTGCTGTTTACAGAAAAGAGCACCTTGCTATCCTTCTGGCCGATGCTTGGATATTCCCCCTTTGGGATGGTAACAGCACCAGATCTGGTGTCAAAGGGAATAATAAGCACATTATCAAAACAGGTTCTGTCTGCTATAACCAGTGATGAACCGACAGCAGCAAAAGCTGTCTCGTTTGTTTTGGGTCTGAATTTTATAGAGCAGGAATTACCGGCTGCTCCTGCACTAGAACAGGTACAGCTCATGATCACACAAATGATAAGAGATACGAATAACTTCATGCTGAATAAACTGAAGAAAAAACAACCGTCAAAAGTATATCAGAAGAACAGTGTCAATACTTTTAATTTATTGTAATTGTCGCCTCAATTCACATAAATGAGCACTTGCTGTCGTGTATTCACAGCTCAATTACTGTAAACAACTAATCATTGTAAACACCAAAGTGTTCCATTGAAAAGGCAACTCTCTCTTTAACAGTAAGTCTGTGCTTTTTGGTCATAGCCTCAATCAGACGCAGTCTTGGAAGAATACCAGCATTGTTGCAGATCTGAATTGCAAGTCCTGGTCTTGCATTAAGCTCAAGCAGCATCGGTCCCTTGTCTCTATCAAGTACTATATCAGTTCCAATATATCCAAGACCTGACATGTCATAGCATGATGCGGCAAGTTCTAAAACCTCTGTCCAGTGAGGAACACTAAGCTCCAGAAGATTCTTGTCAGTATCAGGATGAATTGATATTGGCTGTCCAAACTGTACCGCTCTTACAGCTCTGCCTGTTCTGACACAGATGCCCACACCCACTGCTCCTTGATGCAGATTTGCCTTTCCATCTGATGCCGAGGTTGAAAGTCTCATCATGCACATGATAGGAAAGCCCTGAAAGACGATTACACGGGTATCAGGCACACCATCATAGCTGTATCCTGAAAAGACATTGTCAAAGTGGATAAGCTCCTCAATTAAGGCAGTATCCTGCTTGCCACCAAGTGAGAACAGACCTGCCAGGAT
>JBJFET010000067.1:0-2588 GCA_051891035.1 Succinivibrio sp. | reverse complement strand
CTCTTTGATAAACTTCCTTTCGGCAGGGTTAACAAGGACGAGTTCCCGTGGGCAAAACTTGTTTTAATGTTGTCACAACCTGCACGTGCGGCGTGGTTAGAGGCGTTTTATCTGGCTGAAGGGTGGACCGACAAAAAAGGTAACAAAATTATCTGTCAGAACGAAGGAGAATACTTAGAAGCAGTACGATTAGCAATCTACCTGGAAGGTATGGTTCCTGTTCAGCACAACCACGGAAGGAGCGGTAAAACAGGCTATGCTAACAAAGGCATCTGTAGGAATATAAGATTATCTGATCGCAGGTTTCTGACTTGCCAGAGATTAACTAAAGCTGTGTCTCGCAACGCAGATGTTTTCTGCTTGACAACTGAGAACTCTACGTTTGTAGCGCGGCAAGGAAACCATATCACCATAACAGGTAATTGCCTCTACGGTGCTCAGGCTCCAAAAGTAGCATCAATGCTGGATGTGTCCAGAGAAATAGGCCAGAAAGTTATTGATGCATTGTGGGATGCCAACCCAGGGCTTAAAGGACGTAAAGAGGCACTGGAAGCATTCTGGGAAGCAACAGGTAGGAAGTTCATTTACGGTCTGGATGGCAGGAAGCTGTACGCTCGCAGCAGACACAGTTTGCTCAACCTGTTCCAGCAGAATGGCGGTGCATTGCTATGTGACCTTGTAGGTATCCTCATGCATTATCAGCTTATCAAACGAGGCTGGTATGATTTAGGTGTCAGAAGAATTATTTATTACCATGACGAATATCAGCTACAAGTCCCATTGAGTTTCCGCAAATTCTATTACTTCAACACCATCGAAGAACTGGAAGCATTCAAAGCTGAACAGGAAGCCAAAGGCGTTATCTTTGATGGTCACAAATACAAAAAAGAACGTCGTGACGAGAACGGAGAGAAGATGGTTGACAAAGATGGCAACCAGCTTTATGATCCTATTCTCAATGAAGATGGCAAACTAACCTTGATGTATTGCCCTGTTGGTGAGATGGTCGTCAAATGCTTCTGGCAAGCAAGTAAAATGCTGGGTGTGCCTTTCCAGATAACAGGTGAGTACCTCACGGGGGATTCCTGGGGCACTTGCCATTGATTAACTTACTGATTTTTAAAGGTTTTTTTTATGGAAGAAGAGGTATGGAGGGACATAGAAGAACCAGGAGGGGTAAGTCACTATCAAATCAGTAGCTTAGGGAGGGTTAAACGCCTCCCTTATACAAGTGTGGCTTTTAGTGGTGGTAAATTCGTCGAGAGACATCATAAAGAAAAACTAATAAAGTGCAGAAAGAGAACATCAGATGGTTACGTTGATGTAACACTATACCTGGGTGATGGCAGAAAAAGAACCGTACTTGTTCACAGGTTAGTGGCTAATACTTTTTTACCTGCGCCATCAGAGGAGCTAATAAAAGAGTGTTTAAAATGTGGTTTTAAGAAGCCTTGTATAAATCATATAGACGGGAACAAAGAAAATAACAATGTAGAAAATTTAGAGTGGTGTACATATTCATACAACAACGATAGAGTGAGAAAAGTTGTACCAACAGGTGAAGAAAATGGGAGAGCAAATCTTAATAAACAAGATGTTATGCTCATAATTGCTTTGCGAAACAAAGGACAAACAATCAAGGAGATAGCCGAAAATCTTGGTGTACCAATGTCCACCATCGGGCACATTCTTTGCGGTGATACGTGGACGGAGATAACGGGTATACTTGGTAAAACCAAGAAATGTAGAGCCAGAACAAAACAATTGTCTGAAAAATAGCTTGACAAAAATCAGCCTACTTATTATGATACACACATCATGACTAGTGTCGATCACGCAATGAGGAATAGAAAATGGCCAAACAAAAAACAGAATTGCTGAATACTTTACCTTCCGATCCTGTACGCCGTGAAGCTTTAAAGCAAGCAATTCTTAAAGCAGTAAAAGCACGAGTTGCTATCGATGATGAAAAATCTTTCATCAAAGATGTGGTCCAAAACCTGAAAGACGAAGGCTACGATCCTAAATTTGTCCGTACTCTTATTAAAGCTGAGTACAAAGCTGGTAAAGAACGTGAACGTCTGGAAGAACAACTTGAGCAAGTGACTGAAGCAGAAATCCTGTTCGGTCGCGCTGTAGAAGTTGCAGACGATGAAGAATAAGAGGTATAGATTTTGAAACGTATCTACAAAACATTCATGCACCGCTTTGATCTGTTTGCTTTCCTCGCTCTGTATTGCAAAGAGATCCATATTGCACGATCCGCTTATTTGCAGTTCACTCAGTTCTGCATGAAAGATGGTACACGCTATTCTTTCTTTAACTCTGTTGACATGGCAGCAAAATTGAAAGAATTGACTGGTTTACCTTTAGATGTTCAGCTATGCCGTTTCGAAGATGCAAGCCTGATGCTGTTCTTTACAGGGGAAATTCCACCTGTTCCTGAAGAAAAAGCTGACGTGCTGTCAGAGCCGGAACCTGTTGTTGAAGAGAAGGTTGAAGAGCCACCGAAAAAGAAAACACGCACCAAAAAAGCAACTAAGAAAACAGAATAATCAATAACTGATCGCCCTGCACAAAACCTGTGT
>JBJFET010000066.1:0-11317 GCA_051891035.1 Succinivibrio sp. | reverse complement strand
GGCTCTTACCGTGTACTACTTTCAATTTTTACCCATAACTATGCACGAAGAGCCTAAAAATATGTCCTTTTTTCTCAGGGTACAGGACAGAGAAAAAACAGCTTCTAAAATTAACAAACAACTACTGTAAATATTTTCCTGATAAAGTCTTCAAAGAAGAGTATGCACCGGAGCAAATGAAGAAGATCATCGACGAATATTTAGAGCCTTACACTATTATTCTTCCTGTAAAAAAAAATAGTGTCACTTGCATACTGGAATGTTGAATATTATTCAAAAGTAAATGGTTCTATAAAATAGTAATAAATCTTCTAGTTATACTGAGTACTGCCCTTACCCTGTGCGCTTATGAGCCTATACAGGCCTATCTACTACGCACAGGGGTAGCGGTACAGGCTTTCATTAAAATCTCTAAAATGATCGTTAACAGATCGTTTTTCTGATTTATACTATAAAACGAATATGATGGAAAACTGTTAATTTTTCTTTCATGTGTTACTCGTATAAAATTCAATTAGTTTTTAGAAGTCGCCCGGTCTTGATGAATCCTATCAGAACTATCTGTCTGTAAATCTGTAGATAATAGATTTTTTCAGAGGTTTTTCAGGTGTAACCATTGGATTTACATCTGCAAACTGAGGTAAATGAGGGCAGTCAGGGTAGAATTCAGGTTCAATGCACAGAGCGCTCTGATCTCTGTAAATCTGACCGTCATCTCTTGCAGTAATACAGTTGTCACCCTGATTTACATAATTTCCTGTATACAGCTGGAATGCTGGATAATCTGACAGTACTTCTAAAGAGAGTTTTCCATCATCTGAAGTCACCTTGATAAATGGCTCTGACAGATCACCTTTGATCAAAAAAGGATGATCGTAACCTAGTGCGGCGGTCATCTGATCATCTTTTCTAAAATCTCTGCCGATGGTCTTTGGAGTGGTAAAGTCAAAAGCACCTCCTTCGACCTTTCTAACCTCACCGGTTGGAATCGAGGTCTCATCAAGAGGGAGGAATTCCTTTGAATCCATCCATACGGTATGGTTCATAATGGAGCTGTTATAGCCGTTTAGATTGAAGTAGGCATGGTTAGTAATACATGCATAGGTCTTTTTATCGCACCTGCCGGTATATTCCATGACAAGCTCGTTATCATCAGTAAGTCTGAATACAACTGTAAGATCGAAATTACCGGGGAATCCCATCTCTCTGTCAGGGGAGTGGATTGTATAAGTAAGAGAACTACTGTCCTTTCCAATTAATGTAAATCGTCTTTTGTCAAAACCGGTAACACCGCCGTGAAGACAGTGTTCTGCACCAGAATCAAGTTTATAGGTCACTCCATCAATGGTGAATTCTGAATTTGCAATACGGTTTGCAAATCGACCGATTGTTGCGTTAAAGAAGCAGGCCTGAGTTCCCCACTCTTCGAGATCTTTTAGTCCTAATACAACCTCTCTAGAGCTTTCTCCTTTTACAGGAACTTTTAAAGATACGATGGTTGCGCCCCAGTCCATAATGGTTACGCTCATGCCATTTGAGTTTGAGATAGTTTCAAGATTAGGTGATTTTGAGTATGAATCAGTCATGATGTTTCCCGAATATATTAGGTCAGACGAATATTTATAAGATTATTATATTCCTAATCTTTCAGAAAATTTGAAAACGTTTACAAAATGGTGACTGGGCGCATATTTTTGCAGCTTGAGAGAGTCGGAAATGAAAAAAGTCAGCCTGAAGCTGACTTTGACAGATATGGTTTGTTGTTCTGATTATATCTACTTTACAACAACTCGGTCGTTTTCATCAGACTTAGCTGACAGAACCGCAATCATCTGAACAATTGCAATGATAAACTCGACAAGCAGAATCACAAGACCAATGATAATTGGTGTGGTGAGCACGCCCAAAATAGATGAAACAATGAATAAGATACCCTTACCGGTCTTGCCAGCATAGAACATATGAAGGCCTAAACCATAAAAGAAGAATGCTAACAGTGCAAATACAACCTTGTTAACAGTTCTTGGGGTCTGCTGTGCTACCTGTGAATTAGTGTCACTCATTTAAAATCTCCAAAAAATTATAATGTTTATATTGATACTCTCATATTACAGGGTACGCAGTATTATAGTAACAAATATCTGTATAAAAAAATAACTGTTAGTTAACATGTGACAATAATCACTAGTTGAGCATCAAATCATGTCTGGCATATTGTGATAGGCAATATAGCAAAGATTATGACTATCTGCTATCTTAGGAAGAGATTTTTGTGATTCACAAATAGAGGTCAACTATGGATATTTTAAAGGTATTTCATGATAGATATACAACAAAGCATTATAACCCTGATGCTAAGATCTCAGCTGAGGATATGGATGAGCTTCTGGAGATGGCAAGGCTTACACCATCTGCGGTAAATATTCAGCCATGGCATTTTTATGTTGGCTCTTCTGACAAGGCCAAGGAGCTTATCATGAGTGCCATACCTGACTTTAATATCCCAAGAATAAGAGACTGTTCCCATTTTGTGGTTTTATGTGCAAAGACGAAGATGAGTGATGAAGAGCTCAGTCTTATCACCAGAAAAGAAACAGAGGATGGCAGATATACATCGGAACATATCAGAACAGAAGTTGATGCTCACAGAAAGCATTTTGCAAAAATGCACGAGGATATGGGAGATTTTTCTGAGTGGACAGCAAAGCAGACATATCTTGCCATGGCATCTTTGCTTTATGGTGCAGCTGCAAAAGGCATAGATTCAACACCTATTGAAGGAATGGATTTTGAAAAGACAGACATGATACTTGATCTGAAAAAGAACAGTCTGCGCTCTGTTGCAATAGTAGCCTTAGGTTACAGAGGAGAGGACTCCAATGCAGACAGACCAAAGTCAAGGCTGAGTACCAAAGAGATTATTTCAAGCCTAGATTAGCGGAGGATTTGATGTTCGTTTATCAGACAAGCGGAACATGCTGCAGAACCATTAGTGTTCAGTTAGATGGCAAAACCATCAAAGAGGTTGATTTTGAAGGGGGATGCCACGGAAATCTAAAGGCAATAGCCAAGCTTGTAAAAGGGAAGAGCATTGATGAGATTATTCCTGTTCTGAGGGGCAATACCTGCAAATCAAAGCCAACCTCATGCGCAGATCAGCTGACCTATGCCTTAGAGCAGGCCTACAGAAACTCAACTGATACAAAAGACAGAAACTAAAAATAAACAGCCACACGAGAGAGTGGCTGTCATAAAGATTATTTAGTTCCTGTAGCTCTCCAGGAAGGCATTGATTTCTCATATGCCTCAATCTCAGCCTGATGCTGCATAGTCAGTGATATGGCATCAAGACCTTCAAGCAGACAGTGGCGTCTGAAAGGATCAAGAGTGAAGGTAAAGTGCAGGCTATCGCACTGAACAGTCATCTTCTCAAGATCGATAGTGATCTTTGTACCTGGTTTTTCATTTAACACAGAGAAAATCTGGTCAACCTCATCTGCAGTCAGCTTTAATGGAAGCAGACCGTTTCCTAATGAGTTGTTGTAGAAAATATCTGCAAATGAAGGAGCAATAACAGCCCTAAAACCATAGCCCATCAGTGCCCAAGGAGCGTGCTCTCTTGATGAGCCATTGCCGAAGTTATCACGGGCTACAAGAACAGTTGCCCCCTTGAACTCTGGCTTGTTGAGGTTAAATTCAGGATTTGGCTGTGTCTCTGCATCATCAAGATAGCGCCAGTCGTGGAACAGATGTGCTCCAAAACCATTTCTGTCAACAGCCAGTAAAAACTGTTTTGGAATGATCTGATCAGTATCGATGTTAGCTGAATCAAGAGGTACAGCAACACCTGTGTGTACGGTAAATTTCTGCATTTTTGTCCCCTTAGATAAACTCTCTTACATCAGCAATTGCACCTTTGATCGCGCATGCGGCAGCTGTTGCAGGGCTCATCAGATGGGTTCGAGAGCCCTTGCCCTGACGTCCTACAAAGTTTCGGTTTGAAGTTGAAGCAACTCTCATTCCTGATGGAGCCTTGTCATCGTTCATAGCAAGACACATAGAACATCCAGGCTGTCTCCATTCAAAACCAGCATCTGTAAAGATTTTATCTATACCTTCAGCCTCAGCCTGACGTTTTACCCAGCCAGAACCAGGAACTGCAATTGCAAGTTTGATATTTGATGCGATCTTATGACCTTTAAGAACCTTGGCAGCTTCTCTGAAATCCTCGATTCTGCCGTTGGTGCAAGAGCCGATGAATACGTAGTCTACAGTAGTTCCGATAAGCTTCTGTCCTGCCTTAAGGTCGATATATTCAAGAGCATCTCTGCATGATTTTGCAACAACAGGATCACTGAATGATTCAGGTGCAGGAACCTCTGCTGTAACTGCAGCTCCCTGACCTGGATTGGTACCCCAGGTCACAAAAGGTTCCAATGAAGATGCATCAATGGTTACAACCTTGTCAAAAACAGCATCATCATCTGACTTTAAGGTCTTCCAGTACTCAACAGCCTCGTCAAATTCTTTACCCTTTGGAGTGTACATTCTGCCCCTGAGGTACTCAAAAGTAGTCTCATCAGGTGCAATCATGCCAGCCTTGGCACCAAACTCAATAGCCATATTGGACAGAGTCATTCTGCCTTCCATTGACAGTGCTCTTACAGCTTCACCGCAGAATTCAACAGCATAACCTGTACCGCCTGCTGTAGTAAGCTTGGCTATGATGGCAAGGATCAGATCTTTTGCATAGCAGCCTTTCTGTAAGCGGCCGGTGCATTCAATCTTCATAGTCTTAAGACGGCCCTGCTTGAGGGTCTGAGTTGCCATAACGTGTTCAACTTCAGAGGTACCGATACCAAAGGCAAGAGCACCAAAGGCACCGTGAGTAGCGGTATGAGAGTCACCGCATACTAGAGTTGTACCTGGCAGTGTGAAACCAGTCTGAGGTCCGATGATGTGAACCACACCCTGGTTGTCATCACCAAAACCGAAGAATTTGACACCAAACTTCTGTGTATTCTTCATCAGGGCAGTGATCTGTTCCTGAGCCATTGGAGAACAGGCTTCAACAGTCTGTTCTCTGGTAGAAATATCATGATCCATTGTAGCCAAATGCAGATCTGGTCTGTGGAGTTTTCTTCCTGCCTGTTCAATACCAGCAAATGCCTGAGGGGAGGTTACCTCATGAACAAGCTGTCTGTCAATAAACAGAGTTGGCAGCTCACCTTCCTGCTCGAATACGATGTGGCTGTCATAAACCTTCTGATAAAGTGTTTTACCCATTTTTATACCATGTGTTCTAGAAAAATATTAACCGTTGATAATCTCGGTGATCTTATCGCCCATCTGTGAGGTTGACAGAGATGGACCGGCTGAAGCACCTGATTCCATCAGATCACCAGTTAGACAGCCGTTCTTCAGTGCTGTAGCAACGGCATCTTCAATGCACTTTGCTGCATCATGCTCCTTTAATGAATAGCGAAGCATCAGGGCTGCTGACAGGATCTGAGCAATTGGGTTTGCAATATTCTTGCCTGCAATATCAGGAGCTGAACCACCAGCTGGCTCATAAAGACCAAAACCGCCCTCGCCTAGAGATGCTGATGGGAGCATACCCATAGAACCTGTGATCATTGCGCACTCGTCTGAGAGAATGTCACCAAACATATTTGAGCAGAGCATTACGTCAAACTGAGCTGGATTCTTGACAAGCTGCATGGTAGCGTTGTCTACATAGATGTGTTCAAGCTCAACCTCAGGATAGTTTTTGGCAACCTCGGTTACAACCTCTCTCCACAGCACAGAGCTTTGCAGCACATTTGACTTGTCAACTGATGTGACCTTCTTGTTGCGAAGCATTGCAGCTTCAAAGGCGATCTTGGCAATACGTTCAATTTCAAAACGGTGGTAGATCTCTGTGTCAAAAGCCTTCTCCTCAGGACCTGTACCTTCTCTGCCCTTTGGCTGACCAAAGTAGATTCCTCCTGTCAGTTCACGAACGCAGAGCATATCAAATCCGCGCATTGCAATATCAGCTCTCAGTGGTGAGAGTGAACCTAATCCCTGATATATTCTTGCAGGGCGGAAGTTGCAGAAAAGACCAAACTGCTTGCGAAGTGGCAGCAATGCTCCAGCCTCTGGTCTTTGTGCTGTAGGCAGATGATTCCACTTAGGACCGCCTACAGAGCCGAATAAAATAGCATCAGCCCATTTGCAGGCATCCATAGTCTTCTCTGGCAGAGGAGTACCACATGCATCAATTGCACAGCCGCCAACAAGCTCTTTTTTGTACTCAAGGGTGAAACCGAATTTCTTCTGAACAGCATCTAAAACCTTTAATGCCTGTTCCATTACCTCAGGACCGATACCGTCACCTGCAAGTACAGCTATTTTGTAATTCTTTGACATTTTAAGCATTCTCCTTTTCCTGCTTTTCTTCCTGAATAATCTGTGCTCTGTAAATACTGTTGCAAGCTGAGATTAAAGCTAAAGCTGAAGCCTCAATCACATCAGTTGACAAACCTTTTCCGTGATAGTGTCTGTTCTCATAGACAACATCCACATCAACCTGACCTTGGGCATTCATACCTGAACCCTTAGCTGAGATTACAAAATTGTCCAGCTTCAGTTTGATGCCTGTCAGTCTTGAAATACAGTTGAATACTGCATCTACAGGACCATTACCGGTTCCTGATTCGGTTCTTGTTCTCTTTCCGATCTTAAGACGAACTGATGCGGTAGGGATGATATTCTTGCCTCCAGACATCACGTTAAGAGAATCCAGTTCAAACTGAGTATCCTCCTCCTGTTCATGAGACAGGAATAAAAGAGCCTCAAGATCATAATCAAAAACCTGTCCTTTTCTATCAGCCAGCTTTAAGAAGCGGGCATACACGTCATCAAGATTGTATGAGCCTTCTCTGTAGCCAAGTTTCTCAAGAACAGCCTTAATCATGTGACGGCCTGAGCGGGCAGTCATGTGCATATTGTTTTCTTTAAAACCTACGCTCTGAGGAGTCAGAATCTCATAGGTGTTCTTGTTTTTGAGCACTCCGTCTTGATGAATGCCGGAACTGTGGGCAAAGGCATTTGAGCCTACAATTGCCTTGTGACTTGGAACAGGCTCATTGGTAATGCCAGAGACCACCTGACTTGCTCTTGCGATATTCTCTGTTACGATGTTGGTGTATACGCCGTTCATGTACTCCTTGCGAAGCTTCATGCTCATTACTACCTCTTCTAAAGAGGTATTGCCGGCTCTTTCTCCAAGACCGTTTACTGTACACTCGATCTGGCGGGCTCCTTCCATTACGGCAGACAGTGAGTTTGCTGTTGCCATTCCAAGATCGTTGTGGCAGTGAACAGAGATCACTGCCTTGTCAATATTAGGTACTCTGTCATAAAGAGTATGGATGATATGACCAAACTCATATGGAAGTGTATAGCCTACAGTATCTGGAATATTGATGGTTGTAGCACCGGCTGAAATAGCACTTTCTACCATCCGGCAAAGATGGTCAATAGGAGTTCTGCCTGCATCCTCACAGGAAAACTCTACATCATCTGTATAGTTTCTTGCTCTTTTAACAGCTCTTACAGCCATCTGTACGATGTCATCAAAACTCTTTTTGAGCTTGTCCTGAACATGAATATCAGAGGTTGCAATAAAGGTGTGGATTCGGTAGTGATCTACGCCCTTAAAAGCCTCGTAGCAGGCATCGATGTCCTTATCTAGGGCTCTTGACAGACCGCATGCTGTAGAATTCTTTAGGGCAAGAGCAATCTCGCGAACTGATTTGAGATCGCCAGGAGATGAAATAGGGAAACCAGCCTCAATAACATCTACGCCAAGCTGTTCAAGGCATAGAGCAATCTGAAGTTTCTGCTTTGCTGACAGGGACTGCTGTAAAGCCTGTTCACCGTCGCGTAGCGTGGTATCAAAAATAATGACTCTGTTCTTATCGTTTACTGCCATTTTTTCTGCCTGGTCCTTGTAATTAAAAGTCTGAAATCTGATTACAACTTTATATCTAATTGTAAATTGTGAAACTAATAATAGCACTTAGTGTTTGCAATTCAATCACTATTTGCAAAAATATATATTTTAAATATATAAGATATTGATAATAAATAATATTATTTTTCAATAAATATAATTTATGTAATAAAAAATCAGAAAAATATTTTTGCAAAATCACTATGTTTTGCAAAAGACAACATTTACATAACAGCCATGTTTTGAAAAACAGAAAAAAGTAATATGATCATGAAAGGTATTTTAGAAACAGGAAAAAATATGAATAGTGATTTTATCAAGGTCAATCCTGACAGTTTTGATTACAGCGCATTTAGTATGATTGGTTCTGACTGGCTACAGATAACAGCTGCAGATGAGAGCCGTGTAAATACCATGACGGCCTCCTGGGGCGGACTTGGTGTGATGTTCAACAAAAAGGCGGCCTTTGTCTTTATAAGACCTCAGAGATATACCAAAACCATTGTTGATGCTGAATCTAGCATTACGCTTCAGGTTCTGCCAAAGTCTATGAGAGATATCAGCGCCTACTTTGGCCGTGCATCCGGTGCAAATGAGGACAAGATCGGAAAATCAGGTGTAGCAGTTCAAAAGGAGAACGGCCATGTTTATTTTGAGCAGAGCGAAGTTGTAATGTTCTGCAAAAGACTCTACAGTCAGGATATGCTCGAAGAGTGCTTTTCTGACAGCAGCATTGTTGATACATGGTATAAAAACAAAGATTTCCATGCTTTCTATATTCTTGAGATCAAGGAGATCTATGTGAAGAAAAACAGTCGTTTTACTGAGAATAATTAGCAGATAAGCAGTAAAACGGCATTTATATCAGAGCACGCTCTCAATAAAGATTGCGAAGTACATCACATTTATGTATAATCGGAACGCATTTTTTTGAGGCGTGTCTAATTTGGTTGAGCCGCGGGTTTAGGCTCATGTGCGTGTGTGTCTGTAAAGTATTATTCATTTCTAATATCTATCTATAGAACATGTCGTAAGAAAAGACGCTCCTCGTACTAGACGGAGCATAAATGTCAGATATTTTTGAAAAAGATATAACCACAACTGTTGGTGCAGATGAGAGTTTACTGGTTTCACAGGCAGATTCATTAGATGATAATGAGCTGATTGTTAGCTTTGATGATTTGGGACTCTCAAAGGAAGTTTTAAAAGCAGTTCATGATCTTGGATTTGAATCTCCAACTCCGATTCAGGAAAGATCAATCCCTGTTGTACTTGAAGGTCGTGACATGATAGGTCAGGCTCAGACCGGTACCGGAAAGACTGCAGCTTTCTCATTACCAATTCTCTCAAGAATTGACTGCAGAAAACAGCATATTCAGGCTCTGGTGCTTGAGCCTACAAGAGAACTTGCAATTCAGGTGGCAGAGGCCTGCCAGAGTTTTGCCAAGTATCTAAAAGACTTCAGAGTCGCTCCAATCTATGGTGGAGCCTCATATGAAAATCAGATAAGAACTCTGCGTCATGGAGCTCAGATTGTTGTTGCAACTCCAGGTCGTCTTATTGATCTTATAGAGCGAGGCAAGGTTGATCTGTCAAATCTTACCCATATGGTTATTGACGAGGCTGATGAAATGCTTCGCATGGGCTTTATTGACGATGTTGACTGGATCCTGAGCAATACCCCGGATCACCGTCAGACAGCTCTTTTCTCAGCTACAATGCCTCCTGTAATTGCAAGAATAGCCAAGAGCCATCTGCATGATCCTGAGGATGTTCGCATCGAGTCAAAGACAACCACTGCAACTACAGTTCATCAGCGCTACTGGATTGCATCTGGAGCTCACAAGATTGATGCAATGACCAGAATTTTGGAAGTTGAAAATTATGATGCTGTAATTGTGTTTGTAAGGACCAAGACCGATGCTGAGGATGTTTCAAACCGTCTTATGGCACGTGGTTTTGCCTGTGCGGCTTTACATGGTGATATTCCTCAGCGTCAGCGTGAGAAAATCATCGAAAGACTGAAAAAAGGTCAGCTTGATATTATTATCGCAACAGATGTTGCTGCACGTGGTCTTGACGTGGATAGAATTACCCACGTATTCAACTACGATATACCATATGATGCTGAATCATATGTTCATCGAATTGGCAGAACCGGAAGAGCCGGCAGAACCGGTGAGGCTATTCTATTTGTCTCTCCTCGTGAAAGACGTGCCTTACGTTTGATTGAGCGCGTTACAGGTCAGAGAATCGAGCCTATGCAGATGCCATCAATTGCGGATGTGAACAAGGCAAGACTTGAGAATTTCAAAAATCAGGTACTGCAGACAATAGAAGAGGGTGATCTTGAAACCTACGAAGAGGTTATCTCTGAGATCCTTTCAGATGATTCAATTGAAGTGGAAACACTGTGTGCGGCACTGGCCAAGATGGTTCAGAAAGATGGCACTCTGCTTTTAGATGACAGCAAGCCAGAGCCTAGAATGAGAACCTTTGATGATGACAGGGGCTCATTTAGGGAAAGAGCTGAGGGACGTGAGCGCCATGACAGAAAGCCTCTGCCATCGGCAAGCGCAGTTCCTCTTCGAGAATTCCCTGAGATGAACATGGTAAGATTCCGTGTAGCTGTTGGTCGCAAGGACGGTGTAAAGCCAGGTCAGATTGTAGGTGCCATTGCTAACGAGGGTAATATTGAATCCAAGTACATCGGAGAGATTTCAATCTTTGATACCTTCACTACAGTTGATCTTCCTGAGGGAATGCCAAAGGATACCATGCATATTCTTTCAAAGGCCAGAGTATGTGGAAGAGCACTGGAGCTTAGAGAGTATACTGCAAAACCTCCTCGTTCTCGTGAAGTCCGCGACAGAAAATATGACCGACAGGGACAGAACTCTGGTCGTGATTTCAGACGTTTTGAGGGGGATGGCAGAGGTTCTCACATGGGAAATCGTAAAAAGCCTGATTTCGGATCATCTCGAAATTCTCGTTCACAGAGAAGTGGGAAGGACAAAGGTTCTTATAGAAGTTCCTTTTCTGGCAGAAGAGAGGGGTTTTAACATTTAGTCAGAAGTGAATAGTTGATTGAGTAGACTGAAAAGTCTGCTCAATTCAATTCTCCAATTCAGCAGAATAAATAACTCCTGAATCTAGATTGATATGGTCTGCACTGGGATTTTTAGCGAAATTATAGTCACGCAGACCATCTTTCATGGACATAGTTAATTCTGCCATGAACTCAGGTCAATAAATCAGTCTCTTATTTAACCTTCTTCATTTCAAGGTAGCAATCTTTTTTGTAGAAGCTGATGCCAT
>JBJFET010000065.1:0-2643 GCA_051891035.1 Succinivibrio sp. | reverse complement strand
TGCAAATGATACTATAAGGATGTAGGAATTGTGGCATATAAAAATGTCGTAAAACCTACATCCTTATTTGATTCTTGTATGCGTATTGCTACACTTCTAGTAGGAGGTGAAGCATACATGAATAATAATCTCAAAGGAGAACTGGCAGTCATGGATAATCTAGGAATAAAACCAAACTATGCTGCCCTTGGAAGAAAGTATAGAATGGATTGGCGCACAGTCAAAAAATATCATGAGGGCTATGAGGGCAAGCCCTCAACTAGAAGGAAAAGGAGTAAGCTTGATGATTTTAAACAAGAAATCATTGATAAGTTAACGATTAGAAGAATAACAGTCAGAGGTGTTTACGAATTTATGGTTAAGAAATATGGCTATGAACGAATAGGCTCTTACCCAAACTTTAATAAATATGTAGTCAAAAACAAACTTAAACCTAAAGCTGATAATTCAGGTCATCCCAGATACGAAAAGGGACCTGGTGAACAGGCTCAGGTGGACTGGAAAGAAGATATTTCAATCGCTGATAAGTACGGAGAAATATTTATAATAAATGTCTTGCATATGACACTTAAGTATTCACGTTTTAGTCATCTGGAAATGACCATACAAAAACGGTTCGATGATGTATCCCGCGGTCTTATCAATGGATTTATTAAGTTTGGTGGAGTGCCCAAAGAACTGCTTTTTGACAACATGTCAACAGTTGCAAATATAAGGGCAAAGCCAAAGCAACCTACTGATTCTATTTCCAAGCTGGCTAAAGAGTTTGGATTTAAAGTTAAACTTTGTGGAACCAGAAAACCTGAGACTAAAGGAACGGTAGAAGCTAAAAACAAAGTGATTGATTGGATTAGAGCTTATGAAGGTGAATTTGAAGGATTGGAGGAATTAACTGCTATCGTTGACTCAGTGAACAAAGATATGAACATAAACATCAATCAGGAAACCGAAATGTCTCCAACAGCTTTGTTTTATAAAGAAAAAGAGTATCTGCAACCATTACCTGCAAGAGATATCATCGATACATACCTAACGCCAATCAAGTATAAAGTTTCTAATGAAGCTCTTATCAGATATGGGGATAGCAGATACTCTGTTGATCCAAAGCTCATTGGTGAAGAGGTCACAGCAGACCTCTTGGATAACAAGCTTTACATCTATTATAACGGAAAACTTGTTACCTTTCACACATTAAATAAAAATCCAATTAATTATCATGAAAATCATTACAAATCTCTTATGACAGGAAAGGTTAAACAGGAAGATATGGAAAATATAGTTGCAGAAAACTTAGAGATGATGGATACACTTCTTGAAAAAAGAAAAGTAAATGTATCTGAGATTGAAGCCACTAAATCAGCAGAGGCACTTATAGCATATATAAATCAGAGCGAGTATGGAAACTGGATCATAGGATACTTTGCACATTTATCATTAGATGAGAGACTCACATTTATTAAAGGTATGAACGAGGTTCTTCCTTTTGTTGCTAACAGAGAAGTGTTTATGTCCCATATCAAGTATTCCATGAAAGAAAACAGATGTAAAAATCTTGATTTTGACTGCTGGGTAAATGACTTTATGGCTATGAGTGAAGCTGACAGTATTCTTACAGCAGAAGGCTATGAAGCTATAAAAAACAAGTACTCAAAAGAAATAGAAAAATTACTTGAAGACATAAGACTTGAGCATGAACGTGATGAAGCAGAAGAAGCTATTAGAATACAGGAACATATAAGCGTTCCTTCTTCAGCTAGCACTGACATTGAGTTACCAGATGATAAAGAATTACCGTTTTAATGGAGGATGAAATGAATACGTATAATAGTTTAATTAATAATCTTGAAGCATTGCAATTAAACAGAATCAGGGAAAATATAGATAAGTTTTTAGATATGATAGCTGACGGCAGCAAAACAGCTCTTGATGCCATTTATGAGCTTACTGAAATGGAAATGGGCTTTAGAAAGGAACAGGCGATAACTGGATGTGTTAAGGTTGCTAACTTTCCTTACCTTAAAGAGATAAATGAGTTTGATTTCAGTTTTCAGCCATCGATAGATAAATCAAAAATAATGGATCTGATGACCTTGCGTTTTATCGAAAAAGGCGAGAATGTTATTTTCTGCGGTACTCCTGGGGTTGGTAAAACCAACCTCGCCGTATCGATAGGAATAGAAGCAGCAAAACACAGGTATTGCGTATATTTTATAACATTCCAGGAATTGATATCCCAGCTTAAGAAAGCATCATCCGAAAACCGACTAGAGGCAAGAATAAAATGGTTCTGTAGATATAAGTTGCTCATAATCGATGAGCTCGGCTATCAAAAAATGGACATTGAATCAGCCAATTTGTTCTTTAACCTTATAGCAAAGAGATATGAAAAACTATCAACCATAATAACTACAAACAGTCCGTTTTCAAAATGGGCAGATATCTTCCATGAGCCAGTACTTACAAATGCTTTGTTAGACAGACTACTGCATCATTGTTCAGTGATTAACATCAATGGACCTTCTTACAGACTGAAGGATCAGATGCAATATATGCAGGAAGATAACTAAAAATATCATATAAGCATGTCGGTTTTCCTACACGCTTATATGATATAAAACCTACATTTTTATATTGACATTTGCA
>JBJFET010000064.1:0-11536 GCA_051891035.1 Succinivibrio sp. | reverse complement strand
CAACAAGCTTTCCATAAGCATCCTTAAAATCTCGTCCATCTACACTTTTGAGTGACATGAAAATAACAGGGAACTGTCCCATGTATTTATCTGTAAATTCTCTGTCTTTTAAAATCTCAAGACCTTCAAAGAGTTTCTCTTTGTATGCTCTGTTGTCACTGCCATCTTCGCCAATAGTCAAATATGTGGCAAACATATCCATGAGCAGGGTTTTACCAAAGCGTCTTGGTCTTGTAAAAAGTAGTACTGAGGATGGATCGGTAAAGACACTTTTCAGATAAGGAGTCTTATCTACATAGTAATGACCTTTGTTTCTTAATGAAACAAAGTCCTCATTGCCAACAGGTAATGGTCTGAATGTCTTTACGCTCATTTACTTATATCCTGAAATTTCATCTACAGCTTTATTTTAGCTGATTTTCAGTTAATTCAATAAGACTAAATTTATATCTAAGTAGACAATATGAAGTTATCTTAGTGAATCTCAATTAGTGGTTTTACAATTAAAGATTCTACTGTTGTAGATAAGATTAGATTTGTTTTGATATAGGTATCAGAACAAATCAATCTGACCTTACTCCAACTGCACTTCATATTGTCTATACTTTCTCAGGATAGCCGTAAACCTCGTAAAACTCCTGAGCAAACTGCTCCAGCCTGTCATTTGCAATAGCTTCTCTGATATCTGCCATAAAATGCTCGTAAAAGTGCAGATTATGAATGGTGTTCAGATGGGCTCCTAGAATCTCATGACACTTGTCTAAATGATGCAGATATGATTTTGTATAGTGTCTGCAGGTGTAGCAACTGCAGTTCTCATCTAATGGAGAGGTATCTGTTGCATACTTGCTGTTGCGTAGTCTTACAACTCCCTTTGAGGTGAAAAGATGAGCGTTTCTGGCATTTCTTGAAGGCATTACGCAGTCAAACATATCTACACCGTTGAGTACGCCCTGAAGAATGTCTGCTGGAGTTCCTACTCCCATAAGATATCTTGGTTTGTCATCCGGCATCTGTGGAGCGATGTGCTGCAGTGCACTATACATTACAGGTTTTGGCTCACCTACGGCAAGACCTCCTATGGCATAGCCGTCAAAGCCGATTCTGGTAAGTCCCTCTAGAGATTCATTACGCAGTTTCTCATCCGATCCACCCTGGATAATGCCAAATAAGGAGTTCTTGTTGCCAAGTCTTAAAAACTCATCCTTTGATCTCTGAGCCCATCTTAATGACAGTCTCATGGCTCTTCCCATTTCCTCGGTTGTTGCAGGAAGCCCGATACACTCGTCAAACTGCATTACAATGTCAGAACCCAGATCATACTGAATCTGCATGGATACCTCAGGTGAAAGAAACAGCTTTGAGCCATTAATCGGATTTCTAAAATGAACTCCTTCCTCGGTTACCTTTCTGATATCAGAGAGAGAAAAAACCTGAAAACCACCAGAGTCTGTCAGAATAGGTTTGTCCCAGTTCATAAAATTGTGCAGATCACCATGAGCCCTGATAACATCACAGCCTGGCCTTAACCAAAGATGAAAGGTGTTGCCAAGAAGAATATCAGCTCCAAGCTCCTTTACATCCTCCGGCCTTAAGCCTTTTACTGTACCTAGAGTTCCTACCGGCATGAAAGCTGGTGTTCTGACTACGCCCCTGTCAAATACCATCTGACCTAAACGGGCTTTACCGCACTTTTTCTTAATCTCAAATTTCATTTGTTTTCCTGTTTATGCAGATGGAGGAAGATCTTCTGATGCATGTTCATTTTTTTCAATAAACATGCAGTCACCGTAACTGAAGAACTTGTATTTCTCTTCTACAGCATGTCTGTAAGCGTTCATGGTATTTGTGTAACCGGCAAAGGCACTTACCAGCATTATCAGTGTTGATTCAGGCAGATGAAAATTGGTGATAAGACAGTCTACCACCTGATAGGAATATCCAGGATAAATAAAGATTGAGGTATCATCTGAAAAAGCTGCAATCTCATCTGGTGATCCTGACTTTTTAGCCGCCATGGCTGCAGATTCTAGAGAACGGACAGAGGTGGTTCCCACGGCAATTACCCTGTGACCTGCCCTGTGAGTCTCAATCACAGCCTTTGCCACATCCTCGGACAGTTCCACATACTCCTTGTGCATATGGTGATTGAGAATATCATCCTCCCTTACAGGCTGAAATGTGCCTGCACCGACATGCAGTGTCACATATGCCATGTTCACACCATATTTTTTAAGATCTTCTAGCTGCTCACTGTCAAAATGTAGACCTGCTGTAGGAGCTGCCACAGCTCCTGGAACTTTTGAATATACAGTCTGGTAGCGCTCTCTGTCGATGCTCTCATCAGGTCTTTCGATATATGGAGGCAGAGGAATATGACCTACAGCATAGAGCATATCAAGAAGAGAGCTGCCATCAGTGGTTCTTATCAGGAACAGATCGCCATCGCGTCCTGTCACCTCAACACTGTAGCCTCCGTCAATATGGATGACTGTACCTTCCCTTGGAGCCTTGCTTGCCTTGATATGGCTTAATGCAGTGTTCTCAGAAGTTATCCTCTCTACGAGAAACTCGCAGGCACCGCCTGTCTCCTTTTTTCCGTACATTCTTGCAGGGATCACCTTTGTATTGTTGAATACCAGAAGATCTCCTGGATTTAAGAATTCCTTCAAATCATAAAAGTGTCTGTCCTGCGTACTACCGGTCTTACCGTCAAGGTGCAGCATTCTGCATGCGGTACGTTCACTGCTAGGATAACTGGCTATCAGGCCCTGTGGTAATTCAAAATTAAAATCGCTACGTAACAACTTGTATGTCCTCAAATTTATTGAGGCATATTCTAGCAAAACTAAGGGCTTTTTTCTGAATTAAATTACCTTCATGCAAAGCATGTCAAAGCCGAATTTTTCCTGAATCTAAAGCAGGTCCAGACTGTCAGTCTCCTTTTTTAGCGCAAAAAGCTCTGATATCAGAGAAAAAGATGTTTTTTCAAGCTCCCTTGCGTTTTCAATTACCTTGGCGTTTTCAAACAGTTTGAGGATCTGCTCTGATCTAATCGATATTCCGTACACCTCAATATCATGCTCACTAGCAAAGACAAAACAGTTCTGAACGTTGGTTATGCTGTCAGGCATGCCATCTGTTATGACAATAATGATATTGCGGCTACACTCAAGAAAAGAGGCTTTCTCAAGGGCATACCACAGAGCCTGAGCAAGCGGAGTGGAACCTCTTGGCTTCTGATCGAATCTTGAGGCGACAAAACTTGCTCTCTCCTCAGCTCTGAGAGCCACCTCAAACTCTGATGATACCCCTGGAAAGTAGGTGCACATTGATTTGATGCCGTCTATTCCCTCAAGAGCCAGGGAAAGCATCAGAGCCACCTTGCAAGCCTCCTCATATCTGCACTCGTCAAGTCCGTCAGATGAAAGCATGGAGCTTGATACATCAACAAGAATATGAACCGAGGTTGAAAAACCGCTCTGCTTTACCCTGTCCTTAAAGATATCGGTCTGACCTACCCTGACCTTCTGAGCCTTGAAGGGATCAATTCTGCTACCGATGTCTGTTGTAAAGCCGTAGGTATCAACATAGCTTCTTACTTTGGAATTGAGTGCCCGCCTAATTCCGTATGAAGAGTCAATCTGTCTTATAAAATCATCCCGTCCCCTCTGACATTCCTTCTCCTCAAACTGCCCAAGATCCTCTCTTGACGAAGAGTTCTGTCCATTGCCGTTCTCCTCTATTATCTTGCCTGCACTCTTTGACGGGGTGGCAAGCTCTATGTCATTTTTGGTCTGCAGATTAAAGGCAATAAGCTCATCTGTAAACCTGCTACTGCCCTTTGATGAAAGAGAGCCAAGCTGACGCATGCACTCCTGCCTGTCCTCAGCATCTAGTCTGTCTATCTCTGGATAGGACAGATCACTGAGGTACTCAAAATTTTCAGACTCCATGAGTGCATAGATTTCCTTGCACACAGAAAGAACCTCTGATGAATTACTGCATGAACTGATGTTTTTTACCCTGCCTGATATAAATTTAAGCTCGCTGTGTCCAATCCTCCTTCTGAGCCTGTAATAAAGTGCTGCTGCTCTTTTTCTTGATGATCTGAACTTCTGACAGTAGGACTGGGAGTAGGACTGAATGAATGCCAGAATCACTCTGATAAGACTCACTGACTGGCTCTCAGAGCAGAATTTCTGCCAGTCCTTTTCATAATAGTCATTGAGCAAAGACAGGTTCTCATAGACTCCTATGTATTCTTTTGAAATCAGATTCTCGATTCTGTTGTCCTCAAGAATATTGAACAGAGCAAAAAGAACGCTGTTCTTTTCAATCTTCTTGTCAGAGAGTACTGAAAAGTCCGTATATCTTACATGAGCCGACTCATGGGCAAGATATCCGTAGGCAAGTCTGGCTTTTATAGGATCTCTGATATCAAGTCTTGGGATTGTAATCACTTTGCCGTTGGTGTAGGCAGTGGTGCCCTGCATCCTTACACCGACACCGAAAATCTTTGCATAGCTGTTAACCATGATGGGAAGGGCTGTAGAAACAATATTCATATTTTTACCTCTGATAACTGCAAAAATTATCAGTCACAAATATTCGATTCAGACAAAATTACTGATACAAAGTGAAAAGGAGACCTTTATATCAGCCTCTTTTACAAAAAGATTGACAGTGATCACCAAACCTGTACAAAGAAAGTAAAAATTCAGATTTATTACAGGTAATTTTCAAACTTTCGTTGCATAATTAGAGTGATACACGAAAATCACACGAAACTATAATAATTAAAGGCGTTATATCATGAGAAATAATCAGCCCGTAATTGACGAAGAAATTCCTTACCCAGATGAGCCTGATGCAAAGATCATCTCGGTAACTGACCCTCGCGGTATAATTACTGACGTTAATCAGTTCTTTCTTGATATGTGCGGCTTTACAAGAGAAGAGCTTGTAGGTCAGCCTCACAACATCATCCGTCACCCGGATATGCCTCCTGCAGTATTCAAGCTGATGTGGGATACTCTAAAGCAGGGAAAGCCTTTTATGGGTATTGTCAAAAACCGAGCCAAGGACGGAAGATATTACTGGGTTAATGCTTTCATTGTTCCTATTACCAACGATGGCAAGATTGTCGGCTATGAATCTGTAAGAACAAAACCTACAAGAGAGCAGATTGAAAACGCCAAGTCCGTTTACGCAAAGATCAATGCTTCACAGAAGCTTGGTATCGTATCCATCTTCAACTCATACGATATCTACTACTGTATCGCAACTGCTCTAGCATTTGCCTATGCTCTGTATGAGCCAAGTGTTCTGACAGTACTTATTGCAGGTCTTCTTGGTCTGTTTACCGCCTATACACAGGTCAGCAAAAAATCAAACTTCATCTACAAACTTACTGAAAAAAACGAGATGATGACCGATCCTGTGTCTCTTGCAATATATGCACCTGGCGGAACAGAGGTTGACAAGGCAAAATTCGCTCTTTTGTGTCAGGAGAAATATGTTGACACCATTCTGACAAGAGTAAAGGAAGCATCAGACAGACTCAATGATCTTGCAAAGCAGAATCTTGAGAAGGCTTCAAACAGCAATCAGGATATGATTACAAAATCACATCATACAAAGAGAGTGGCAAAGAACATGCATAATGTCGCTCAGACCCTTATCGGTATGATGAATCAGCTGACTGCAAGTGTACAGCACACCTCTCAAAGCTCAGATCAGACTTTTGAGCTCATGCACGAGGGAAAGGATATTTCTGAAAGAACTCTAGAATCCATCCGTATTCTTGATAATCAGGTCAAGAATATTGCAACCTCCATTGAGAACCTGTCAGCCAAGGTTGAGGATATTGCCCAGGCATCAGAACTTATCGATCAGGTTTCAGAGCAGACCAATCTTCTGGCACTTAACGCCTCTATTGAGGCTGCAAGAGCAGGAGAGGCAGGAAAGGGATTTGCCGTGGTTGCAGATGAGGTTCGCTCACTGTCTCTTAGCACCCACAAGTCAACTCAGAATATTCATGATCTGATTGATGAGTTCAAGGAAAAGGCAGATGAGGCCAAGATCATGGCCGAGCAGGGACTTGAGGCTGCACAGAATGGTGTGATTGAAGTTGGTCGCAACAACGACAACGTTGAAAAGGTTGTTGAAGCAATCAATGTTATCAAGGCAAATTCAGACAAGATGCTCAATGAAATCAATCTGCATTCTGACACCACACAGAATGTTGCCCATCAGGTTGAAGAGCTCTTTGATCTTACAGATCAGTCTGTGGATATCACGTCAAAGACTCATGATGACATGATTCAGCTGCAGCTTGAGACCAGTGATGTGGTTGAAATGATTGGAAGATTCAACAGCAAGTAGTTTTCTGGAATTTAGTTAAGCCTAACTTTCTGTTAGGCTTTATTTTTACCTGTATTCAGGATTTTTTTTCGCATTATCTTCATTTTGTTCTTTGAATTGTAATTTTGCATATATAATTCTGTTATCCGATATGTGCTGATTTACATTCTGAAAAATCAGTGAAGATAAAATTCAGTAGCTCAACAAAATACTACAGGCAACGCATTGAAAATGAATTTCAAACTGAACAATCCTCTGATGAAAGAACAGGTCCTCCGCTCAAGCACCTGGGGTCATCACTTCATTTTTCTAAACAGTCTTTTAGCTATTTTTATCGGTTTTGCCTATGTTTATGCAGCACCAAATACTGAAAGCTTCATTTCATTTATTTACCTGATTGCAACCTGGTTTGGACAGATAAGCTTTCTGGTTTTCTTGACCTTTCTTATTCTGTTCTTTCCTCTAACCTTCATCGGCAACTTCAGGGCCTACAGAATAATCAGCGTGATCCTTGCCGTTCTTCTGCACTGCCTGCTTTTGGTTGATGCAAAGCTGTTTATTTCTGTAAAGGTTCACCTGACATGGATGGTAACCTCTCTTATCCTTCGAGATCTGGATTTTAAAACCGGCCTGAACTTCAATTTCATGTACATAGCACTGATTATCCTCATTGTGCTTGAAATAATCTTTGCAAGACTCGCCACAAGAGAGATCTACAAAAGGACCGTAAGACACAATTATTTCCCGGCTGTTGTCATGAGCTTTGTCTCTGTCTGCTTTATCGCATCTCACGCCTTCTTTATCTGGGCAGATGCAACAGGCTATGAGAAGATCACCAACCTTCGTACTGTATTTCCTGCCCACTACCCAATGACAGCAAAATCCTTCCTTTCTAATCACGGATGGATTGATACAGAATCAGGCGAAGTTGTATCATCAACCTCATCTATCAACTATCCGTTATCAGAGATTGACGCTGTTGCCCATGACAGACCAAGCAATATCATTCTTATCATGATAAACGGAATGTCGTATGCAGATCTAAGCCAGAAAAACACTCCTAATCTTTTGTCTCTCAAGCTTACAAACACCAGCTTTGAACAGCATTTTCTTGCCTATCAGAAGCTTGATGACAACTACTTTGCAAGTGCCTTTGGAGTGCCTATTCAGTACAAGGAAAGCTTTTTAAATCACAATATCATTCCTGTACTTGTAAAAGAGCTGCAAAAACAGGAGTATGCTGTACGCGTATTCAATTCAGGAGTAATGGCAGCAGATACTAGAAGTCTCAATTCACTCTTTGGTATCAGCGACAATAAGATTAAGACATTCTCAGATGATGCTGAGGCCTTTGATCAAGCTTACGAATTCATCAGGTCTAGAAATGAGAATCAGCATTATCAGATAACCTTAAATTCAAACACGCTGTTTGGAAATCTCTCAAAGAAAGCTCATGATCAGAAGCTAAGAGAGCTCGATGAGCTGACTGGCTGTCTGATTACAAAACTCACTGAGGAGGGTAGACTCTCAAATACTCTTGTAATGATTTCATCCCTGGCAGGTAACCCGCTTTTAGGCAGACACGATACAGTCTATTCAAAGCATCAGCAGCATGTGCCTATGATTGCCATCTGGCCTGAGAACTCATTAAAGGGAGCTACTTTCAACACCCTAAGCTCAAATTTCGATATGGCACCAACCATAGGCACTGAAATTCTTGGAGTAAAAACACCAAGCGGAAACTACTCAATTGGCAACAGCCTCTTGAAAAATGTCGGAAGAGACTACATTTTATCTACAAGCGGATATTCTTTGCTGCTCATATCCAAAGACGATGTGACCGTATACCGAAAGAACGGTCTGGCACACACTGATAACGAGGGAGTGATTAAGAATATCAGACCAAATCTTGAGACTCTTATAAGAGCCATGAGAGATTTGAACCGTTTTAAAGGCTAGGAAGGACGATAATGCTTTTAACAGAACAGAATGCCAAAGAAGTACTGATTGAAGGTTCAATGAACAAGGCCGTATTTCTGTACTTCTTTATGGAAGCACCAGAGTGCGAAGAAGCGGGCAAGGCTCTTAGAGCCGCAATTTCAGAGAGCAATGAATACGTATCACTTGTTGAGGCCAATGTTAAAGATCAGGTTGCACAGGCTGTGGCAATGCAGCTTGGACTGCAGTCAGTACCTGCACTGATCGTCATGAAGCAGGGACAGCCTGTTGAGGCTCTTCAGGGTGATGATATTGTTGCAAATCTTGCCAATACACTCAAAAAATACATGCCATCTCAGTCTGAGCTTCTGATAAAGCAGGCTCGTGAGGCTGAGGCATCAGGTGATCTTTCAAATGCGATTGTGCTTGCAAAGCAGGCATACAGTCTTGAGGAGAATGATCTAAGCGCAAAGCTGGTATATGCCGATTTGTGCATCAAAAACAGAGATCTTGAGACAGCACACAGACTTCTTGATAATCCTGGACGTGAAGAACAGAATATGCAGGATTACAAGGATCTTATCTCAGCGCTGACACTGGCTGAGCAGGCAGCCGAGAGTCCTGAAATCAAGGAGCTTGAAGCAAAATTCAGGGAAAACCCTAACGATTCACAGATTGCCACCACTTATGCAGCAGCTCTGTGCCAGGCAGGCAAAAAAGGAACTGCCCTTGAAATTCTTTTTGAGATCCTAAAGAAGGATCTGTCAAATGATGAGGTTAAAAAGACATTTCTCGATATGCTGAACACCATGTCAGGAGATCCTCTTCAAAAGGAGTTTAGAAGAAAACTCTATACCCTCATGTACTAGTTCACGTCTCCTCCTCTGCTCTATAGAGGAGGAAATTTCTGCACTATTTATAAGCAATATGCATCTTTATTATCCAATAAAGATCATATTGTGTGCATTAGATTATCAGCTCTGATGTAGCGTATATAATCCTTACAGATGTTATTAGTGAGGTATATATGGCTTGTTTTACAGCATGCGTCGCCGAAGCTTTAATTGCTTATGGCGTAAAGAAAACAGTTGAAAGTAAAGAGAAGGCTGCAGGCATTGAGCATAACAGCTCATGTCTGTCATACAAACTCTCAAAGCTTGTTCAGATGCTTATGGGAGGTTCATTCCTTCTGTTAATCGAGCATGTGTGGCATGGAGAGATTGTTCCTTTCTATCCGTTTCTGACTGCAATGAATGATCCTGAAGATACTAAAGAGATGCTCTATGAGATCGTAACTGTTGGAGGAAGCATGGATCTGTTTTTAACAGCAGTCTGGGCTGTCACCTATTTTGTATTCTACAGGGCCAAAAAAGAGGTTAATGCATAATGTGTCTTTTAATTACAGCTTTTGCAGCTTTAATCTGTGCTTTTATGCGTAGCAGAAACGACAGCAGATTCCTGTCTAATCTCTATTTCATGTACGTAAGCGCTGCTCTGATGTGGACTGTAGACTGCGTGTTTGCCAAGGTAGGTGGAGAGGATTTCTTTGACCTGAGCCTTGATGACACCCTGCTTGGCATTACCATTGTCGTAAGCGGTGCTGTAATGGCATCTCTGATCAGTGTTCTCAATTCTGTAAGAGCACGAGCCTAATATTAACAGTACATATTCCTGATGCATCATGAGCATTGTGCTCATGATGTACTTATCTGACCTATCACAGATCAAATCAGCATATGACTCTGCTACCACCTGCAGCAGCTTTTCCTTAAGCACCTTCCATCATCTGATCCAAATCCATCTGATTACAGATATCCTGTACACGTCAGAGCTGACACACAGGCCTCATGCTCATGGACTCTGACAATAAGCTCAAGGCATTACCTGCCGCAACTGAGCCTATTCTCCATTGTTTTCACAAATCTCACTGCTTGGCCAGTTTACAATCAGAGTACGTATAAACGTTGCAAGAGGGATGGAGAAGAATACGCCCCAGAAGCCCCATAATGTTCCAAAGATCATAATTGAAGCTAAAATTGAGAACGCATCAAGATTCATTGCCTTTGAAAACAGCAGCGGTGTGAGCACATTGCTGTCTAATAGCTGTATTACCAGATAGACAACAATCACCCAGATGAGCATGCTTGATGGTCCGAACTGGAAAAGAGCAACCAGAAGTACAGGTATGGTGATAATCACTGCTCCTACGTAAGGGATCACCACAGACAGACCTACCCCCACTCCAAGCAGCAGCGCATAGTTTAATCCAAGACACATGAAGGCTATGGAATTGACTATGGAAATAATAGTGATGTGTAAAAGCTTGCCCCTGATATAACCATCAATCTGAGCATTGAGCTGAGGCCAGAATTCGTGTATCAGAGCCTGATTATTTGGAAGAATATAGGTTCGTATCCGTTTTTGCAGAACCGGTTTGTTAGCCAGCATCAGAAAGACAAATATCGGAACCACAATCATGTAGACCAGCCATGACATCACATTTACAACAGATGGCATGATCTGATTCTTGATGATGTTTGTAGTGTTTGCAAACACAACTGCTCTACTGTGAGCCACCATTGATTCAATTTCACTCTCGGTTACCATTGAGGAAATCGGATCAGGCAGTGTGACTATCAGAGAATGCAGCCTTGAGGCAATAATCTGATCAAAGCCGCCTTCCTCATTTTCAATATTGACGTTCTCAGAACTAATCTTCTGGAGATTCTGATAAAACTGATTTCCCTGCTGAATTACCTTTGGCACAATAAACACCAGAATTCCAACAGACAGACCGACAAACACCGTCATGGTGATAATCGATGAGAGCATTCTTGAAAGATTGAATCTATGGATTAAAAAGCGTACTCCCCAGTCAAGACAATAGGCTATGCACAGAGCGACAACCAATGGACCTACCAGCCACATCAGATAATAGACAACAAGAAAAACACCAATAAGAACAAGAGCAAACTCTACTGTTCCTGGAGCTGAAAAATGTCTTTTATACCATTTTGTTAATAATGAAATCATGCTACCTTCACTTATGCTGTCAAATTACCCAAAAAAACTGCTGCCCGCTTTTGTAGGATAATCGCTATCTTAAAGTCAGTTTACGCCTGGAAAGTGATCTACAAATCTTATCTTTACATCAGGAAATGCTCTTACATACTGTACTGTAAAATCAGGAAAGGAATTTACAAACTGCCACTTTCCACACTCATTTGGAAAA
>JBJFET010000063.1:6920-11583 GCA_051891035.1 Succinivibrio sp. | reverse complement strand
GTTTATCAGTCTTCCTAAAGCTTACTTTACATTATTCTCAACTTCACATAATTACAACTCTAGGTATTGCCAGAAATCCCACTCAATATATTGCTCTTATTCAAGCTTTTAACTCAATCTGTTGAAAAATATGATTATGCGCTGTAAGCTTAATCCGTATATACATCACAAACTGTCAACTTTTGTCTCTGACCTTTATCCAAAGACAGACTCACACAGACTATAGGAGATATCTTGAACAAAACTACTCAGACTCCTTCAATGCTCAACGGAACCATTGCCAATAAAGGTTTTGCCTTTGGAACCATCACCTTTCTGAAAAGAACCAAAAGCGGACTTGAAAAGGAGTATGTTGCCGACACGAAGGCCGAGTGCGAACGCTTTGAGAAAGCCAGACTTCACGCTATCTCTCAGCTAAGTGCCCTTTATGATGCATCTCTTGAGAAGCTTGGCGAACAGAATGCCGTTGTCTTTCAGATCCATCAGATGATGCTCGATGATCCTGACTACGTATCATCAGTCAACAATCTTATCAAAAAGGAAAACGCCAATGCCGAATTTGCCGTAACCTCCGTTGCCAGTAAATTTGAAAAGCAGTTTCTTGAAATGGACAATGACTACATGCGAGGTCGCGCTGCTGACGTCATAGACATCTCAAGACGCGTAAAAGAAATTCTGATGATGCATGCCGGAAAACTGCAGAAACATGGGATCTCCTTTGACACAAAAGGGCCTGTTATCCTTGCAACTGACGATCTGGTTCCATCAGAAACCGTTCAGCTTGATAACAAGACTGTCTGTGCCATTATTACCTCCAAGGGATCTACTAGATCTCATACCGCCATTTTTGCAAGAACCATGGGCATTCCTACCCTGGTATGCCTTGGCGACAGCCTGACTGAAGATCTTGAGGGGCATAAGGCCATTGTTGATGCAAACTCAGGATATATCTATATCGATCCTGACGAGAGCACCATCCTGAGATTCACCGAGATGAAAAAGACTGATGATGCTCAGCGCTCTCATCTTGAGGAATTCAGGGGCAGGGAAACATTCACCCGCTCAGGCCGTAAAATCAATCTCTATGCAAATTCAGGCTCTCTGGCTGACATTGATCTTATAAAGGCGTCAGATGCTGAAGGTATCGGTCTTTTCAGAAGCGAATATATCTACATGCAGTCTCATGATTACCCTACAGAAGAGGAACAGTTTGAGATCTACAAGAATGTCCTGCTTGGCATGGGAGACAAGAAGGTTATTATCAGAACTCTTGATATAGGAGCTGACAAAACTGCCGAATACTTTATGCTAAAGCCAGAGGAAAACCCTGCCATGGGTGTCAGAGCCATCAGACTGTGCCTGGCAAACAGAGGACTGTTTAAGACTCAGCTAAGAGCTCTGTTCAGAGCTTCTGCCTTTGGCAACCTGTCTGTAATGGTACCTATGATCACCTCTGTTGAAGAGGTAGTTGAATGCCAGAAAATCATTGCCAACATCAAACAGGAACTGTCAGAACAGGAACTGCCATACAAGAAGGATGTTGAATTTGGCATCATGATTGAAACTCCTGCTGCAGCACTGATTTCTGATGAACTTGCGCCTCTTGTCGACTTCTTCAGTATCGGTACCAACGATCTGACACAGTTTACCCTGGCTGCAGACAGACAGAACGCAGAACTTGGAAAATACTTAAACCCGTATCATCATGCGGTTGTCAGACTTATTGAGACTACTGTGGTCAATGCTCATGCTGCCGGTATCTGGGTTGGCATATGCGGTGAGCTTGCCTCAGATGAGAAATTCTTAGGAAAACTTATTCAGCTTGGAGTAGATGAAATGTCTGTAGTACCTTCAAGCATTCTTACCCTCAGAGCAAAAATCGCAACTCTAGGATAGATGGAGATCTAATTTAATGCCACAATGTATCGTTATTGCTGATGAAATTACCGGCGGCTCAGCCGTAGGTTCTCTACTTGAGAAAAATGGAAACTCAGTCTGCTCCCTAATGTCCAGCAGAGGTCTTAAAGATCCTCTCACCTCTGAGTATGACTGCCTTGTCTATTCTACAAATTCAAGAAATCTCACAGCTCAGCAGAGCTATCAGATGGTTTTCTCCGCTGCAAAGCTTTTAAAGGGACCTAATGTAAAACTCTACGCCAAAAGAATTGATCCTGCCATGAGAGGCAATACCTGCGCAGAGACTGAAGCTCTTCTGGATGCCTTAGGTGACAGTGACAGAGTTGCTATTGTCGTTCCTGCCTTCCCTGCTCTGAGAAGAACCAATGTAGGAGGATATATTCTTGTTGACGGCAAGCCTCTGCAGAAATCTCTTGCAGGCCTTGAAGATCTGTATCCTGCTGAATCTGGACGTGTAGCCGATCTGTTTACTGAAAAATTTCAGTACAAGGCAGAGCCTGTTCATTTGAAGGAATACCTAAAGGGTACTGACAACCTTGCTCAGACGATCAGGGAACTGGCTGACAAGGGTACCAGGGCTATTGTTTTTGACTGCACCTCCCAGGAGGACATCAACATGATTGCAGATGCTGTTGTGCTCTCAAAAATAAAGTTCCTTGCTGTTGATCCAGGTCCGTTTACCGCAACTCTTGCAAGAAAGGTAATGAGAACAAAATCTGTTGCCACCGCAGCTACCGGTGCAAAGATCTTTGGTATCGTAGGCGGTGTCAATCCTTTAATCTCAGCTCAGGTTGAACTTCTGCGCCTTGAAGAGAAAGTTAACATCGTTACTGTTCACAATCTTGAGCTTCTTGAAGATCAGCAGCACAGAAATGCTGAAATCAACAGAGTTGTCGATGAAATAACCACCAAGTTCAGCAATTTTACCGTGTCATTTGCGGTATCTGACAATATGGAAGTTAATAATCAGCTCTCTGAGGAATATCAGGAAATGCTGCTCAAGACCAACCGTACGCAGAATGAGGCGCTGGATATCATTTCTACTGCCTACGGACAGATTGTTGCCAAGGTTATTGAGAAAAGACCTGATATTCAGGCAATCTACACCAAGGGTGCCGAATTTACCGTTGCCACCTGCCGTGAACTCAAATCAATGGGTCTTAAGGTATTAGGTCAGGTTCTCCCTCTTACCTGCTATGGAGAGCTTATTGACGGTGATCATGCCGGATTGAAATGCATAACCTCGGCATCTTCTGCTACTGATACCAACACCATTACAGACAGTATTCAGTACATAAAAAGAAAACTGGCAATCTAAAGTACGATTGTTGTATACTAGCCGGTGCAATATCACCGGCTGATGCGAGTGTAGTTCAATGGTAGAACTGCAGCTTCCCAAGCTGCTAACGCGGGTTCGATTCCCGTCACTCGCTCCACGTCAACTTATCTGCTTATCTTGTTCTCTTCCAGATAAACCAGTTGTAAAGACCAATCATCATGCCTCCACCTATAATGTTGCCAATGGTAACAGGGATCAGATTGTCAAAAATAAAATTGCATACTGTCAGATCTGAATATGCAGACAAATCAGCGGCACCTGCAAACTCAGGAATTGCATAGTTTTCAAGTACTATTCCCATAGGGATCATGAACATATTGGCAATGCTGTGCTCAAATCCTGTTGCTACAAACATTCCAATCGGAAATATCATAACCAGGATCTTGTCAGTAACGCTCTTGCCTGCCCATGACAGCCATACTGCAACACAGACCATGATGTTACATACGATGCCAAGGCATAATGCTTCGATGAATCCTCTAAGGTAGGCATAGCTACCATCACCATCTGAAGGATATACATGATGGATCTTGTGAAGCGCGGTATTTAAGATGGTGTGCCCCCATTCGCCGCCAAAATTCATGTAGGTACGTCCTGCAAAAATTAAAAGCACTACTACCATTGCACCTACAAAGTTTCCTGCATACACAGTCATCCAGTTTTTGAGAAGCTGCCACCAGGTGATCTGCCCTGCAGCCTTTGATACTAGTGTAAGTGTTGATGAGGTAAAAAGCTCTCCCCCTAAAAGAACTACCAGAAACAGTCCAAGAGCAAAGAATAAGCCTCCTGCTATCTTGCCTGCCCCACTTCCTAATGCCGCTACCGCTGTTGTATAGAAGCAGAAGGCAAAACCAATGGCAGCACCTGCCAGAATTGCCAGAAGAAATGCTCTTGTAAAACTCTTTGTAGCCTTATCATAGGCATGATGCTCTGCAGCCTGTACCAGCTCTGAAGCTGACAGTGCATTTACTGATGAAGTATCGCTCATATAATCCTCATAAAGTGAAATAATGAGGCTAATTCTACAAGATACAGGTGTGTTTTTCTAATCAATTACTCATTTTGTCCTCTATCAATGCACAATCTGCCTGAATTCTGTCCACAAAAACGTAAGAAAAGTATCCTGTGTATGCTCTCTCTTCAAACAGATCCTATGTGTCTTTTATACCTCAAAAGCCATTTATTAGATTTTTCTTTTAATATTCAGTATGTTAACTGATTTTTACAGTTTTATGCGGCTTGATGCTCCACCTTTATTTTTCATGAAAATAAAAAAATTGTTGACGATTGAAAATTGAGTTATATAATGTAACGGCTTTGACACGATACCAGTTTGTCAAACAATGTCGGTCTGGGGGTATAGCTCAGCTGGGAGAGCATCTGCTTTGCAAGCAGAGGGTCAACGGT
>JBJFET010000063.1:0-6820 GCA_051891035.1 Succinivibrio sp. | reverse complement strand
AGCATCTGCTTTGCAAGCAGAGGGTCAACGGTTCGATCCCGTTTACCTCCACCATTCACCATCCACATGAATTCCTGAACATTTTTTTAAATTTCTATTGACGATTCTAAATTTTCATATATAATGTCTCTCGTTTTGATGTGGGGTTATAGCTCAGTTGGGAGAGCGCTTGCATGGCATGCAAGAGGTCATCGGTTCGATCCCGATTAGCTCCACCAGTCAAAAGTCCTGTATGGGGGTATAGCTCAGCTGGGAGAGCATCTGCTTTGCAAGCAGAGGGTCAACGGTTCGATCCCGTTTACCTCCACCATTCTTCTTCATTCCCTAATTACCGACAAATCTGAAAAATTTGCTCACTAAGGTTCTATTTTTTTATCTATTTTCTGCCTCAACTTGCTATAATTTATTAAAATTTTTGTTTTCTGAGGTTTTTGATGAAATATAAGTTTTCAGCACTGGCTGCCTGTCTTTTAACAGCAACAGCCTGCTCTTTAGCTCAGGCAGAAGACCTGATGGATATTTATAAGGAAGCTCTACAGCGCGATACAGTCGTTGCTCAGTCAAAAGCTGATGCTGATTCTGCTCATGCCGCATTATCCGAAGCAACAGCAGCTCTGCTTCCTCAGATCGATGTTATTGGCTCTTTAAACTCAACAAGAACAAACTACATTAAATCTTATTCTGCAAGAGGCAGCAATAAGAAATCATCTGCAGCTGTAAATCTGTCTCAGCAGCTATGGAGGCACAGCTCATGGACAAACAGATCAATGGCAGAAAAAACTGCTACCATCAAAGATCTTGCCTATGCAGATGCGCAGCAGAAACTTATCGTAAGAGTAAGTAACGCCTACTTTGACGTTCTCAATGCAGCCGATACTCTAAAATTCCAGAAAGCCAACAATGTTGCCTTAAAGAGACAGTTAAGCGAGGCTGAAAGACGTCTGAACGTAGGTCTTATTGCAGAAACTGACAAACTGGAGGCTCAGGCAGCCTATGATTTGTCAAATGCAGCTGTAATCGAGGCAGAGAACAATCTTACTAACTCTTATGAGAACATCAGAATGCTGATTGGCAGAACAGTCAATGTAAACAAACTGTCAAAGCTTGATGAATCTCGTTTTGCAACACCGAATGTAACCGATACACTCTCAAAGATCACCAAGAATGCAGAGGAAAACAATCTGTCTCTTCAGCAGCAGATCATCTCCCGTGATATCGCCAAAGACAATATCACTCTTGCAAGATCAGGTCATGAGCCTACTCTTGATCTGAACGCAAGCATGAGTACAGGTTATACTGACTACACCTCAAATGTTCCTGAGGCAGGTTTTGTTGACAACAATTCATGGGCAAAATCAGTAGGACTTACTCTGAGCATTCCTATCTTCCACGGCGGCGCAACTTCAGCTGCTGTAGACAAGGCTCAGGCTCAGTACATCGCATCATCAGAGGCTCTTGAACTGGCTCACAGAACTCTGCTTACAGACGTTAATAACAGCTATAACAATGTCAATGCTGCTATCAGCTCTGTTAAGGCTTATCAGAACTCAGTAGCATCAGCACAGTCAGCTTTAAATGCCACCAAGGCAGGTTACGATGTAGGAACTAGAACCATGACTGATGTGCTTAATGCCACTCAGAAACTTTATGACTCAATGCAGAAGGCCGCTCAGGCTCGCTATAGCTACATTCAGTCAAGACTGTCTCTGCTCTACGCTGAAGGAGCCCTAAAGGTTGAGCATATTGATCAGATAAACGCTGGTCTTGTAAAGCAGAAATAAACAGTTATCACAGAAGTACCGTCTGAACATACAATTATTTGCGTTCAGGAGCTAAAAGAGCAGGATATTATTCCTGCTCTTTTCGTTATAACACTATCAGTTATCTTATCTTTGACTGCTGATACCTTTACTGCACAGCTATCAGAACTCAGTAGACCTACCTGCAGTTTTTTACATGCTCTGGATTTAGACAGGAGTTAGTTATCGCTGTTTTCTCTGTCAATTGCTCTTAGCGATCTTTCATTAAAGATAGTGTTTTCCATTGATTCCAGCATATGATGCTTTGTCTCAGGCAAGCCCTGATATATCAGAGTAAAGAGCCACGCTGTAGCCATAATAAAGATACTCAAAAGTAGCAGCATACCCTGTGAATGCACAAAACTGCTAAAGAAAAAGATCCCCAGCATTATTGCCACAGAATTGAATAGGAGTATGGTTGTAATACCAAAGACTCTACCCTTTGCAGGAAGCAGCTCAGGTACTATTACACCTAAAAAGGTTATAAAGGCCAGCGAAGAGCCAAAACTAAGCAGGATGAATGCGCTTGCTATCAGCACTGGACCGAAAGTCTGGCTTGGGATGAAGTAGATAAAATACAGAATCAGCAGCCCTATAAAATTTATGGACACTGAAACAATCAAAAGTGCCTTGTGACCTACCCTGTCAATCATAAAGAATGTCAGCACAGCGGCAAGCAGAATGGTAAAGACAACTGTCTTTAGCATCATATAGTTAATTTCGGTACGCTCATTTGGCAGCAGTACACCAAGAGATGCCTTGAAAGTCTTTATGATTTCCAAAGACATATAAGGCATGATTGCAAGGCCGGATATATGAAGAAGTGTCAGCAGAAGCAGCATGAACCACAATACGGTGCGGAATACAGAATTTCTAAAAAACAGCTGTATTCCTCTGTCCTCACCAAGAACACACTCATTTATCGCAGCAAGCTCGCGTGCCGCCTCTGAGGTTGATGATCTTAATCTTATAAGCTCACTTAATGCCTTGTCACTGTAATCAGACAGAGCAAGCCAGCGAGGACTCTCCGGCAGTCTCAGATAGGAAACCACCATTATAGGTACTGATACTGACAGAATTACTATTACGGCACTGATACCGTTTCTTGGTAGAAAATCCTTGAGCATAAGAGATGTAAGGAATCCTGATATCAGAAATACCCATATCAGAGTTGAACACTGCCCTCTCTTGTCCGAAGGAGAAAGCTCAACTATATAGCAGATTGATGCCACAAGATATACACCAAAGGCTACGCCCACTGCAAACTCAGCAATAAACAGCGAACTGAAGGTAGGAGAGAGAATGGAGGTACACTGACCGATGACACCAAGACAGAAACTTCCAATAAGAGACTGCACACAGCCTGTGTCATAGACAATTCTGCCACCTAGAAAGATACCGACAATCGAACCTATAAGGTAGGTGTTTACCATACTGTCAATATCGTATATTTCAAGCATAAAGATATTAATCAGGCGAACCTTACTTGAAAGAACTGCGCCTAAATTAAATCCGAATACTGATGCCATCAAGGCCACAGTTACTATGTAGAAATAAACCGAATGGCGGTTTAGTGTACTTTTTTTTGCTTTAGTCATTGATATGCTTGTTCGTAATCCTGTATTCCACAATTTTAATTTGTTTTTTGAAAAAATGCGACTGTTTCCACACTTTTTTACCTCAAAATTAGCTCCACTATCTTCACCTGTCTTTATTATTCCTGCCAGAGTCTCTTCTCATATCTTCCAGGTTTAAAAAAATGAATTTCTAATTTCTTGTATAAAGGTTGCACGGGATTTAAAATATACTAAGTTTTTTTAAGTGGAGAGTTATCTTGTTTGACCAGTCATGTATAAATGCCGGAATCAGAGTTTTAAAGGAAGAAGCTCAGGCATTGTTGGATTTGATCCCTTCTATTGATGCAAACTTTGTAAAAGCCTGTCAGATTATGATGGACACCAAAGGAAAGGTTGTACTGACCGGCGTAGGCAAATCCGGGCATATCGCAACCAAAATAGCATCAACTCTTGCAAGTACCGGAACACAGTCATTCTTTGTTCAGGCAGGTGAAGCTGCCCACGGTGATCTTGGCATGATTGGAAAAGAAGACTCTGTCATCGCCATTTCAAATTCTGGTGAGGGATCAGAACTTAAGATCCTTATCCCTATTCTAAAACGCAGACAGATACCTCTTATTGCTATTACAGGCAATCCTGATTCATCACTTGGCAAAGCTGCAAATGTGACTTTAAATGCCCATGTAAACAGAGAGGCCTGCCCGCTGAATCTTGCGCCAACTTCAAGCTCCACAGCAGAACTTGCAATCGGAGATGCCCTTGCAGTCGCTCTGATTGAGGCAAGAGGCTTTACAGAAAGAGATTTTGCTATGAGCCATCCTGGTGGAGCCTTAGGTCGCAGACTTCTGGTTCACTGTCAGGATATCATGCACAGAGGCTCAGAGATCCCAGTTGTCAACCAGAGTGTCAGCTTAAAAGAAGCTCTGTTTGAAATGACTCAGAAATCTTTGGGTTTTATCTGTATTGTTGATGATGAACACCGACTCACAGGTGTATACACCGATGGCGATCTCAGACGCTCTCTTGAAAAGGGCGCAACAATCGGTGATTGCATCATAAACCTGATGTGTACCAATGTCCGTGGTATCGTCAAGTCAGAAACTCTAGCTGCAGATGCTCTTGCTCTGATGCACAACCTGAAAATCAACTCACTGGTTGTTGTTGATGATGACAGACATCCTATTGGAGCCTTCAACCTTCACGACCTCATGCGTGCGGGAATTATCTGATACAACATCCGGAATATGCTATGACAAAGGAATTTACCAATATGTTTTCAGGAAAAGTTACAGTTGTAGGCGATGTAATGCTCGACAGCTACTGGAAGGGTCCTAGTAGCAGAATTTCTCCTGAGGCTCCGGTTCCTGTTGTAAAGGTTCAGGACAAAGAGGAAAGAGCCGGTGGAGCTGCAAACGTTGCAATAAATATTGCCTCACTAGGTGCACCAAGTTCCCTTGTAGGCATTGTTGGAGAGGACAGGAATGCCGAAGTTCTGGAAAAGATCATTCGTGATCATGGAATAAATCCTGAATTTGTTCTAACCAAGGAACATCCAACTATTACCAAACTTAGAATTCTTAGCAGAAATCAGCAGCTGCTTCGTCTTGATTTTGAGGATTCATTTTCAAATATCGATGAAAAACCAGTACTTGACGCATTCGAAAAATCAGTTGCAGATTCTCAGGTTGTAATTTTCTCTGACTATGGCAAAGGATCTCTTGATTCAATCAGAAAAATGATTGAAATTGCCAACAAGAAAGGCATTATCTCCTTGATTGATCCAAAGGGTACCGATTTTGAAAAATACAGCGGAGCTACTCTATTAACTCCTAATATGTCTGAATTTGAGGCTGTGGTCGGCAAGGTAAAGGACAATCATGATCTTGAGATAAAAGCTCTTAAACTCATTGAGAAATGTAATTTAAAGATGCTGCTTGTAACCAGATCTGAAGATGGAATGTCACTTGTAAGACCTGGTCTTGAGACAGTTCATCTGCCAACCTATGCTAGGGAAGTTTACGATGTAACCGGTGCAGGAGACACTGTTATCGGAACTTTAGGAACCTGTCTTGCATCTGGATTTGATATCGTTACAGCATGTCAGTATGCTAACTGTGCTGCAGGTATAGTAGTCGGCAAGATTGGTACTTCAACTGTAAGCCCATCTGAGCTTATGTCTGCTCTTGGCAAATCATCTACCCTGTCAAACGGGATTATTACAGAGGACGAGCTTTGCAGAGAAGTTAAAAAACTTCAGAGTGAAGGTCAGACTGTAGTTATGACAAACGGATGCTTTGACATTATTCATCCAGGTCACGTAACCTACCTAAGGCAGGCTAAAGCACTTGGTCATAAGCTTATCGTTGCAGTTAACTCAGATGACTCTGTTTCTCGACTAAAGGGACCTGCAAGACCGATTAACTGCCTTGAAGATCGTATGACTGTCTTAGCAGCATTAGGAAGTGTTGACTATGTTGTATCCTTTGAAGAGGATACCCCTCAGAAACTAATCTCAAGAGTACTTCCCGACATCCTCGTTAAAGGCGGTGATTACACAGTTGAACAGATAGCAGGACATAAAGAAGTAATAGCAAACGGTGGTAAGGTTATTATCATTCCTTTTGTCGATGGTTGCTCTACTACTTCTATCGTGAAAAAGATAAAACAGGAATAGAATTATGGCCGAACAGTCATTTACCATACATCCTGGCATTACACAGATAGATTATCCTACAGCCAGAGCTCTTATTGATTCAGGTAAGTGTGTACTTATCGATGTAAGAGAAAAGGAGGAATACAATGCAGGATTCATTCCTCCAGCTGTAAATCTGTCTGTCAATGACATCACAAAAGAAACTGCTTCAAAGATTGCCCCCGATCTTGCAAAACCAGTGGTAATTTACTGCAGAAGTGGCAGAAGAACTAAAGATGCTGCAAAAAAACTCCTATCCCTTGGCTATTATTATATTCTTGATATGGGAGGGATCAGTAACTGGCCGTACTCAGTGGTATTTCCATAAAGCCACAATTTGACATACATAAAAATGTCTTATAACTGTAAAATCGCATTTTTAAAATAACCGAAACGGTAACGATAGGTTTAATGCATAGAAATCTCATCTGTATCTGTATTCGTATTTTTTTATAGCTCCTAAGTTGTAGAACTGCAAAACCTATATCCACAGCACTTTCTCTTGAAACAACAACTACATCTTTTCTAAAATTCAGCCCAATTTCAGATTATCCACAGACAATTTTTATAAGTGTGAGTTTATAAGATCAATCAATTAAATAAATGAGTAACTGATACTAACAGGAACTGAATAAAGAAAACCAAAATGAATAAGACTATGGTGATCTTGAGAACATAGATGAAATTCCTTGGACGTAGAAAAAGAAATAGAAAGAATATGAAAATAGCGACAAAACTTAATGAATAGATAT
>JBJFET010000062.1:0-11737 GCA_051891035.1 Succinivibrio sp. | reverse complement strand
TTATTAATTTTTTGCTCTTTTTCTTTAGATCCCTTGTCTGTACGCTTTTGTAATTCTCCTTTACACACTTCCCTTTTAAGTTTTGACTTACTCACTCCAATCACTGACGTGTAGGATTTCTGTTCGATAACACTAATAACTTAAGCATTAAACAAAAAGATCCTTCTGTTTTTTTTGGGGTCTGCACAGAAGAACCTTTAGTCTAATTCAGGTTCTTATGATTTTACCTGCTCTCTGATCTTGCCTTACAGCTTAGCTTTCCTTCAGAATCAACTTCCAAAATCAGAGCCTTGTTCAAAGGTATCTTTCCTGCAAGAAGGATTTTAGCAAGAGGATCGGCAATCTCATTCTGAATTGCTCTTCTAAGAGGTCTTGCTCCAAATACCGGATCAAAGCCCACTTTTGCAACTCTCTCATAAATGCTCTCACCAAGTACAAGATCATAGCCTTCACCCTTGAGTCTATCTGAGAGTGTTTCAAGCTGAATCTTGGCAATACTCTTGATATTCTCCATTGACAGAGGGTGGAATACAACAGTTTCATCAACTCTGTTCAGGAACTCTGGCTTGAAGTGCTGTTCAAGTACCTCAAGAATTTTCTTCTTGATTGTCTCATAGTCACTTCTGCCACTCTCCTCCTGAATCATTCCAGATCCAAGATTAGAGGTCATTATTATTACAGTGTTTTTAAAATCAACTGTTCTACCCTGACCATCTGTCAAACGTCCATCATCAAGAACCTGTAACAGGATATTGAAGACATCTGGATGAGCCTTTTCAATCTCATCTAGCAGAATTACAGAATATGGTCTGCGTCTTACTGCTTCTGTCAGATATCCTCCCTGCTCGTATCCTACATATCCTGGAGGAGCTCCAACCAGTCTTGAAACGGTGTGCTTTTCCATAAACTCGGACATGTCTATACGAACCATGGCCTTTTCAGTATCAAACATAAACTCAGCCAGAGCTTTGCAAAGCTCTGTCTTGCCAACACCTGTTGGTCCTAAAAACATAAATGAACCGATTGGTCGGTTTGGATCAGATAATCCGGCTCGACTTCTTCTTATCGCATTTGCTATAGCCTCTACAGCCTCGCCTTGACCGATTACTCGCTTATGCAGAGAGTTTTCCATTCTCAAAAGCTTCTCTCGCTCTCCCTCTAACATTTTTGCCACAGGAATTCCGGTAGCCTTTGATACCACATCGGCAATTTCAGCATCGGTTACTTTGTTTCTTACAAGCTGAGTTCCCTTGCTCTGAAGCTTTCCTGACTCTTCAATCTGTTTTTGCAGATTTGGAATAATTCCGTACTGAAGTTCACTCATACGGTTAAGGTCACTGTTTCTCTTGGCCACATCAAACTCATGACGGGCATTGTCAAGCTTTACCTTTAACTTCTGAGTTCCTTCTAGAATCAGCTTGTCATGCTTCCAGATCTCATTTAGTCTTGCATATTCCTTTTCGCTAGCCTCAATCTCCTCACTGATAGCGGCAAGGCGCTTTTTACTTGCCTCATCTGACTCTTTTGATACAGTCTGCTTCTCCATCTTCAGCTGTATCAGTCGTCTGTCAAGCTTATCCAAAGGTTCGGGCTTTGAATCGATCTGCAGTCTGATGCTGGCGGCAGCCTCATCTATAAGGTCAATTGCCTTATCCGGTAACTGTCTGTCCGAAATATAACGGTTTGACAGAGTTGCTGCTGCTACAATTGCTGGATCTGTTATCTGAACATGATGATGTATCTCATAACGTTCTTTGAGTCCACGCAGAATCGCAATTGTATTCTCAACTGATGGCTCTCCTACAAACACTTTCTGGAATCTGCGCTCAAGGGCAGCATCCTTTTCTATGTACTGACGGTACTCATCGAGTGTTGTAGCGCCCATGCAGTGCAGTTCACCTCTGGCAAGAGCAGGTTTTAACATATTTCCTGCATCCATTGATCCCTCCGACTTACCGGCGCCTACCATTGTGTGGAGCTCGTCAATAAATAGAATGATCCTTCCCTCTTCTTTTGCCAGATCATTTAAAACTGCCTTCAAACGCTCTTCAAACTCACCTCGGTATTTTGCTCCTGCTATCAAAGCTCCAAGATCAAGTGAGAGTACCTTTTTGTTTCTAAGGCCCTCAGGAACCTCCCCTTTGACAATTCTCTGAGCCAAACCTTCAACAATCGCTGTTTTTCCTACACCAGGCTCACCAATGAGTACAGGATTGTTCTTGGTTCTTCTCTGCAGAACTTCCATTGTTCTGCGGATCTCATCGTCTCTGCCAATTACAGGATCAAGCTTACCTTTCTCGGCGCGCTCTGTCAGATCAATACAGTACTTCTTTAATGCTCCACGTGCGTTCTCGGCGTTCTCATCATGAACCCCCTTGCCGTCTCTCATCTCCTTTAGAGCATCGTTTACTTTTTTCACTGTCAGATTGCATCGAGAAAATATCTCTTTTAATTCCGGATCACCTTCAATGGCTGCCAAAACGAACAGCTCCGATGATATATAGGAATCACCGTTTTTCTGTGCTAGTTTGTCACAGATATTAAGAAGCCTGCCTGTCTGTGGAGATAACTGCAGATCACCTGCCACTCCCTCTACCTTAGGCAACTTGTCTACTGACTTGTCAACCAGCAGCTTTAATGCTGTAGGATCTGATCCTGCCAGCGTTACCAATGGTCTTACAGCACCATCCTCCTGAGCTAGCAGTGCAGACATTACATGTACCGGTTCAATAAACTGATTATCGTGTCCTACAGCTAAGGACTGAGCATCGGCCAGTGCTTCTTGAAACTTAACAGTAAATCTGTCTAAGCGCATTTGAGCCTCCTCATTTTTAAATGTATTACTGTATATCGTGTCTATTAGCTATATGGGGACATTTTTATTTTTTTAAAGACCAGAATTATCTAATTTATTGATATTCAATCTATTTATATATAAGAAAAAAAGTAATTAGTTCTTTACCTGTACAGCTGATACCTCGTAATTCTGGCGATTGAAAAAGGAAGGATTAAAAATGGATTGTTTTTGAAGAGGAACCGCACTGTGCGGTTCCTTTTTACAGTGATTTTATTCAGACTCTGTAGATGACAGAAGCAAATCTGCCAGTTACATTCTGCCTTCTGTATGAGTACAGATTGCTGTCTTTTGCGTTGGTATCAACATTCGAGTATGTGATACTCTCAACATTGTGCTCAACTAATATCTGTGTTGCAAGCTCTGGCAGCGAGCAAAGATACTTTTCATTTCCTGTTCGTACAAAAGCTCTGTCCACATCGGAAACTATAAGAGAAAATTTTTCATACAGTTCTGCTCCAACCTCAAAACTGTTTGGTCCGATACAAGGTCCTATGTATGCCTCCAAAGGAGAGCGGCTTTTAAACCTTATTAGCTTTACAGCATTTTCAATAATGCCAGAATATATGCCTCTCCATCCGCAGTGAACTGCACCAACAACTTTGCCATCGGCTGTTGAGAGTAGTAAAGGCAGACAGTCTGCTGTAAGAACTGCAAGTGCTATATTAGTACTGTCAGTGACTATCCCGTCACAGCCAATTCCCAGGGATGTACTGCCTTCTTTGAGCATATTCTCTGAATCTGAGATATCCTTTTCTGTCACGAAACAGACTCTGTTTGAATGAGTCTGATTCATAAAGACTATCTTGCGACCAATATTATTCTCAAGCTTAATGCGGTTTTTTAATACATCCGATACTTCATCTTCAACGTGCAACCCAAGATTGAATGAGGAGTAGCAGCCACTGCTGCATCCTCCGTCCCTGGTTGTATATAAAGCTGCTACATGCTGCCTTTTAAAAGAAGAGATTTCAACAAAGCTAGAATTCTGTTCCATTTATGCTTTTATCCTCTCTTAAAAGCCTTATCATATTCACAAACTCATCTGGGATTGGAGCGTCAAATGCCATCGGCTCTCCTTTTATTGGATGAATAAACTCTATATGTGCCGCATGCAGTGCCTGATGACGGTATGCTCTTAATGCCGCAGTCAGCTCCTCGCTTGCACCTTTCATCAGCTTGAGACGTTTGCCTCCGTAAACCATATCTCCAAGTAAAGGATGATCAATCGATGACATGTGAACACGGATCTGATGAGTACGACCTGTCTCAAGGCGAAGTTTGAGCAGAGTATGCTCTCTGAACTGCTCCATTACACGATAGTGTGTTATGGCCTCTCGCCCCATACCTTCACATACCACTGCCATTTTTGTTCTGTTATACGGATCACGACTGATATCAGCCTCTATCACTCCGCCTGATGTGATTAGTCCTTCACAGATTGCTTCGTATTCTCTGACTACATTGTGTCTGCTGATTGCTCTTACTAGCTTTATCTGTGAGTATTTGTTAAGTGCAATAACCATAAGACCGGAGGTATCCTTATCCAGTCTGTGAACTATGCCTGCTCTTGGAAGTGAGGAGGTCTGAGGATAATGATAAAGCATCGCATTCATCACGGTGCCGTCCTTGCAGCCTGCACCAGGATGCACCACCAGACCTATCGGCTTGTTTATGACAATCAGATCCTCATCCTCATAAATTACATCAAGAGGTATATCCTGTGGCTTGGCATCAAGATCTTCTGGCTCAGGAGACTCAAGTTCAATAATCTGACCTGAACTTACCTTGAAGCTTGGTTTGCTAACAACTGCTCCGTCTATTTTTACAAGCCCGTCTTTAATGTACTGACCTAATGTACTTCTGGAAAAGCTGTCATCAAGAGATGCCAGAGCTGCATCCAGTCTTTTACCATGAAGGTCATCATTTACTGTATAATTAAGTTTATTATTTTCTGACATATTTCGTTTTTTAAATATTTTCTTTAGATATTTGACTGTAGTTAAGATAACATATACAGAGATTTATTTTAAGAAAAAACATGAGGCAGATTTTTGATGATTAAGAAGATACTTTTACCTTTTGTAATAGTGGGAGCACTTTCTATTACAGCCTGTTCTTCTGACTCAATTGATAAAGATGCTATTCCGGATATTTCCCAAGAAGCCTTGCACGCCAAGGCTCGTCAGTATGCTGCCACTGGTGATTTTGGCAACGCAAAGGATTATCTGGAGGCTCTAGATTCAAGATACCCTTTTGGTGAGCTGACCGATCAGGTACAGCTTGATATGATTTATGTCTACTACAAATCACATAAGTCAGATCTGACAACAGCAGCTATTGAACGCTATCTTCGATTGAATCCTACTTCACAGTACATCGACTATGTCATGTATATGAAGGGATTAAACGAAATTCAGAAACACGGCACAATTTTTCAGGACTTTTTGAGGTTTGACAGATCAGAAAAAGATCCTCAGTGCCTATATGATGCATTCAAGGCTTTTAAAGATCTGATTGAAACTTACCCTAATTCTCCTTATGCCAAAGATGCCTATCAGAGAATTATATGGGTAAAAAACCAGCTGGCTAAAAGAGAATGGGCTATCGCCAGTTATTATCAGGAAAGAGGAGCTCTCATTTCAGCTATCCGTCACTGCCAGAACATTATCTATACCTACTACGACTCCGAATATGCAAAGCCTGCATACAAAAGAATGGTAGATAATTTCAAAGAGCTAGGACTGGATCTGCCTGCAGAACACACCAGCATGGTTCTTAACGCTTCTCATTTTGAAGAGTAATATCACAAAAAGAGCCTCTGAGGCTCTTTTTCAGATTTCATGAAAGACTTTATCTACAATCCTCCTAAAACCCCCTTCCTTGATATTCTTTTTGAAGATGAGTCCATTATGGTTGTTAACAAACCATCAGGTCTGCTGTCAGTACCTGGAAGAGGAGAATCTCACTTTGACAGTATTCTATCCCGTATCAGAGAGAAATACCCTTGCGCTGAACCTGTTCACAGACTGGATATGGATACCTCAGGTCTGATGGTTGTCGGACTTGAAAAGGATGCTGTGTCAAAACTTGGAAAAATGTTTATAAACAAAGAGGTGAGAAAACTCTATGTAGCCATCGTTGAAGGTCAGATGGACAATAGCGGAAGAATCGAGCTACCAATAAGGTGCGATATTGAAAACAGACCTCTGCAGATTGTAGACTTTAAGATGGGAAAACCTTCTGTAACACTGTTTGAAAAAACTGATGAATTCAGGCTCAGGGATCATATAGAAAACTGCAGCGTAGTTAGGCTCACCCCTGTTACGGGACGTTCTCATCAGTTAAGGGTTCACTTGGCTTCAATAGGACATCCTATAATCGGTGACAGGTTTTATTCTAATGAAAATGTTATAGCAAAAGCAGACAGACTCTGTCTTCATGCATATTTTTTAGAATTTGCACACCCTGCCACAGGAAAACTCCTGTCTTTTACAAAAAAAGCAGATTTTTTTATTTAAATCCCCTGCTCTTCCTGATTAAATCAAAAGCTGACTGTATATCTTTTGCCTTTTCTGTATACATTCTTATCATTTCATCTGACAGCCCCTGTGATGCCAGTCTGTCAGGATGATATTTGAGCATCAGCTTCTTGTGGGCCTTCTTTATATCCGCCTCGGATGACTCTTCTGTTACTCCAAGAAGTTTGTAGGCTGCATCAAGCCCTGAAGATGAGCTTCTCTGTGCTGATGAATATGACTGCTCATAAGACTCACTGTCATTACTGCCATAATCATAAGCGCCTCGTGACTGATACTGTCTGTAAAACTGCTGTTCAAAAAGCATTTCATTGTATCTTGTGGCAATCAGACGCTGAATTGATTCAAGTGGTACCCCAAGATGCGTTGCCAGAGTCATCAGTCTGTCCTGCTCATCTTTCTCAAGATGTCCGTCTGATAAGGCAACCTGAATCTGGATTTCCAGAAGATAATCTACAAAGCAGACATTGTCATCACCTGCAAGATCTCTTAGCAGTCTTACCTTCTCATCAATATCAAAGCCGTCCTGTTTTCCAAGATTAAAAGCATCTCTTGCAATCTTTCTTGAACTGCTGTTCAGCTGCATCTGATCCATAATCTGGTTGGCTTTTTTGATATGATCCTCGTTTATGCGACCGGCTCCACGGGCAATGTATCCCATAAAGGAAAAGGTTATATCTACCAGTGTCTGGTTGTAGTTTGCGTCTCTTGTGAATTTATTATAGGTTCTTGCATACCTTTCTGACTTTTCCATTCTTGGTTTGTCATGCAGAAAATAGCCTAGCAGAGCGCCTATCACCGCACTGAACGGATTTAAAAACACCCAGCCTAAAATGAATCCTATAATTGTACCTTTCAACTTCATAATCGCTTTCCTAGATGTAATCTCCATACATCTTTTTTAACAGATCAAAGGCTACTTGCACCGCTTTGGCCTTTTCCGTATAAATTGCTATCATGTCCTCCGGCAAGCCCTGTGAGGCCAGTCTGTCAGGATGATATCTGAGCATCAGCCTCTTGTGGGCCTTCTTTACATCATCAAATGTTGCATTAAGATCCAGTCCCAAAATATCAAGAGCCTCTGAGACCTTGTCTGTCCCTGATGAACTGTAACTTCCAGAGCTCCTTCTGTTAGAAGAGCTATTCTGACTGTCCGTTCCGCCGTTCTCACTTCCAGATGAATCTGCTCCTGAGAATCGGGATACAGTTGTAGTGTCACTTGCCTGTTTCTTCTCTGAATCAAATTCTCTAGCAAATCTCGCCTCGGCACCCTTTGATTTAAACAGTCTTTTTAATGCGGCAACCGAAGAACCCAGCGATTTGCCTATTTCAACAAGCCTTTCCTTAGCCTCATAATGAATGTTGTCATTTAATGTTGCAATAATAAAAGCATAAGTCAGTACATAATTGATGTAGTCTCTGTTCTTTCCTATATTTGTCATGTATGTGACAACATACTTTTCTACATCAAAATTCCTGTCAAGCGCACGGTTAAAGGCTTCTACTGCAATCAGTCTTTCCTGCTCTGTAGCCTTGAAATATCTGATCACATCCTCAGCATTGCCCTCATAGTCCTTGATATTAGGCTGTGTGGCTAGGATATATCCTGCAACTGTATAGATATTTTCGTACAGTGAGGCTTTATCCTCGCGGTTTTTCTTCTGAACAGCCTTTATCTGTCTGATTACCTTTCTCTGCTCCTTTGCCTGCAAAGCTTCAAGTTCCTGCCTTTTTTTCTCTTCCTCTTCCGCTCTTTTGGCTTTTATAATACGCAGGGCTTTTCTATACTCAGGAAAGTCATATCCAAAAAAGCCTAACAGAGGTCCGAACAGAACAAGCAGAATATGACCTGTAAGCAGATACAAAAGAGCACCCGTAAGTAAACCTACAGCTGTGCCAATAAAGGATATAGAAGGATCAGCTAGTTTTATGTCTGTTTGATTCTTGTTGTCTTGCATAATTTATATGAGTTTATTCTTGATGTACTCATTAACAGTGTTTAATCGTTCTATTGTTCCTACATCAAACCATTTTCCATCCAGGATGGTACCTTCCATTTTCTCCTCTTTGGACCAGGATTCAAAATAGGGAAGCAGAGGAGCCCTGCAGACGCTCTGACCTTCAAAGCCTCTGCATGAATAAACCGCTACTCCAGAGAATGTATAGTCTTTTCCTCTAATGCACACACCGTCTTCTCTTAATGAAAAGTCTCCATGAGTATTGTGAGAAGGGTTTTCTACAAGGTAGAGTCTGGCATTCATGCCTTCTTTCAATGGTCGGATAAACTTTGAATAATCAGCGTCAATGAAGGTATCCCCGTTTACCACCAGAAAATCCTCACCTTTGAAAAATGGCAGCGCCTTTATTATACCTCCTGCCGTTTCAAGACCAGAACTGCCCTCAGCTGAATGAGTAACTACAACACCAAATCTGCTGCCATCGCCAATGTCATCCTGTATCATCTGGCCAAGGTAGGCACTGTTAATGATAATTTCACTAATCCCAGCCCGCTTTAGCTTTTCTAAATGCCAGTGAAGAAGAGGCTTGCCACCAACTGCTACCAAAGGTTTGGGACAGCTGTCGGTTATAGGTCGAAGTCGCTCCCCGCGACCTGCAGCCAGAATCATTGCTTTCATCTGAACCTTCCTAATACATATTTCTCAAGCATTGTTCTGAGTGCCTTGAATTCGCGTGAAATCTCACATTCTCTCATGGCATATTTTAGAACTCTTGGAATATCCTTAAGATAGGCGTCCTTGCCATCTCTGATTGACAGTCTGCAGAAAATACCCAGAACCTTGATGTGACGCTGCAAAGATGTAACTGTCAGCTGATATTCAAATGTTTCATAATCAACATTCTCAAGCATATGCCTGCTTCTATACTGTTCATAAGCATAGCGCTTTAAACTCTCAACAAGAGAGTCTGGAAGCTCTACGTAGCAGTCAAAAAGAAGAGATGCCAGATCATACAGCACTGGACCTAAAACCATATCCTGATAATCAATGACCGCAAGTCTGTCATCTGAGAAAACCATCAGATTACGACTGTGATAGTCTCTGTGCATCGGAACCTGTTCCTGAGATGCGCATACAGAGAGAATTATTTTGGTGGCATTTTCAAGCTGAAGCTTCTCAACCGGTCTTAGTTTCTCTTTCAGGTACTGTTCGATCATCCAGGTTTCAAAAAGCCCAAGCTCAGTTCTGATAAACTGCTCATCAAAAGGAGGCAGAGGTATATCCACTCTGGTCATCTTCACAAGAATGTCTATTGCAGCTCTGTAATATCGCTCCTGATCACTGTTTATTGCCACCTGAGCAAAGGTTCTGTCCCCCAGATCATTTATCAGCATAAATCCTTTCTCATAATCTACACTGACAATATTAGGAACTAAAATTGCAAGGGAGTCCAAAGCTCTGTTAACAGCCACAAACTCTCTGTTCTTCTGAGTCTGTGGAGGTGAATCAACGGCGATAAGCCCCTTTCCTGCAACCCTGTAATACTTTCGGAAACTTGCATCACCATTTAAAGACAAAAGCATTATTTTGTCGTCTAAAATAATGCTTTTTACAAATTCGGTTAATTCTTCTTTTCTTGAATCAGTCACGTTTGAATACCAAATCCCATACCCCATGTCCAAGACGCTGACCTCGCTGTTCAAACTTGGTAAGCGGACGCCAGCTAGGACGAGGAATATAAGTTCCATCTTCTGCTGTATTTGTAAAACCCTGAGCTCTTGTCATCACATCAAGCATCTGCACGGCATAGTCTTCCCAGTCTGTAGCCATACGGAACTGACCTCCTGATTTGAACAGAGGCGATACAAGTTTTACAAAATCATCATTAATGAGTCTGCGTTTTACGTGCCTCTTTTTAGGCCATGGGTCAGGGAAAAAGATCTGAAGAACATCCACGCTCTTAGGTACAAGACACTTGCTTAAAACCTCAAAAGCATCATACTGAATGATTTTTACATTAGTAAGCTGTTCCTGATCAATCAGTTTTAAGGCAGAACCAACCCCTGGAGGATGGACCTCAATGCCTAAAAAGTTGCATTCAGGAGCTTCCTTTGCCATCTGAACAAATGAAACTCCCATTCCAAAACCGATTTCCACAACCAAAGGTGCACTGCGGCCAAAAATCTCGTCTGTATTCAGAGGGTTAAGCTCTTCTACATTGACCATGTATTTAGGACCAAGCTCTTCAATTGCTCTGATCTGACCTGCAGTCATACGACCTGCTCTGACAACAAAGGACCTGATCCTGTGCTGCTTTGACTGATCGCTCTGCTGCAGGTCCTGAACCTGCTTATTCTCTTCCATGAATTAGATCAACTCTAATTTCTGCATTTCAGTCTTAATTTCATCACGCAGAGACTGACTTACAGGAAGAATTGGCAGACGAGCCTCTTCTGAGCACAGACCTAACAGTGATGCTGCGTATTTTGCAGGAGCTGGGCTTGGCTCTTTAAACATGAGCTTATGCAATTTCATAAGCTTGAGCTGAAGCTGTGCAGCCTCTTCCCACTTCTTTTCAAGAGTAAGATTCTGTACTTTTGCTACAAGAGCAGGTGCACAGTTTGCAGTTACAGAGATAACACCCTGTCCTCCGGCAACATTGAAGCTTACTGCAGTTGAATCCTCACCTGACAGCCAGATAAATGGCTTGCTGATCAGATTACGCTCAATCCATGGTCTCTCAAGATTGCCTGTAGCATCCTTGATACCTACCACCCTCTCTAGCTGAGCAATCTTTGCTACAGTCTCTGAGCTGATATTCACTACAGTTCTGCCAGGAACGTTATAAATAAAGATTGGCAAATCTGTATTATCGTGAACCATCTTGAAGTGTGCATATAACCCATCCTGATTTGGACGGTTGTAGTAACCTGCGTTGTGCAGCAGACTGTCAGCACCCGCATCTTTAGCTGCATTTGACAGATTAATGGCTTCAACAGGATTATTTGAACCGGCTCCTGCCATTACTGCAACTCTGCCTTTGGCAAAATCCACAACCTTCTTAATCACTTCAATATGCTCATCAAAAGTCAAGGTTGGGCACTCGCCGGTTGTTCCTGCTACAACAATGCATGTTGTACCGTTTGCAACGTGAAACTCAACCATTTTTTCCAAAGCTTGATAATCAACCTGACCATTCTTGAAAGGAGTGATTAAAGCAACCATTGAACCCTGATATTTTTGCATTATCTTCACCTTTAGTAGCAAAAAACTATCTTAATTACGTCTTAGTGTTGGGAATAAAATTACATCACGGATAGTCTGAGCGTTTGTAAAGAGCATTACTGTTCTGTCAATGCCGATACCCTCACCTGCAGTTGGAGGTA
>JBJFET010000061.1:0-2700 GCA_051891035.1 Succinivibrio sp. | reverse complement strand
CAACCTACAATCAGATTTGCATGTACATCAATTCCAATTGCGGTCTCGTGCAAAGAATGAAAAGAAGAGATCTTCTCGATACCTGAATTGTGAGCTATACTCATAATCACTCCTTCCCTTGATAGGGAGTAATGTGGTAGTCCTCAGGTCGTGTTTATAAAGAAACTTGAATGGGACTAACTTTCTGTTAGAACCTTCCGTTTTTTTATGCGAGATTGTGAGTAGATAAACATCTTCGAGCCGCTGTGCGGTAGAAAACACGAGCCATAGTTTTTTTACGGGGTCAATTGCTCTCAAAAAAAGCCACATGGTCTTTTGAGGGCTACCATACTTAAATATAGAAGATTATTGAGTGATCGGCGTTTCATATAGCCGTTGTGAGGGCCTAGAGATGTCCCTCATGTTGTTTTTTTGCAGAAAAATTTACACGTAAGGAAAGTCAGCGATACTTTTGTCTGTTCTACGTTGTAAATTATAATCTTTTTAACATAACATTTTTTACTTTTTCAAGGTCAAGAGCTGTATCAACTGCTATTGTTCTTGAATTTACTTCAACAAACTTCACTTTAAATCCATTTTCAATAAATCTTAAAATTTCTATATCTTCAATAGCCTCTATTTTTGCTTTGCCAAATCTTTTTCCATATTCACAGAAAAAATTTAAAGCTGAAGGTCTAAATCCATAGACACAAACTTGCTTATAGTACTTATAATCAAGTATGCCCTTAGGATATGGTGCTACAGATCGAGTTAAGTAAATACCAATACCATCTTTATTTGTAATAACTTTTGGCACAGTACAATTAACGACATCAACTGGATTTATGATTTCAGTCATTAGATTAGATACTTGGAGTTCATCATTATCATAAAAAGGAACAATAGCTGCATTTATAGTCTCTGGTTCTAACAAGGGCTCATCTCCTTGAATGTTAACATACAAATCTGCATCTATTTTTTGTGAAACTTCTCCAACCCGATCTGTTCCTGTAGGGTGGGTGTCTTTAGTCATAAGTACATCTATATCTAAAGATGAGCATGCGTCAAAAATTCTCTTGTCATCTGTTGCGACACATACACGGCTAAAAGCTTTCACCTTTAAACACTGCTGATATACCCACCAAATCATGGGTTTCCCCAATATATCACACAAAGGTTTTCCTGGAAAACGAGATGATTTATAACGTGCTGGAATAACTCCTACAATTTTCATTTTTTGTCTCCTTAAAGGATCTATAAAATATCATCCCTAAGACCTTAAACAATTTTGTAGAAGGATTAGGGTAGTGAACTATCTGACGTACAAGATAGGTAGTTAACATAACATTATAGCTCTCAGATGGTGTTGTTCTTCAACGAAATAGTTCAATATTATTGCGAGCATCATTCTATAACTAGATATCCTGTTCCCAATTAATGATTAAATATGCTTCCAACAAATTTATTAAAGGAACGTTTCACTCTTGTTGCTATTAACTTTATTAACTTAGAGAGACTTCGTCAGACATATACTGTTACCTTATTCAGTAATATTAGTTTTAACAATAGATACTGTTGAAAATAACAGAATTTAACATAAAATGAGCACTCTCATTTGAGGTGTTGATGCTTTATTGGCAATTGCTACCTTTATTTACAGAGTTGATCAGTCCAGTACCCATCTAACTCTATATAACTTACTTATTAAGTTGTTACGAATCTAATCAGTCTCTTGAAAGTTACTATCTTAAGATAGAACATTTATCATCTTGTACTGTAACGAACGCACTTTGATTCATTCTTATGATCATAAGCAAAATAAAAACTAAGTTAGCAAAGCATGAGTTAATATTATCTAACCATAATCACTCAATATATTATAATGTCAGCAACTAAACTTCATTCACCAAAAGGATGGGGTAAATGTTATTGCATTCATCTATCACTGTTCAAGATATTGTCCTCTAACTTATCAACTGCTGATAGTTTTAAAGTTAAGGCATATCAGAATCTCTTTTGGAGCGTTCCGTTCATGTTAATTTTACATGTATTGTTAAATATTACGAAAGTGATCCGAGTGTTACGCGATAGAAAAGTTGACCACCAAAACGATAGATTTGTTGACCACTTAATAATTATATCTGTTTTGCTTTTTCCTGTAACAGATTTTCTTTTTTTACTGAAAGCATTCTGTAACTTTCTCCGTTTATTGTCATCACCTTGCAGTGATGCAGAAGTCTATCCAGAATAGCTGTATCAGCTGTTGGATCACCAAGGATAAGCCCCCAGTCTCTTACTGTTCTGTTGCTGGTTATCACGGTGCTTTTATGCTCATATCTTCTGTTTATGAGCTGAAACAGCAGATGGGCACCTTCAGCTGAGAATGGTAGATATCCAAACCCATCTATAATGAGCATCCTAACCTTAGAAGGCTTAAGCAGTTTCTGCTCCAGCTTCCCCTCATGGAGAGAATCTACAAGCTCCTTGACCAAGTTCTCTGCAGTCTTGAACAGCACTGAATAACCGTTCTCAATTGCCAGAAGTCCATAGGCAATAGCAAGGTGAGTTTTCCCCTAATGTAAAACTTAACATTAGGGAAAAACGCATTTAGCAACATCAACAGGAATTGAAGCTGCCAGAGGTAGACTATCAACATACTTTATAAATTTTTGGCTCTTCGTGCATAGTTATGGGTAAAAATTGAAAGTAGTACACGGTAAG
>JBJFET010000060.1:0-11826 GCA_051891035.1 Succinivibrio sp. | reverse complement strand
GGTTCCGGTGGTCCCGAAAGGGTATAGTCCACTATGGACATTCCAGGAGTCACTGCTAAAAATGGCATTGAATATCGAAGACAAAAAGGCAATCGTTGCTGAAGTCGCCGAAGTAGCCAAGAAAGCTGTGTCAGCTGTTACTGCAGATTCATGCGGTATTCCAGTAGCATCTTTAACTCAGTTACGTAAAGAGGCTCGTGCTAACAACGTTTATTTACACGTTGTTCGTAACACTCTTTTAACCCGTGCCTTAGAAGGCACTGAGTTTGAGTGCATCAAGGATTCATGCAAGGGTCCAACCATTATCGGTTTGTCACTTGAGCATCCAGGTGCTGCTGCTAGAATCTTCAAGAATTTTGCTAAGACCTGCGAAAACTTCAAAGTTAAAGCTTTAGCTTTTGAAGGCAAGGCATACGACAGCAAAGACATTGATGTTCTTGCAACATTACCAACATACGACGAGGCTATTGCTCAGTTAATGGCAACCATGAAAGAGGCTGCTGCTGGCAAGCTTGTTCGTACTCTTGCTGCATTGGGCGAGAAACTTGGTTCAGAGGCAAGTGCTTAATAGCACTGCTGGTTAGACTTTATTCAAGTCGATTGTTTTTTTTCAGGCATAGCCTGGCATTTTATAGGAAGTTTTAAAAATGGCTTTATCTAAGGATGAAATCATTGAGGCAATTGCTGCTCTATCAGTTACTGAAGTTGTAGAGTTAGTAAAGGCAATGGAAGAGAAGTTTGGTGTTTCAGCTGCAGCTGCTGCTGTTGCTGCTCCTGCAGCTGGTGCTGCTGGTGCTGCAGAAGAGAAGACCGAGTTTGACGTTATGCTTAAGTCTGCTGGTGCAAACAAGATTGCTGTTATTAAGGCAGTTCGCGGTGCTACCGGTTTAGGCTTAAAGGAAGCTAAGGACTTAGTTGAGTCTGCTCCTGCTAAGGTTAAGGAAGCAATGCCAAAGGCTGACGCTGAAGCTTTAGTTAAGTCTTTAGTAGAGGCTGGCGCAGAGGCTGCTTTAGCTTAATAGCCTGCTTTTAAATATTGGCTCGCATCGGGCCAATGGCCTTAGTTTTTAAGGTCAAAAACGTAACCCGAGCCCCCTTTCTAGGGGGATCGGGTTCGATGCCTTAATACACAGTGGTGCGCAAGCGCCCTTCCGGAAACAGATCAAATAGAGGATCACCTATCCATGGTCTACTCCTACACTGAGCAAAAACGTATCCGTAAGGATTTCGGTAAGCGTGTAAAAGTTTTAGATACACCTTACTTACTGGCAGTACAGCTTGATTCATTTAAACAATTTATCAGTTCAGATCCAAACAACGAAAATGGTTTGGTAGCTGCTTTCAAGAGCGTATTTCCTATCAAGAGTTATTCAGGAAATGCTGAACTGTGCTATAACAGCTTCCATCTTGGCGAGCCAAAATTCAATGTTCACGAATGCATGATTCGTGGAACAACCTATTCAGCTCCATTAAAAGTCAAATTAAGCTTAGTTCGTTACGAGAAAGATTCTCCAAAGACTGTTAAAGAGCGAATTGACCAGGACGTATACATGGGAGAAATCCCTCTGATGACCGATAACGGTACATTTATCGTTAATGGTACAGAGCGTGTTGTAGTTTCCCAGTTACACAGAAGCCCTAGTGTATTCTTTGATAACGACAGAGGTAAGACATACCCTGGTCGTATCCTTTTTAGTGCTCGAGTTATCCCATACCGTGGTTCATGGCTGGACTTTGAGTTTGATCATCGCGATAATCTGTTTGTTCGTATTGACCGTCGCAGAAAGCTGCCAGCAACAGTTCTGCTAAGAGCTTTAGGTTATACAACCGAGCAGATCCTTGGTTTATTCTTTGATACCGTTGAAATCGAGTTCAAGAACAACAAGATCAACATGGAGCTTGTTCCTGAGAGCCTTCGTGGTGAAACTGCTTCTTTTGATATTAAAGTAGGCAAGGACGTAATTGTAGAAAAGGGCATGAAGATTACCGCCCGTCACGTTCGCCAGTTAAAGAAGCTTGAGGTTAACTCTCTTGAAGTTCCTGCTGAGTATCTGTTAGACAAGATTGTAGCTAGAGACTACAGAAACAAGGAAGGTAAGGTAGTTCTTGCAGCAAATACCCTTCTGTCAGAAGAGAGCCTGAAGGCTGTTTCAGAGAATGGCATCAAGAGAATCGAAATTCTCTATACCAGTGCTGTTGACGAGGGTTCATTCATTGCTGACACCTTAAGAAATGATACTACCCGTGACCTAAGCTCAGATGAGGCTGACAGAAACGCAGCTCTGTTCGAAATCTACAAGATGATGCGTCCAGGTGAAATTCCAACTGTTGATGCAGCTGAGGTTCTGTTCAAGAACCTGTTCTTTGCAGAGGACAGATATGATCTTTCATCTGTAGGCCGTATGAAGTTTGACAGCCGCTTTGTTGAAGAGAAGAACTTCAAGGCTGGCGTGGCAAGACTTCTTGCTGATGAGAATTCTCAGCTTAATACCGCTGAGGCGGGTGTTTCAGTTGTTGACGGCTTTGTATACGCACAGTATCCAAAGATTGTCGATCTGATCAAGCCACTGCTTGATCCTGCAGAGGTTGAGTGCATGCCTAACACAACTCCACAGAGAGTTGCTGACAAGTTATTAGGCTTCCTTGACAACATTCTGATGCCTGCAAGCAAAGATCAGATGCTTCCTGCACAGGACCGTCTCCTGCACAAGGTAAAGATTCAGCCAAAGAACGGTGAGGAATTTACCTATGACAGAGCCATTATTCTTCCATTATCAGTTCTTGAGCTTGTAAAGAATGCTCCTGCTCTTGAGGGCAAGGTAACTGATGCTAAGGGTAAGGATCTTGAGCTTGATACTTCATTTATCGAGAACGAGCCTTCACGTGGCACATTAAACCACAGCGACATTATCAAGGTAATGCGTTACTTGATTAAGATCCGCAACGGTAAAGAGACAATCGATGATATCGATCATCTTGGCAACCGTCGTATCCGCTCTGTTGGTGAAATGGCAGAAAACCAGTTCCGTATTGGTCTTGTTCGTGTTGAGAGAGCTGTAAAAGAGAGACTGTCACTAGGTGATCTTGACAATACAACTCCTCAGGAGCTGATTAACGCAAAACCAATTTCAGCTGCAATTAAAGAATTCTACGGTTCAAGCCAGTTATCACAGTTTATGGATCAGAACAATCCACTCTCTGAGGTAACACATAAGCGCCGTATTTCTGCTTTAGGTCCTGGCGGTCTTACAAGAGAAAGAGCAGGCTTTGAGGTACGTGACGTTCATCCAACTCACTACGGAAGACTCTGTCCTATTGAGACACCTGAAGGTCCAAACATCGGTCTTATCAACTCTCTGTCAGTGTTCGCTCGCTGCAACGACTATGGCTTCCTTGAGACTCCATACCGTTTCGTAAAAGACGGCGTTGTAACAGAAGAGTTCCAGTACCTGTCAGCTATTGACGAAGGTCAGTACGTTATTGCACAGGCTAACACCGATCTTGATGAGAACGGAAAGATCCTCTCTGACTACGTTCAGTGCCGCTACAAGGGCGAGTCTGAGGTAAGAAGAGCATCTGACGTTCAGTTTATGGACGTTTCACCTCAGCAGATTATTTCTGTTGCTGCTGCACTTATTCCATTCCTTGAGCATGATGACGCTAACCGTGCGCTGATGGGTGCAAACATGCAGAGACAGGCTGTTCCTACAGTACGTTCTGAGAAGCCATTCGTTGGTACCGGTATGGAGCGAGCTGTTGCTGTTGACTCAGGCGTTTCAATCATTGCAAAGCGCGGCGGTGTTGTACAGCACGTTGACGGTGGCCGTATCGTAGTACGTGTCAATATCGATGAGATCGAAGGTGAGCATGATGCAGGTATCGATATCTACAACCTCATCAAGTACACCCGTTCAAATCAGAACACCTGTATCAACCAGAGACCTTGTGTTGCTCTCAATGAAAAGGTTAAAGCCGGTGACGTGATTGCTGACGGTTCTTCAACCGATATGGGCGAACTTGCCTTAGGTCAGAACATGCGTATTGCATTCATGCCATGGAACGGCTACAACTACGAGGATTCCATCCTTGTATCAGAGAGAGTTGCAGCAAAGGATCGTCTGACAACAATTCATATTGAAGAAATGTCATGTATCGCTCGTGACACCAAGCTTGGACCTGAGGAGATCACCGCTGATATTCCAAATGTCGGTGAGTCAGCATTATCCAAGCTCGACGAGGCAGGTATTGTCTACGTCGGTGCCGAGGTTGTAGGCGGCGATATTCTTGTAGGTAAGGTAACTCCAAAGGGTGAGACTCAGTTAACCCCTGAAGAGAAGCTTCTGCGTGCAATTTTCGGTGAGAAGGCCTCTGAGGTTAAGGATTCCTCACTGAGAATGGCAAACGGTGAAACCGGTACTGTAGTTGACGTTCAGATCTTTACCCGTGAAGGTGTAGAGAAAGACAAGCGTGCAAAAGAAATCGAAGAGATGCACATCAACAAGGCCAAGAAGGATCTGGATGAAGAGTTCAGCTTCCTGACACAGGGTCTGATGCATCAGGTTCGTATTCACCTTGTAAAGAACGGTATTGCTCAGGATAAGGTTGATGCCATGTCTGATGATGAACTGTTAAAGCAGTCATTAAGCGATGACAAGGCTCAGCGCCAGTTAGAAGAGTTTGCATTACGACTTGAAGAGTTTGCAACAGAATACAAAGAGAAGTTTGAGGCCGAGAAGAAGAAGATCACCGACGGTGATGATCTGACTCCTGGTGTTCTCAAGATTGTTAAGGTATACGTTGCTGTTAAGCGCCGTATCCAGCCTGGTGACAAGCTTGCCGGTCGTCACGGTAACAAGGGTGTTATTTCAAGAATCAACCCAATTGAGGATATGCCATACGATGAGACAGGCCGTCCTGTAGATATGGTTCTAAACCCTCTGGGTGTGCCTTCACGTATGAACATCGGTCAGGTTCTTGAGGTTCATCTTGGTCTTGCAGCAAAGGGCATCGGTGAGAAGATCAATAGAATGCTCATTCAGCAGAAGGCTATTGCTGAAATCAGAAAGACTCTGCAGGATATCTACGATTTGGGTGATACATCTCAGAAGGTTGATATTGCTTCAATGTCTGATGATGAGGTTATGACTCTTGCAAACAACCTGCGTGATGGTCTGCCTGTAGCAACCCCTGTATTTGACGGTGCACAGGAAGAGGACATCAAGGCAATGCTGAAGATGGCTGATCTTCCAGAGTCAGGTCAGATGACACTATATGATGGCAGAACCGGTCGTCCATTTGAGCGTAAGGTAACCGTAGGTTATATGTATATGCTCAAGCTCAACCACTTGGTTGACGACAAGATGCATGCTCGTTCAACAGGTTCATACAGCCTTGTTACACAGCAGCCTCTTGGTGGTAAAGCACAGTTTGGTGGACAGCGTTTCGGTGAAATGGAAGTGTGGGCACTTGAGGCATACGGTGCTGCATATACCTTACGTGAAATGCTTACTGTTAAGTCTGATGATGTTAACGGTAGAACTAAGATGTACAAGAACATCGTTGATGGCAAGTACACAATGGAAGCAGGTATTCCAGAGTCATTCAACGTTCTTTTACGTGAAATTCGTTCACTTGGTATTAATATCGATCTTGTCCGCAAGGAATAGAGTTCCAGACAGAGGCATATAATGCCTCTGACTGGCTACTACAATAGGAGAAACTGTTGTGAGCAACATGGAAAACAGTCAGAACGAAGACCTATTTGAAGGTCTTGCAAATCAGGCTCCAGTTAACTCTGAAGAACCTGCAATGGATCTTGAGTTAAACAATAGCCTAGGAAAGCTTGCAAGCCGCAGCAATGCATTCAAGCAGCGCCTTGAGGACTTCGATGCGATTAAGATTGGTCTGGCATCTCCAGAAATGATCCGTGCATGGTCATTTGGTGAGGTTAAAAAACCAGAAACCATCAACTATCGTACATTCAAGCCAGAACGTGACGGTCTGTTCTGTGCCAAGATTTTCGGACCTATCAAAGACTATGAGTGTCTTTGCGGCAAGTATAAGCGCTTAAAGCACCGTGGTACTATCTGCGACAAGTGTGGCGTTGAAGTTACACAGGCAAAGGTACGCCGTGAGCGCATGGGTCACATCGAATTAGCTTCACCAGTAGCACATATCTGGTACCTCAAGTCATTACCTTCACGTATCGGCCTGATGCTCGATATGAAGCTTCGTGACATTGAGAGCGTTCTGTATTTTGAAAGCTATGTAGTAACCGATCCTGGTATGACTGAGCTTACCGAGCGTCAGCTTCTGACAGAAGAGCAGTACGTTGATGCATTATCTCAGTATGGTGATGATTTCACTGCCAAGATGGGTGCTGAGGCTATTTTGGATTTACTGCGTCAGATCAATCTTGAGGAAGAATTCAAGTCTGTAAGAGAGGCTCTTGATTCAACAACTTCAGATTCAAACCGCAAGAAGTTTGCAAAGAGACTGAAGCTTATCGAGTCATTCCTGAGCTCAGGCAATAAGCCAGAGTGGATGATTCTTACAGTTCTTCCAGTTCTTCCACCTGATTTACGTCCGCTCGTTCCACTCGATGGTGGCCGTTTTGCAACATCTGACCTGAACGATTTATATCGTCGAGTAATCAACAGAAACAATCGTTTAAAGAGACTGCTCGATCTTGCAGCTCCTGAGATTATTGTTCGTAATGAGAAGCGTATGCTTCAGGAATCTGTTGATGCCCTGATGGATAACGGCAGACGCGGCAGAGCAATTACCGGCTCTAACAAGCGTGCATTAAAGTCACTTGCTGACATGATTAAGGGTAAGCAGGGCCGTTTCCGTCAGAATCTGTTAGGTAAGCGTGTAGACTACTCAGGCCGTTCAGTAATTACCTGCGGACCATTCCTGCGTCTGCACCAGTGCGGTCTTCCAAAGAAGATGGCTATTGAGCTGTTCAAGCCATTCATCTACGGTCGTCTTGAAATGCGCGGCATTGCAACAACTATCAAAGCCGCCAAGAAGATGGTTGAAAGAGAAGATCCAATCGTATGGGATGTATTAGACGAAGTAATTCGTGAGCATCCTATCATGTTAAACCGTGCACCTACCCTGCACAGACTTGGTATTCAGGCATTCGAGCCGGTTCTTATCGAAGGTAAGGCAATCAGACTTCATCCTCTGGTATGTCCAGCATTCAACGCTGACTTCGACGGTGACCAGATGGCTGTACACGTACCTCTGACCTTAGAGGCACAGTTAGAAGCCCGTGCTCTGATGATGTCTACCAACAACGTTCTTTCTCCTGCATCTGGAGATCCTATTATTGTTCCTGCACAGGACGTTGTTCTTGGTCTTTACTACATGACCAGAATGAAGATCGGTGCTCGCGGTGAAGGTCTGATTTTAAGTGATGCAAAAGAGGCTGAGCGTCTGTACAAGGCTGATCAGGTAGATTTCCATGCACGTATCGCATGCCGTGTAAACTACTTTGACAAGAATACAGACACTGGTGAGTTTGTAGAGCACAACGAGCTTCGTCTGACAACAGTCGGTCGTGCAATGCTGTCTCTGATCCTTCCAAAGGGTCTGTCATTCGATCTTATCGATCCTCCAGCAGAGGGTGTAACTCAGGAAAACATTGGTGAGATCCTCACCAAGAAGGACTGGTTCACACACGTATCAAACGTACCTCTTGGCAAGAAGAAGATTGGTGCTCTGCTCAATGCCTGCTATCACAAGCTTGGTCTGAAGGACACTGTTATGTTCGCTGACCACATCATGTACACAGGCTTTGCCAACGCTGCTATTTCAGGTTCATCCGTATGCGTTGATGACATGCTCATTCCTAAGGAGAAATACACCATTATTTCTTCAGCTCAGAAAGAGGTTATGTCAATTCAGAGCCAGTATGAAAACGGTCAGATTACTCCAGGTGAGAGATACAACAAGGTTATCGACGTATGGTCAAATGCTAACGACAAGGTAGCAAAGGCCATGATGGCAAACCTTTCAACTCAGACAGCCAAGAACATCCTTGGTGAAGAGGAGAAGGAGTCATCATTCAACAGCATCTACATGATGGCTGATTCTGGTGCTCGTGGTTCGCCAGCTCAGATCCGTCAGCTAGCTGGTATGCGTGGTCTGATGGCAAAACCTGACGGCTCTATTATTGAGACCCCTATTACAGCAAACTTCCGTGAAGGTCTGAACGTACAGCAGTACTTCATTTCAACCCACGGTGCACGTAAGGGTCTTGCTGATACAGCGCTTAAGACTGCAAACTCAGGTTATCTGACCCGCCGTCTTGTAGACGTTGCTCAGGATATGGTTATTACTGAGGACGACTGCGGTACAGATGACGGTCTTGATATCACTCCACACGTAAACGGTGGTGATGTTGTTGAAACATTAAGAGACAGAGTCTTAGGCAGAACACTAGCAGCAGATGTATTAAAGCCTGGTTCAAAGACTGTTCTACTGCAGAAGGGTCAGCTTTTAGATGAGAAGCTGTGCTCAATTCTTGAGGCAAACAGCATCGACCATGTAAAGGTACGTTCACCTATTACATGTAAGACCAAGTTTGGTATCTGTGCCAAGTGCTATGGTAGAGATCTGGCACGCGGACATCTAGTAAACCCTGGTGAGGCAGTTGGTGTTATCGCAGCTCAGTCAATCGGTGAGCCTGGTACACAGCTGACCATGCGTACCTTCCATATCGGTGGTGCTGCATCACGTGCAGTAGCAGAATCAGGTGCTACAGTTCGCAACAGCGGTAAGATCAAGATTGAAAACTCCAAGGTAGTAACAAATACTGAGGGCAAGCAGGTTGTAACCTCACGTCAGTCAGAACTTGTTGTTATCGATGATTTCGGTTCTGTAAAGGAAAGCCACAAGATCCCTTACGGTGCTGTTCTTGAGATTAACGAGGGCGACGAGGTTAAGGTCGGTCAGACAGTAGCAAGATGGGATCCACATACTCACCCAATTATCTCTGAAGTACACGGCTTCATCGAGTTTATCGATATTATCGAAGGCGTTACTGTAGATAAGAAGGAAGACGAGGCTCTGGGTATTTCTTCAATTGAAGTTAGAGAGCTTGCAGCACGTCCAACTCAGGGTAAGGAGAAGAGACCTTCTGTTAAGATTGTAGATGCAAATGGCAATGATGTAATGATCCCTGGCACTACAGTTCCAGCTCAGTACATGTTACAGGCAAAGGCAATTGTTCAGTTACAGAACGGCGCTGAGATCAATGTGGGTGATGTTATCGCTCGTATTCCTCAGGTTGCCGGCGGTACCAAGGATATTACCGGTGGTCTTCCACGTGTTGCTGATCTGTTTGAAGCTAGAGCTCCAAAAGAGCCTGCAATTCTTGCAGAGATTTCAGGTACCATTACCTTTGGTAAGGAAACCAAGTCAAAGCGTCGCCTTGAGATCACTCCAGCTCCTGGTGCAGTAGATGAATTCGGTAATCCAGTTGCTCCACACGATGAGATGATCCCTCTGTCACGCAACCTGAACGTATTCGAAGGTGAAACTGTAACCAAGGGCGAAATGATCGCTGAAGGTCCTGAGTCACCTCACGACATCTTAAGACTTCGCGGTGTAAATGCTGTTGCAAACTACATCGTAAACGAGGTTCAGGATGTTTACCGTCTGCAGGGTGTTAAGATCAACGATAAGCACATTGAGGTTATCGTTCGCCAGATGTTAAGAAAGTGCGAGATCTTAGATCCAGGTGAGAGCACAGAGTTCTTAAAGGACGAAATTGCTGAAGTTTCACGTGTACGTATCGTAAATGAGAAACTTGAGGCAGAGGGCAAGAAGCCTGTACAGTACAGACACATCCTGATGGGTCTGACCAAGGCTTCATTAAGCACCGACAGCTTCATCTCAGCAGCTTCATTCCAGGAGACCACAAGAGTTCTTACCGAGGCTTCTGTAGAGGGCAAGGTAGACGAGTTAAGAGGTCTGAAGGAGAACGTAATTGTTGGCCGTCTGATCCCTGCTGGTACCGGTTACAAGTACCACAAGCAGCGTAGAGAGGAGCTTGAGCGCATCAAGGATGCTCAGGTTCAGGAGCAGGCCAGCGTTTCAGCTGATGATCTCCAGAAGCAGTTAAGTGCAGCTTTAGAGGCAGCAAATTCTACTTCTCTTGATAACAGTCTGTAAGGCAGATATCAATAACTAATAGTAAAGAGCCCTTTCCATCCACAAGGTGGTTAGGGCTCTTTGGCAAGAGGAAAACAAAATGAGCGAGATAAAAGTAATTTCAACAGAGAATGCACCTGCAGCAATAGGTCCTTATGTACAGGGCAAAATTGTTGGCGGACTGTTATTTGCATCAGGTCAGATCCCATTAAATCCGAAGACCGGCGCAATGGTTGAAGGTGGCATTGAAGAGCAGGCAAGACAGGCTTTGAGCAATGTTAAGGCTTTAGTTGAGGCAGCAGGCTCTGATCTGTCAAAGGTAGTAAAAACCACCTGCTTTTTAAAGGATATTGCAGATTTTGCAGCATTCAACGCTGTATATGCAGAGTTCTTTACAGGTTCAGCACCAGCAAGATCATGCGTTGGTGGCATTGATCTACCAAAGGGTGCTCTTTGCGAGATTGAAGTAATCGCTTCAGTCTGATCAACACAATGATCCTGCGATGAATTAAAATTGCAGGATCACACATCAATGGGCAAATCCTTATGAAGATCCTGATAATTTGCCGTCAAACATTTCCCCATTCATACCAGAAAGAAATGATTGATTCATTCATGAAAACAGCATTTCATGCAGATGATGAGATTGTTTCGGTCTTTTTTACCGGAGATGCTGCAGGGTACTGTTTAAAACAGAGTGAAGACAGCGGTAAAAGAGAATTCAGACAGATGCTCAAAGATAACAGGGAAGAAGTCAGAGAGTATCTTGTGTGCGCCAGAGCCATAAGGAGTATGGGGGCAGATGAAAGCTGCCTAGATCCAGACTTCAAGATATCAGGCAATATGGAGTTATCTCAAATGATAGCTGAAGCTGACAGGGTGGTTGAGTTTTAATGAAAGATGTACTGATAGTAATCAGCAGCAATCCTAACGGTGGATATCTGTACGAACAGGGAATTGAGGTTGCTCTCAATCTTGCAGATGCAATGACGGATGTCACTGTGCTTGCAGAGGGTGAATTCTTACGAAATCTTGATAACAGCGATACAAACATCTTTACCAAAAAGTTAAAGCAGTGTGAGCTTTATGATATTGAGGTATATGCTGAAGACTGCAGAGGTATAGAGTTCATAAGGGAAATAACTGAGCAGAATTTTGCCGGCACATTCACAAAGGTGGTTACCTTTTAATGATACATCTAGTTTATTCAGAACAGGCAAAGGCAAGGTATCAGAAAGAAAAAGTCAGCGGAGATACAGTCTTTCTGATGTATACCAACGATGACAGACAGAAAATAGCAGGAGTGCAGGAGTGTATAACCCTCGCTGATGCAAAAAGGGCAGGAGAGCTACTGCACCTAGCACTTGTCACTGGTACAGGGACGGTACGTTCCTGGTACTGAATACTAAAGAAAACTCCTCGCATACAGACGGCACAGACACACCACAGCAGCACCAGATACAGATTTTGATTAATCAAGACGATATAAATCGTGTTTTGCATTAAAAAAAATTTGACCTTTGATTTCAAATTGTATTAGAATTCATAATCCCCAATTTTGTGGGGAGATAGTAAGATCTGTCCATTTCGGACTAACAGGAGATTTTATTTAATGTCTACTATTAATCAGTTGGTTCGCAAGCCACGCGTTAAAGTAGTTTCAAA
>JBJFET010000059.1:0-12070 GCA_051891035.1 Succinivibrio sp. | reverse complement strand
GGCGACTTCGGGACTTACACCCTATAGATAATGCCCATGCTGAGCACACAAAAAAGCTGAAACTTTTAATTGTTTCAGCTTTTTTCTGCAAAGTCTATTTAAATGACTTTTTCATAATTCTCTCTTTATCTCTTGCCCACTGCTTGTCCTTTATCGAGTCTCTCTTGTCATGCTCCATCTTGCCTCGACATACACCAATCTCAAGTTTTGCCCAGGAGCCTTTCCAGTACATTTTTAAAGGAATAAGAGTATAGCCCTGTCTCTGAACACTTCCTGCCAGTCTGTCAATTTCTCTTCGTGACAGCAGGAGTTTTCTGGTACGGGTAGGATCACTTACCACAAAGGCACAGCTTGTTTTTAGTGGATTGATTATGGAGCCTAACATAATAATCTCTCCACTCTTTACTGTTACGTATGCCTCTGAAATATTGCATTTGCCGGCCCTAAGAGACTTAACTTCCCATCCCTGCAGCTCAAGACCTGCCTCATATCGCTCTTCGATAAAGTACTCAAAAGACGCTTTTCTGTTAACAGCAATAACATTACTTGCTGCCTTTTCCTTTTTTGCCACTATGATAGCCTCAAAAAACTTCCGTATTTAATCATCTGCCATGTGTACTTTTATTACATTCAGTAACAGATTTCATGATAACCGCTATTTACATTTAGGTGTTAGATTCAACTGTCGCATTACTATATCAAATCGTAATCTTTTAGTAAAAAGACAATACTACGATTTGTGTGCTCAAATCTTTTATAACAACTTTGTAAAGTTTACTATAATTGAAGTGGATCCTGTAAAAATTTGAGCTCTCCTCCATCTATTAAGGATAAAATATGTAACTGCTTCAAATTCTCTAAAAAATATTGCTAGGATGCCGATATTTTCAAATACAATACAGAGGGTGTTTAGTATTAATATACTTACTTCAGACGTAAACGAAATGAGGTTGCATACAACTGAATGTCGCGGAGTGAGCTAGAGGCTGTATATGGAAAACAATAACAACACTACAAAAGATGTAGCCGACTATGACAAGGGAGTAGATCAGGCTGTATCTGCAGAACAGACAAACAATAGCGAGAAGACAGATGTTTTAGATTTGGAAAAAACTTCTTCTGCATCTGCCATTGCAGACAATCATACCTATAAATCTGCTCCTTTTTTCAAGTCGCTCCTTACTCTGAAATTTGGAGATATTTCCATTGTTCAGAGAATTATTGCCTCTTTTGCAATCTCTATCACCATATTCGCCATAGGTTCAGTAAGTATCATCTCAAATGTAAAAACTTATGTTAACCAGAAGAACAATATTGAATACCTATATGCCGATTTAAACACTCTCAATATTGCTTTACTTGAATTAAACGAAAAACAGAACAACATCACAGCTCTTAACAGTGCAAGAAACACCGTCAGCAAGATCAGGACAAATCTTAACAGCGAGGACAGCAACGGATTCTTCTTGTTGAATGACAAAACCAAAAGACTCAAAAGTACGCTTGTCACATTGACCGATGATATGCAGAAAGTCCTTGCAAAGAGCAGCTCAGAGGTTAATTACATCAAAGAAATCAGAACCTGTATAAAAGCTCTCTCTGAAATAGATGCCCTGATTGAGTCAGGTGAACTTGACACACTTGGCTACAACAAGGTTCTCTACACTCTTTATACAGTTCTGATTATTACCATTGTTGTATCCATTCTTCAGTCAATCTTCCTGTCAAAATCCTTAAACAGCGAAGTTAAACATGTATGGAAATCTCTGCTCAAGCTGGCTTCCGGAGATTTTAGAAGAAGCACTGACAGGGTTAACCGCAAGAATGAAATTGGTAGCATTGACGGCCTTGTTGATACCGTTGCCATGTCTATGCAGAAAACTGTTTCAAAATTAAACAGTGACTTCAATCAGATGGTTGATATGGTTAACTACAATTCATCTATGCTCGATAACACTGCAGATGCAATGGCTACGCAGAGAAGCAAGGCTCATAGCGTTGCAATGGCTACATCCAATATGGAACAGACCATTGAAAAGGTTACCGATTTTGCCAGATCAACTCTCTCTGAAGTTCAGAGTGCAGAAGTTGCTTCTGATACCTGCAGATGCACCATGCAGGATAACATCACCACTAACCATTCCCTTGCAGACAAGCTGAGAGATACCTCAATCGCCATTTCAAAGATCAATGAAATGGGTGAGCAGATTAATGCTATTGTGCGTACCATCGCTGCAATTGCAGATCAGACAAACCTGCTTGCTCTTAACGCAACCATTGAAGCCGCCCGTTCAGGTGAGCACGGAAAGGGATTTGCGGTTGTAGCAAACGAGGTTCGAGATCTGGCCAAGAAGACCGCAACTTCAACGGATGAGGTTACCGACACCATTTCCAACCTTTCTAAGGCTGTAGAAAACTGCGTTAAGGTAGTTGCCTCATGTGAGGAGGAAATGAATAATTCTGTGCAGCAGAGTTCCAAGGCAAATTCTGCAATCGAAGAGATTATGGGCATTATCGCAACCATTACCGATATGTCCGAACAGATTGTTCAGTCCTGTCAGGAACAGACTTCAATTGCAGCAGATGTAAACCACTCTATTGCAAACATCAATACCATCACCGAAGAATGTTTCGAGCATATCAATGACACCAAGCAGAGTGTTCATGAGATTAGAAACCTTGCTCAGAATCAGGTTGAAAACCTCTCATCCTTTATCGTTAACAAGGAAAGTTAACCTTATTCATTAGGACTTTCTGGTTCTTCCGTATTTCTCAATATGTGCCACTAAAGTTGGCACATATTTTTCATATTATTCTGCGATGGCAATTTTTTGCCATTTTGATGATATGGAGAGAAATAATGGCACTTTATCTGAACACAAACCTTTCAGCACTGCTTGCTCAAAGGACGATTAACCGCCAGACCACAAGACTTGATACCTCATATGAAAGACTGTCCAGCGGTTATAAGATTAACTCTGCAAAGGATGACCCTGCCGGTATTCAGACATCGGACAGGCTCACTGTGCAGTTAAATTCTCTGTCACAGACAAACAGGAACGCCCAGAACGCCATCGCCTATGCTCAGACAGCAGAAGGTGCAATGGAAGAAATTACCACTATGCTGCAGAGGATCAGAACCCTTGCAGTTCAGTCTGCAAACGGCACCAACTCGTCTATCAACAGAAAAGCTCTGCAGGACGAGGTTGACCAGTTAAATGAAGAAATTGGCCGTATCGCAAGAGATACCACCTTCGGAGGCAAAGATCTCCTAAGTGGACAGGCTTCAATTGCAAGATTCCAGATAAGCCCAGATCCAGGTTCAGTTATCAAGATTGATCTGTCAACTGGCTTTGATACAAATTCTCTTGCACTCCTGGCAGAAAAGATAAGCGGATCTGATACCTTTTCTCTGCCTTCAAATGCTAATACCACAGGACTTAATCTTGATTATAAGTTCACAGATATATTCAGTTATCAGGTAAACGGCAAAGGCATTGATATCAGTTCCCAGTCAGCAGCACAGATTGTGCTTGCCGGTATTGATTATCTGATGACTGCTGTTGATACCAAACGTTCTGAATTAGGTGCAATCCAGAATAGACTTGAATCTACTATCAGAAATCAGGAAAACATTTATGAGAATGTTTCTGATTCCCGCTCACAGATTAGAGATACTGACTATGCCGAAGAGGTATCCAATATGACTGCAGCTGAAATTCTGCAGCAGGGAGCAGTCACCATCCTGACTCAGGCAAATCAGAAACCTCAAATGGCCCTGCAGATGCTGCAGGAAAGCTGACATATATTCATCTCCGTATCATCGGCAGCCATCAGGCTGCCTTTCTTTTTTAGAATCGCTAGAAGATCTTCATATTTACCTTGTTTTTGTGACTTTTCTACATTATTTACCTATATATGGCTTCTACACCATAAGCGCTTGAGTATACAGCATAATAAAGTCAACTTTCATGGTACAATAAGCTGTCATTTTTATGAGGATTGCTAATGGCTCAGTTCATTTACACAATGAATAGGGTGGGCAAGATTGTTCCCCCTAAACGTCAAATATTGAAAGATATTTCATTATCATTTTTTCCTGGCGCAAAAATTGGTGTGCTTGGTCTGAATGGTGCTGGTAAATCAACCCTTATCAAGATCATGGCAGGTGTTGATACCGATTATGAGGGTGAGGCAAGACCTCAGCCTGGCATAAAAATCGGCTACCTTCCACAGGAACCTGTGCTTGATCCGGAAAAAACCGTAAAAGAAGTAATTGAAGAATCTTTTGTTGAAGTATCAAATGCCCTAAAGCGGCTTGATGAGGTATACGCTGAGTATGCCGATGAGAACGCAGATTTTGATGCGCTTGCAAAAGAACAGGCCAAGCTTGAGGCTATTATTCAGGCTCATGATGGTCATAATATTGAAGTACAGATTGATAAAGCATCAGATGCTCTAAGACTTCCTCCTTCAGACAGAAAAATCAAAGTCCTCTCAGGTGGTGAAAGACGTCGTGTAGCTTTATGCAGACTGCTGCTTGAAAAGCCAGACATGCTCCTGCTCGATGAGCCTACAAACCATCTTGATGCCGAATCTATCGACTGGCTCGAACAGTTCCTGCATCAGTATCCAGGTACCGTGGTAGCAGTTACCCACGACAGATATTTCCTTGATAATGTTGCCGGATGGATCCTTGAGCTTGACAGAGGTGAGGGTATTCCTTGGGAAGGAAACTACTCAAGCTGGCTTGACCAGAAGGATAAGCGTCTTCAGATTGAAGAGAGTACAGAGTCTGCCCGCAGACGTTCTATCGAGCGAGAGCTTGAGTGGGTACGTCAGGGAGCCAAGGGAAGACATGCCAAATCCAAGGCTCGTCTTGCAAGATTTGAGGAGCTCTCTTCTGTTGAATATCAGTCAAGAAATGAAACCAACGAACTTTATATTCCACCAGGGCCTCGTTTAGGTGATACCGTACTTGAGGTAAACAACCTGTGCAAGGCATATGATGATCAGGTTCTGATTGATGATCTGTCATTCATTCTGCCAAAGGGTGCCATCGTTGGTATCATCGGACCTAACGGTGCCGGTAAGTCAACTCTGTTCAGAATGATCACCGGTATTGAACAGCCTGATTCAGGTTCTGTAAAACTGGGCGAAACAGTCGTGACAGCCTATGTTGAACAGTTCCGTGATCAGATGAAGAATGAGAATACCGTTTATGAGGAAATCTCACAGGGACAGGATATCCTGAAAGTCGGTAACTATGAGATCCCTTCTAGAGCATATATCGGCAGATTCAACTTCAGAGGTACCGATCAGCAAAAACGCGTCGGCGATCTGTCTGGTGGAGAAAGAGGTCGTCTGCAGCTGGCCAAGCTACTTCAGGTTGGAGGTAATCTGCTGCTGCTTGACGAGCCTACCAATGATCTTGATGTCGAAACCCTGCGAGCACTTGAGAATGCTCTTTTAGAGTTCCCAGGCTCAGCAATGGTTATTTCCCATGACCGCTGGTTCCTCGATCGTATCGCAACCCACATCCTTGATTATGGTGATGAGGGCAAAGTAACCTTCTTTGAAGGCAACTATACCGAATACGAGGCATGGAAGAAAGCTAATCTTGGGGAGGATGCTATGCCGCACCGACTCAAATTCAAGAAAGTAACCAAATAATCGTATATAAGGCTCCTTTATGCATGCTCCAGTAATTTTATCAGCTGGCAGGCATTATAAAGGAGCTTTTTTTGTTACTGAGAATACCTTCTGGTTAAATGCTTGTACAGATAATATGCAGGAGGTTTGGCACTTTCCTTGGTAATTGCAAATCCAGCCTTCTGAGCTGTTCTTAAAGCCTTGATATTGTCATAGGCTGCAAGAGTGGAAATACCGTCAAGATACCCTTCATCATAACAGGATGCTGAATACTGTCTCAACTTCACACCAATACCTCTGTCCTGATACTGATGATCAACTCCCACATATAACTCATGAATTACCCTGAGTTTTGCCTCTGCTGGCTCAAAAAAGAACAGATCATAGCCTATAAGCCTGTCATCCTTATCTACCACTACACTTATAAGTTCCTTTGCTCTGAATCTGTACAGCCAGTGCAACCAGGGAAGAAGAGGTTTTCTGAATAATGCCAGATGCATATTCTCAATCCTTTTCAGATAGCCTACATCCCCTCTCTTGTAGGTAAGACCATCAGAATTTAATACAAGATCACGCCTTATCCCCTTAGAACGCTTCATATTGTAGTGAATGTACTTAAGGTGAACTGATTTCTCCACAAGCTCATGAAGCATCTGCATTTTCATTCTCCTCGATTCGCACTATTCTAGAGCAAATTCGCTATTTTTGTCTGCACTTGCATTATCATGCGGTTCTTTCTAAATTATAGTAATCAAATGTGTTTTTAACAAATATAGAGGGATTTATGAATTTTGCAAAAAAAGCCGTGTTAGGCATCTCCTTAGGTCTTTGCATCAGCGCTGCCGGTGCTGACGATACTCCAGTGCTCAGAGTAGCAACAGAACCTTCATTTGCTCCTTTTGAGTTTATGGATCAGAATACCTCAGAACTTATCGGCTTTGATATTGATATCATCAATGCCATCGGTGAGGCTGAAGGATTTAAGGCAAATATAGCAAGCATGCCTTTTGACGGTCAGATCCCTGCAGTTCTAACCAATCAGATTGACGTGGCAATCTCAGGCTTTACCATCACCGACGAGCGCAAAAAGATTGTAAACTTCTCTGAGCCATACTATGATGCAGGACTTGGTGCGCTTGTAAAAAATGACTACAAAGACTCAATCAAGACTCTTGATGATTTAAAGGGCAAGACAATCTGTGCTCAGATTGGAACCTCCGGAGCAATGTTTGCCCAGAAGATTGAGGGAGCTACTGTAACACAGTTCAATACAGCTTCAGAAGCATTCATGGAATTAAACAAGGGCTCATGTGTAGCCTCAGTAAATGACAAGCCTGTTCTTGAATACTACCTTGCAACCACCAAGAACCTGGAACTGTATCTGTTAGATGACAGATTCACTTTTGAGCAGTACGGTATCGTTACCTCAAAGAACAATCAGGAACTTACAGACAAGATCTCAAGAGGTCTGAAAAAAATTAAGGAGAACGGAACTTACGATAAGATCTACGCAAAGTGGTTCTCTTCATCAAAATAATCAGAATAAACAGATCTTGTAAAAAAAAGCAGGGAAATCCTGCTTTTTTTATTATGAGAATAACTAAATTCTACTTTACTCTCTGAAAAAATTCTCTTATCTGAGGAATTGGAGATCTTCCTCTTGATTCAAGAAAATCAAGAACCTTAAGCGCAGAGGTATTGATGATCTGACTCTCCTTGATGCCAGACTGACTTATAAGTTCGCTCAGACCTTCAAATTGTCCAAGATAATAACTGATGTGGGCATCTGATCCAAGAGAAATGGTGTTGCCTATCTTTGCAGCAAGTTTGGCAATCCTCAGGCAGTTTTCATGAGAACCGAATCTTGTGTGAACATCTGAAGATGCGTTAATCTCAACTGCAACATTGTACTCTTTTGCGGCAAGCAGAACCTGCTCGTAATCACAAGGATAATTAGGATTGCCCGGATGAGTAATCACATCTGCATAACCATTTCTGATAAGCTCAAGATAGATTTTTGTATGCTCATCTTCTGTTGAGGGAGTAATGTTAGGATGGAAACCTGCAAGAATAATATCAAGTCTTTTGGCATAGCGTTCTTCAAGATCTATACTGCCATCTTCCATGATGTTCGCCTCTATTCCACGAAGAACTGCAATATTGTCACAGATCCTAGGAACAACCTTCAAGTTTCCAAAATGCCATGGATGAGGGCCATCACCAACTGCAGGTCCATGATCGGTTGTTGCAAACATTCTGATGCCACATTTTGCCGCCTGACTCACGTACTCGACAATGGTTGAATAAGCGTGAGCACTTGCAAGAGTATGGGTATGCAAATCAACAGGAAATCTCATTATTCCTCCACTCTGGCTATCTTATAATAAAACCTAGTCTATAACAGGCACCCAGTGTTCTGACCTATAGGCATCAAAACACATTTTAATCTGTTCTATTGTGGTTGTACCTACTCTCAGTTCTGCAACAGGAATATCATCAAAGGCAAAGAATTTACGTTGCAGCGTCTCTTCATTTTGCATGAACTCGCCATCCCCTGCTCTGCAGATGGTAAAGGCAGCAAGTATATGAAAAGGCTGTGATGATTTGTTCCATCTGTCCTTGTCGAGCATGCCTACAAAGCGGTATGGAGTTACAATCATTCCCGCCTCTTCGCGCACTTCCTTGACTGTGTTTGAAAATATGGATTCGTTCTCATCACACCAGCCGCCAGGAAGAGACCATAAACCGTTTTTTGCCTCCTGCACAAGCAAGATCTCACTGTTGCCATTAAAGACTGCTGCTCTTGTGTCTATTTTTGGGGTGATGTACCCCTTATCAGCACAGATACTGAGCCTTACCTTTTCAATAGGCTGAGAACTGATCTCACTTACCATCTCACTGGCAATCTCTCTTAGTCTCTCAAATCTCTGTATATCAAAGACGTTCTGGGAATAGGTAAGACCAATCTGACCTATTGCCTGAATCTCCTTTGCCCAGCGATAGATCTGACTGTTAAAATTATCATATGAGAATATGGCTCCTACTATATCCCATGGATTTAACAGGCTATAGGTAACCCTGACCGATTGTGACAGTCTGCTGCCCCACAGAGCAAGACCAAAATCAACCCCGCTTGCTCTTGCACAGTCTATATCTGACTGGGTATCTCCAATAAACAGGATCTGATCTCGTGTTGCTCCTGTAATTTCCATATATCTGATAATTGAATCAGGAGCTGGTTTTGGATGCTCGACATCAGAGGCACTTATACTGATATCAAAGAACTCGGAGAGCTCTGCAGGAAGAGGGGAGGCAAAACAGTTTTCAACTCCGGCAATTTTTCTTGCTCTTGAGGTGATAATACCAAGTTTTATGCCTTTTTCCTTAAGGTATCTGATAACGCCTAACACCCCTTCAAAAGGTTTGATGGTATGAGCGTATTTTCTGACGTTTTCAGCCCATTTTGCAGATAGGATCTGAAAATCCTCCTGAGTGTAGTTTAAGGCTCTGTTGGTGTCTGCGGCTGATGATCCCATAAATCGGGTTAAAGATTCAAAAGTCTCTTTGGTATTGGGATCCTTTTCTTTTACCACATCAAATAATGCCATGGTATAGGCATATTCAGTGTTGTAAATAGTGCCATCCAAATCAAAAAGCACATGTTTGTAGCGGTTTAACACGATTTATCTCCACTGCTCTTTTGAGCCTTTATTACTGTGACCTGACCGTTTGCTACAGTAAAATAGAAACTGATGTCGTATAAAATAGCCTGATAGACTCTGCTGTCAATGTCATCCTTGTATGCAGGTCTTGGATCCTGAGCAAGAGTCTTCTCAACCACGGTAAATTTCTGCTCTCCAAGAATCCTGATGAGCTCATCCTTGAGACTTGCTTCAAACGAAACCTCAAGCTCAACAGGCTTCTGCCTTGCAAAACCGCCTGCTGCATTAGGAATGCTGTCTACAAAAGGGATATAGGGTTTGATATCGATAATTGGAGTTCCATCCACAAGATCTGCACCAGATACCTCCAGGGAAACCTTACCGTGCTCTCTTATTACCCTGTTGAGCTTGACAGTGGATAATCCGATGCGGTTAGGTCTGAACGGAGAGCGAGTGGCAAATACCCCGACAGAGATATTTCCTCCAAGTCTTGGTGGCCTGACCTTGGGTCTGAAACTCTTATACTCTATTCTGTCAAAGACAAACAGAATATGGATATGAGAAAACCCCTCTATTCCCTCAAAGGCCAGCTCGTCATTATAAGGAGGATAGAACTCGATTAGGCACAGAGCTTCAGGAACAAGCCCAGGCTGTCTTGGAACAGCAAATTTCTGGGCATAGGGAGTACGAATACATCCAATAGGAGCAAGTGTAAAGGTACTATTTGACTTTGTGCTGTTCATCTATTACAAGAGCATCAGCATAGCAGGTTACAGATACAATACATGCAGGAGTGTTCTTGAGGTGAACGCATTTGCCAAACTTGATGGCATTAGCCCCAAGATCAGCGGCCTTTACCCTGGCATCGGTTCTAGCCTGAGCCTCTGTTGCAATAGCATCTGTCTCTTTAATCTGACAGGATAAACCCTCAACCAGACCAATTGAACGATTTGGTAAAGATTCCAGTTCCTCGTCAGAAACCTCCTGAGCATAGGATGGCTTAAAGTATTCTTTAAAGTTGCTCGGATCTAGATTGGTTTTGAATTCGTATCCTGTACATGCACACATAAGCAGTGCGGCAAGAGTGACTGATAATGACTTGTAACTCATATTCTAACCTGAATAAATGCAGCCTTCAGGCTGCATTCTTGTGACTATTATGAACCAAAATGCACTATGGCTTTTTCTATTCTTGCAAGAGTGCGATCACGACCTACCAGCATCATGGTATCGCCTATGCCAGGTGACATGGCTGAGCCTGTTACTGCAATTCTAAGAGGCTGACCGACCTTGCCCATACCGATTTCACGTTTCTGTGCAACCTGTTCTAAAACACCGTCAATTGACTTGGCATCCCATGATTCAAGAGACCTGAGCGCATCAAGAGAATCCTGTAATACTTCAACAGAGCCTTCTTTAATCCACTTCTTTACGCCTGCAGGATCATACTCTCCAATCTCGGTATAGTAACATGCGGCCTTCTGAGCCATTTCCTTGAGGGTGTGGGTTCTTTCGCAGTAGTTTCTTACCACCTCCTCAGGAGCTGGTCCTGAAGAAAGATCTGTAATACCGATACGCTCAAGATGCCACACAAGCTCCTTGGCTACCTCTGAGGCAGGAAGAGTCTTCATGTAGTGGGCATTCAGCCATTCAAGTTTCTTGGTGTTAAAGCCTGATGCACTCTTGGTGATTGCATCAAGAGTGAAAAGAGAAATCATTTCATCCCTTGTAAAGATTTCCTGATCACCATGTGACCAGCCTAATCTTACAAGATAATTTACAAGAGCTTCTGGCAGATAACCATCCTCGCGGTACTGCATTACTGACACAGCGCCATGTCTCTTGGACAACTTAGCGCCATCATCACCTAAAATCATGGCAAGATGGCAGAATACAGGAACAGGTGCGCCTAATGCCTTATAGAGGTTGATCTGTCTTGGAGTGTTGTTGACATGATCATCTCCTCGGATAACATGGGTGATTCCCATATCCCAATCATCGACAACCACACAGAAGTTATAGGTTGGAGTACCATCTGAACGCTGAATGATAAAGTCATCCAGTTCTGAGTTCTTGAACTCGACATGACCTTTTACCATGTCATCAAAAGCTACCACGCCATCATCTGGATTTCTAAAACGGATAACATATGGCTCATCTGGAGAATGCTCTGAATGATCTTCACGGCAGTGACCGTCATAACGAGGCTTCAGACCGTTTTTCATCTGATCTTCACGCATGGTTTCAAGACGTTCTTTTGAGCAGTAGCACTTGTATGCCTTGCCCTTTGCAAGCAGATCATCAATAACCTCACGGTAGCGGTCAAAACGCTTGGTCTGATAGTAAGGACCTTCATCCCAGGCAAGATCAATCCATTTCATGGATTCAATGATTGCATCGATAGCCTCCTGAGTAGAACGCTCACGGTCGGTATCTTCAATACGTAATACGAACTGACCGTTGCAGTGTCTTGCATATAGCCATGAGAATAATGCTGTTCTGGCTCCGCCAACATGTAAAAAGCCGGTTGGTGATGGAGCAAATCTTGTCTTTACTGTCATGATTTTGTCCCGTTAAAAAAATTTGCAGTATTTTAGCATATCTTGAGCTTTTAGACCTATCAGCAAAACAAAAACTGTCATTATCTTCAGGAGGAGAAAATACAAAAGAGTCGGCAGACCTTGTCCCTGAATGTGAGATAAGTTTTACCCTAATGTTAAGTTTTACATTAGGGTAATTATGTGAAGTTGAGAATA
>JBJFET010000058.1:0-2749 GCA_051891035.1 Succinivibrio sp. | reverse complement strand
GTATATGACCAACGCCTAAAAACAGCCCATCGGTTCTTATCTGTATCGTATGAGGATATTCTATTGTGCATCCATCAAACTTGCAAGATTCAAGTCCACTTTGTCTCTGCCCCTGACACAGCAGTACCGCCTTATCATAAGGAATATCGATAGACGGCAGATAATTCATGGCCCTGTCAATTGGGATCAGAAAATCATCAAGTGCACTAAAATCGGTAAAATCTTCTCTGCCATCAGCAATTTTCTGGATCTGATCAAGTGTGTGCATGGTCCCCTTAGGCAGACCGTCTACTTCGATACGCCTCAACATTGTTACATGGGCTCCACAGCCAAGAGACTGCCCTATATCCTCAACTAGTGTTCTGATGTAGGTTCCCTTTGAGCAGTACACCTCAATTGTGAAACTGTCCTCACTCTTCTCTAAAAGATTTATATAGAAAATCTGAACCTGACGCTTTGGAATCTCCACCTCTTTTCCAGAACGGGCGTACTTGTACAAAGGTCTGCCATCAACCTTGATTGCTGAGTACATAGGAGGAACCTGTGTTATGGTCCCCACAAATGTCGGAATAACCTCTTCTATCCTTGATATCTCATCTGTTACAGGATTTGTCTGAATGATCTGACCTTCAGCATCTCCAGTTTCAGTTACAATTCCAAGTCTGCCTGTTGCAAGGTATTTTTTGGATCCTTCAAGAAAGTAGGATGAGAATTTTGCAGCCTGACCAAGACAGATAGGAAGAAGTCCTGATGCCAGTGGGTCAAGAGAACCTGTGTGCCCTCCCTTTTGAGCTCTGTATATTCCTCTTACCTTTGTCAGAGCCAGGGCTGAACTTATGCCTGATGGCTTGTCCAGTAAAAAAATCCCGTCTACGTCTCTTTTCGGGGCTCTTCTTGATTTATCAGGGATATTATTGTGTGTATTCATCTGTATCTATATTTATGCTGTATTTTTATTTTGCGTATTATTGCATAGACCAATCTCCAAGAACAAAAGATTTATACAAAAGATGAAAATTCTTTAACAGTATTCTTTTACTCACTTGAATAAATATTCTGTTTCTTGCCAAGAGAGTATTCTCCCTGTGAGTACAGAACATGGATGAAATTGTGTTTTTTTTAAATCTTGAATCAATTACAGTTTTTTTATAGAATAGCAGACGATCTATGGGGGTTTTCGGTCCTCGCGTACTTGATGAGGGTTCAACAGGTCAGGTCCGGAAGGAAGCAGCCAGGGTTCTTATTCAAGGTACCGCGATGTGGTTGAAGCCCCCACCTAATATCTTAAACGGCTATGGACTCTAATTCACCATCCTACTCAAGTCTTCAGGAACTGATTGTATCCGATCAGATAAGTCGTGATAAATCAGTAAAGGTGATGTCTTTCATCCTGAAACTAGAATCTCCGGCAAGCTATGGCACACCAGCCATCTACATGATGACAAGGCCTCGAGGCTTTGGTCTGTCACTTCTTACAAATGCTGCAGACAGGATCCTCAAAAGAGAGGCCGATATTCTTGGAAAAATTGAAGATGAGGGGCTTTTAAAACAGATTCCTTTCCGCCATACCCTCATTGTTGACTTTAAGAAGATCAAAGGCCGTGATCCGAAGGAATTTAAAAAGAGCCTTTTAGATACTATTCAGGAACTGTTCTGGTTCCATCATATTGAAAGTCACACAGATCCTTATATTACTCCTAAAGCCTACTTTACAAGGCTTATCGAAGAGCTCTTCAAAAAACATCAGGAGCCTATGGCTGTCCTTATAGACAATTATGATCAGCCTCTCAATGTAGCAGCCATGATGGAAGGAAGCGACAGGCGTACCGAGTCTGTATGCACCTATCTTGATATGCTCAATGTCCTGAAATATTCAGACAAGTCTGTCAAATGGTGTCTTATTACCGGACACACAAAATTTGCTCTTGCATCGGAATATTCAGAAGGTCTGCCAATCATATCAGATTTATCCGTAGATCCTTCTTTTGAAAGCATGTTCGGCTTTTCTAAGTCAGAGAGCGGTGTGATTTTCAGATCAAAACTTGAAAAATTCGCAAAAGACATGAATGTCAGCTATGAGGAGTATCTTGATATCCTTGAGCGCTGCTATGGCGGGTTCTGTTTTTCTGACAATCTTGAAAAGATGATCTGCCCTGCCAGTATCTCTCATCTGATCCAAAGCAACGGAAAGCTGCTCCCTTATTCAGCATCTGGCAGATACAACTTTTTGCGTCATGCCCTAAAAATTACCAGATTTGACGATTTCTCCTGGCTTTACGGCAAGGATGGACAGGATCCGCTATACTCTGACAGTATAGACGCAAATCTCTCGGGCAAGCAGATTGGAGCTCTTCTGATTCAGCTTGGCTTTGCCACCAGATCACGTGTTCTTGTCAACAGTGATGAGGGCTACACAACCTGGAGATACCGTTACGATTTTCCGAATCTGGATATGAAAAAGACATTTGATCTCATAACCGGTCTTGCTGAACCGCAGATGGCAACACAGGAGCTTGATTTAACCACTCCGCTAAATGAAGAGGATATCTGATCATGGGCATTGCTTTTTTTGATATGGATGGAACAATCATCAATGGTGATACCAATGATATCACCATGGAAACCCTCCATAAAAAGGGAATGGTTGACAGGGATTTTCTTCTCGAGCTTGAAAGATTTGAGGAAACCTTCTACAGAGGATGCCTTGATATTCATGCCTTCATGAAGTTCGCATCCTCCCCTTTTAAAG
>JBJFET010000057.1:0-2790 GCA_051891035.1 Succinivibrio sp. | reverse complement strand
GAGCCATAAATTTTACACTGAAGTTATTTGAGAGGATTTTCCCTCCTTTCCATGAACATGCGGTGTTCTTTTTCTAAAATAGATCTGTCATACGCACCCTTTAGGGGATCTCGTCTGGTAAGAAGCATGCAGAGTTCAACTGCATCGGCATCAAGATTTCTGTTATTACCTAGCTCATCTGATTTTGAGCAGATTTTGAAAGTTGCTCTTGATGTTCCATGTTGAGTGATAATTCAAGGATTACTTTCTTTGTCTTTTATATTTTCGTCAACAAACGGAGTTTTGCTTGAGGCTATTCGTCTTTCATTAAGTCTTCTTATTACATTACAGAATACATCATCAGAAAATGCTTTGCCTTTCACACGGTGGAATACATAGTTATTGTCTTTGGGCAATCAATGATTTCTGAAGTTCTACAGCAGTTTCTGACAAATAAGTCGTTCATTTGAATTTGCTTTTTTGATCATGCATTCTCTCTGTTTAAAGGCTCTGATCTGCTCTCTGCCTGTAATGTAAAATTGAATGCTAATTCTCGATTGACTTAATCTTATAGCTGTTTTCAATTTTATTACGTTTGAAATTTGCCTGAAAGTTTTTTAGAGCAATGACAAATGCAAGCACAAAGAATCCTCCTGGTGGCAGGATTGCTACGAGAACGGTGTAATCCTGAGCTATTAGATTGCACTCAAGAACTTTAGCTGCAGAACCAAACAGTTCTGATGCTCCCATAAAGAGAGTACCAGAGCCTAAGATTTCACGTACAGCACCTAAAACAAACAGTACAATACTAAAACCAATACCACATCCAAGAGCATCAACAAATGAGCGAATCGGACCGTTTCTGCCTGCAAACGCTTCAGCTCTTCCCATAATGATGCAGTTTGTAACAATCAGAGACAGATATATTCCAAGCTGAGAATAAAGATCTGCAAAATAAGCCTGAGTATAGAATTTTATTACTGTTACAAAGGTTGCAATGAGCATTACGTAAATGGGAATGCGAACTTCTTTAAAAATCAGCTTTCTGATAAGAGAAATGATAACTGAACTTAGGCACAGTACAATGATAGTTGCGAGCGCAAGTCCAAGAGCACTGCAGGCACTGGTGGTTACAGCAAGTAGAGGGCATAATCCTAAAAGCTGGCAGAGACCGGGATTATGAGACCAGATCCCTTTAAAAAAGATGCTCCATAAACCTTCTTTTTTAGCAAGTTTTTTCTCATCTGAAATCTTGCCTTCAACGGTAGTAAATTTATCTGCCATTTTAATTTATCCTGCACTTTTGTAACTTTGACAAATCAATTTCATTAAGCTCTTTTAATGCATTGTATGTTGCAATCACAGTAGCACGTGAAGTAATAGTTGAGCCAGTGATGAAATCAAAATCACCGCCGTGTTTTTTTACGTCCCAGTTAGAGTCTGTTAAAGATTTTCCACTGAACTGATCTAAATAATTTCCATGAGCTCTGTCCACCTTATCACCAAGTCCAGGCGTTTCCATAGAAAACTGAATATCTGCATAATGCACGTTCTTGTGCCTGTCAAAGCCAGCGATCATCACAAGAGGATTGGAATAGCCAAGTGAAGTTTCATAGGTCATTACGTAGCCTAAAGGTTCAACATCACGTGAAGCGACAAAAAGTTTCTGGTTAGAGCCTATGTATTTGCTTTTCTTTATCTGGTAACAGCTGATTTTGATACCTTTTCCTGAAGCTTCCTTTGGCAGGAAGAGTTCAACTTTAGCGTTGATTGACTGCTGTTCATTGAGTGCAATCTGTGCTTTGGTATGAATATCTGCATAAAGGACAGTTCCAAAGCACACTGTACCTGCAAGTGCCAGTGACACACCTGAGAGCAGTGCTCTGAATAATCTGTTCTGAGATACACTGCTTTTTTTATCTTTCACATTGCTGTCGGTATTGAGAACTTTGTTTAGAGGATCATTTTTCATTATTTAAGAGCCCCCTTTTTGTATTTGTATCCGTACGATCTTCTGTAAGTAAGCTGATCAATAAGTGGAGCTGCAGAATTTGATAGCAGTACGGCAAATGCTACGGCATCAGAGTAAGATCCAAATGCTCTCAGGATAACAATAAGGAATGCAGCTAGTACTGAAAAACAAACTCTTCCCTTTGAGGTACCAGCATTTGTTACAGGATCAGTAATAATAAAGAAAGCTCCAATCATGGTACCGCCAAAAATGACTGTATCAAGAGGATTCATAAAATATCCTGGAAAATAATGACTGAAAATATATGAAAAAATAGTCAGTGACACAAAAAATACCAGAACCATCTTGATAAGGATTATTCTCAGAGCCATCAGAACAAGACCACCTAATAGGTAGGCTACAGCAAGTGCGAGGTAGGCCTGATAGGAGCTTTGTGTAAAATCGTGTCCCTCAACGGTATGGAGTTTACCGGTCTTTCTGGAGGCCTTGATGTTCTCAAGATAGGTCGCACCAGTGAATCCATCCAGTTTTGAAAGCAGATCATCACTGTTGTTTGCATATTCGTTGTCATTTGAATTGTCAGTAAGGTTAAGTGATTCAACCTGATTCTTCACTCTTTGCAGATCATTCTGTCTGTAGATAACGTCAAATGTTTCTGATACGCTTGCCTGAGTATAGGCATATGGTGCAGGGGCAATATAGCTAGCCCCCATGATGCCAGGACATGAGATGAGTACAAAGATGTATCCGCCCATTGCCGGATTGAAGATATTGTGTCCCAATCCTCCGAAAACAGCCTTGCATACGATAACAGCAAACGCAGTTGCTATTACAGAGTA
>JBJFET010000056.1:0-2798 GCA_051891035.1 Succinivibrio sp. | reverse complement strand
TGTCTGCACCGCTCTTGTTATCCTGTTAAACTATGAGCTCACAATCTTTGGCACAAAGCCAGTCTCATATACAGGTACCATCTCCTATTCTCTGTATCTTTGGCACTGGCCTGTTCTAGTTTTCGCTCTTCGCTGTGGACTTTTAGACAGTACTCTGTCAATCATTACCCTACTCTTGTGCATTTATCTTATTTCTGTCTTATCCTACTCCTTTACCGAAAAACGTCAGTTCAAGATCCGCACAGTTGTCATTCTCTATCTTGTGCTGCTGTGCGCCTATGCATTCTTTAAAAAGACTGACGGACATAACTATATCTCTTCATACATAAGAGATAACGGAAGCTGGAGTCAGAACACCGTTGTACCTCGTGAACAGAACCTTACCATGAGTATTTTCTCTGACGATAAAACAATGCCTGTCTACCATTACGGAAGACAGGATGTAAAACCTGATGTTTTTATCATTGGAGATTCTCATGCAGATCACTACTCCTTCTATTTTCGTAATGTGAACACCTATCCTGTATACATGAGTGCTCTCCATGCCACAATGGCCTATGGTCCTGTCTTTGACAGTATGAAAAAAGCGCGCCTTACAGGTCCCGAGCTCAGACACAAGTACTATCAGACCTACCGAAAAATGCTTGCCACACTGGATAGAGGCAGCAAGGTAATACTTGCAAACAGATGGGATGTAGGCTACGAGCAGTATATCTTTGAGTATGATCTTGAAGATAACACTGATAACTTTAAAAACTATCTTAAGGTTCTTCTCGATGATATAAGTAGCTGTACCTCTCTTTATAAGGATCTTGAATTCTACATTGTAGGTCAGGGAGTTATTACTAGCAGCGTGGTTGTAAACTGCCTGAAAACCGATCTTAAGGGATCTGTTTTAAGTTATATCATTGATGCTTCAGCTTGCGCAAACACCCCGGATTATCAGGGAGAAAGACTTGAGCTTATCAATAGCGCCCTCAGGGAGTTTGCTCGACGCAATGACAATGTCCACTTTATAGACAGAAATATTCCTCAGTCTCTTGGAAACAGACTATACAGAACCTTTACTCCTGATGACAACCCTCTGTACTATGATGACAATCATTACACAAATGCAGGAGGGATCTTTATCGGATCATATATAATGGAATGTGTTGCTGATAAAAAATACTAGGTTAATAAAAATAATGTCACTTGATAACTACAAAAACATGGATCCTTTTATTCTCCTCTCTGCTGTAAACATGTACCTAAGAGATGAGTACGACAGTCTTGATGAGCTGTGCAGATGTCGTGATATTGATAAGGATGAACTTGTATCAAAACTAAAAAATGCCGGCTTTGAGTACGTAGAATCAGTAAATCAGTTCAAATAAAATGCTTCCTCTGCTTGATTACAAATACCTGTTTATTCTGCCGATGCCAATGTGCAGTCCTCAGGATAAATACGCCATGCTCTATGGATTTTCGTATGTTCTGACAGATGCCAATTTCAACACCATAGGAAATACCACTACAATTTGCTGCAGAGGTTATGAATACAGACTGCCAAGTCCTTCATATCTGTTCATGCAGGGTATTGATCCATACAGAATAAAACATGGACTTGAGGTCAGTTCCTTTATAGATGAGCTTGAAAAGCAGCTTCACGCACCAAATGTTGCTGTATTCACCTGGTCAGTCCATAATCTGAAAATTGTTGAAAAGATGTGTTTAAGACAGTTTAGAGAGTGTGACACACTAGATAGAGTCAGCATCCTTGCAGATATCAACAAGGTACTGAAGCTACATGATACTCTCAATCAGGGACAGTCATTAAAATCAGACTCTCTTATAAACTGCGCAAAAGCTAAAGGATTCAGAGAGCCTAAACCACTATCTGAGCATGAGGCAAAACTGCAAGCTCTTATCTATCTTGTAAAGTATCTTCATGATGAAGATCCTGCTCTGCTTAAATACAGCCTAAGAAACAGAAATGAGAAAGCTGAGTTTATAAACAGGACCATTGCAAACAGCAGATGTATGTCAAACTACAATACAACTGACAGATGCATCGAGATCCTAAAACCGCTGTCTTTTACAGATAATCTTATCGATGCTCTTTACTATGATGGAAATAATGTTGTGCGCCGTTTTTATGATATAAATGATTTTGATGTGCTCTCCCCTGCGACTGTTCTAACTGAACAGAGACAGAAGATAACCGGCATTGAGCTTGACAGGATAGTTGATGCACTAAACAGACATGGTAATAAGAGCTATGAGAACACGAACTCTCTTCCTTTCAGATATTCCTTCTTTAAAGATTTTTCTCAAAAGGATATGGAGTTGTATGAGAGTATTAAATCTTTAAAGAATTCAGCAGCCGTTACCAAGGCCCCTCTTAATACTTCTCTTCTTTTACGCGAGCTAGTTTTTCTCTACAGAGGAAACTCCCTTGCCAAGACCATGATGGATTCTGAGCTAGGTGCCTATTATAAAAAGTGCCGTGAGCTTGTTTCAAAACAGATTGGAACCTACAAAAAAGAACTGGATTTTCTGCTTAACAGAATTGACGAGAATAACGAGGATCAGATAAGGCTCTTAAAGAAACTGCAGCACTACCCTTATGACATATAGTGCAGAAAAGAATGTTCTTCTGGAAAGCTGTTGCCAGTAATTACAGCTGTTGAAGTTTTCATAAATTCATTAAAAATGAATTGTCGTTTATCCTATGATTGTGAATATCAGAACAGGAAAACGACAATAGTTACTGTGGCTGATTTTGGGAAAGCTCATTTCATTTCTGTCTTTAATAA
>JBJFET010000055.1:0-2826 GCA_051891035.1 Succinivibrio sp. | reverse complement strand
TGTGTCGCCATAACCGGAATCTCTCTTCATTTGATGGGAGCATCATAACATAGTGTGCTGCGGTGTGTCAACAGTTATCTTCCAGGAAATCCAGAATATTGTGTGAATACCAGAACCACTCAGTTGCGCCATCAAAATTGGTATAACCACAATTCAAATAGTGGAAAATAGTGTGCACAAGCTTCTCCAAGGATTTTGCATCATACCCTGGTTCAAAGCTGTATGTTTTTACCACGTGAAATTGAAACGGGGTGTGTCGTCTGAGTACACTTAACCTGCCCTCTAAGTTGTTCGTTATGCCAATTTTCATCTGGGTCGGTATCTCTAAATCATCAACAAGCACATACAACCAGCTTTCTCTAAAAGAGTTAAAACCAGATTTTGCACATTTGGGGCAACCTGAAGGTTTCTTTCTTTTAAGATTAAAAGGCTTAGCTTTCCATATATGACCACACTGCAAACACAAGCATTCCACAGATTTTGTGTTACTAGCTACACGGCCTATGACCTTTACCTTAGGGTTTGCTTCCTCTATGATCTTGACTTGTTTCTCATGAGGTATTCTGGTATCCCCGCATTTTGGGCAACCATAGCCAGCCTTTAGACTTTCTGGACAAGCATTCCAAACATTACCACAGACTAAGCACTCACAAGGGACTTTATCACAACATTTCGTGAATGGTTTCAAAGGTTTAACGTATGGTTGTACTTTGAAAACTTCCTCCTCATACTGTCCAGGTACTTTCACTTTGCCAGAGCATTTAGGGCAACCATGCCCCATCTTCAAGATACTAGGTCTTTGTTTCCACTCCCAACCACACACCTTGCACTTGCAGAGTACACTCGTACTACCATTCTGAATCTCTCCTAGCACAACCACATGTGGGTTTACTTTAGTTATGTGGTTAATCCACTCTTCTTGTGTTAATTTTCTCATATTTATAGGTAGATACAAAAAGGGGGGCCGAAGCCCCCTGTTGTATTTATTGTTAGCTTGCTAAAGGACTGTACTTACCTTCTTCTGCGTCTTCGATTGCAGAGAGAAGTGCCGCTTTAACAAGACCACTACGAACAATGTCATCAGGTTCAAGCATGGTCACAATTTCTGCAAATTCTTGCATAGCTTCGTGATTTTTAATGAAGTTAACTAACCAACCAAGACCAGAGGTTTTCAGGTCGCGTTGGAAGAAATCGCCGATCACTACCATTTTACTACCTTGCCCTAAACGGGTAATCATAGCAAACAGTTCAGCAGGGGTGGCGTTCTGTGCTTCGTCAACAATTACTACAACAGGTTCTTTATTGCTGCCTAAGCTACGACCACGAAGAGACTCAAAAGGACAAATCTCAATACGACCGTGAACACCATCGGCTAACGCTGTGCTATAAGCACCTTTGCCAAGTCGGCTGGCAATAACATCGAGCATAGGTCTTACATAAGGTTCAAGTTTTTCTTTAATGTTACCAGGCAAGAACCCTGCCGTGTTACCGAGGTGGACTAAAGGACGGCTCACAATGATCTTATCAATTTCGTTTTCACGAAGCAGGTCTGCGGCATAAGCTGCTGCCATGTAAGTTTTACCAGTACCTGCAAGACCGTTGACGACGATCAAAGTTTTATTTTTTAAAGCTTGCAGTAAAATTTTCTGTTTTTTATTAAGAGGGAGTAAAGGATCAACTTTTACAATCTCTTCGCGTTCTTCGGCAAATTTCTCAACTGCCTTTTTCATTCGTTTTTCTTTTTTAGCTTCACGCGCTTCTTGACGACGAAGTTTGGTTTCAAGGCTACGGCCCATGATGGACTCCTTAGTATCAGAATTGACGGGTGTTATCTTTTGTTGGACACATAGTACTAAAAGTTAGTTCTCGTGTCAACACTTTTTGATACTATCCAGAAATTATCCTTCAAGCGCTTTCTGGAAGGCGCTGTCAAGTTGAGAGGCGATGTTTTGGATTTTTACAGTAGAACGCTCGTGGAAAATTGCATAACGAAGTTCTTCTTCTGTAAGATTTTCAGCAAGAAGCTCAACCATAGTGTTGTGGACTTTGGTTTGTACTTCTTCTGAACAGGCTTTTTCAAGCTTAGCGACAAGCTTCATGACTTCTTCGTCAATAGCTTTCCTGTTACTTGCATTCAGGGTTGCTTTGCGAATAGTCTGAAGAGAGTCGATGTTCGTCTGGCAAGCAGAAGTATACTCATTCATGAGCCGAGGCCAGATAAGACTGACAAATTCTTCTGCCAGATCTTTACAAGCGTTTTGTTTGACGGATGCTTGCTCGATAATCTCAGAAAAACTCATAGTTCATCTTCCTCTTCTTTCTCTTTGCGTTTACGTTCTCCCGCTGCTTTTTTAAGACGTTCAATTTCTAACTTAAACTCTTTATCGTAAGCACGTTTTGCTTTGCGTGATTTTTTGGACATTGGTGTTAATCCTCTGTTTACTGTCACTTGATCATACTTAAGATTGACTTCCGTGTCAACCATTTTCTTCGTCAGATAGCTCAACAGCACATTCTTTGAACAATACGACAGAGTAAACCACACCATCGAGGATGCAATCTGTGTACACGCACAGTTTTTCGCCGTCAATGATCTCACAACCTTCTGCTATAAGCAGGGTTGTTGGTGTTTTGCCTGTGTAATCGTCTGTTGCTGTGAGATAGCTGCCTTCTTCGTCTTCAACGATGGCCCAAGCACCAGTAAATACGAGGTACTTAGGTGTGTAGTAGGTGAACCCCAAGCAGCGTTCATCTATGTAAACGTTGTTAAGGATCATCTGATCAACGCCCATTTTAAATGACCCCCACTCTCTTCAGTTCAGATGC
>JBJFET010000054.1:0-2852 GCA_051891035.1 Succinivibrio sp. | reverse complement strand
CAGTGACTCCTGGAATGTCCATAGTGGACTATACCCTTTCGGGACCACCGGAACCTGATTATCAGGTTCCGCCTACGCAGGATGATTAAGGTACTCCCCCCCTGCGGTCTTTGGTTTGGCGGCAAAGCCTCCTTTCCAAATTCTTAGAGCACCAGTACCTAGTGCTCACTCAGTCAATTAAGCCTGAGCTGCCTTGTCTGAAGCAATGGTATTCTTATCAATCTGCAGACCAACACCCATAGTTGTTGATACGCATACTTTCTTGATATAGGTACCCTTTGCTGAAGCAGGCTTTAACTTAACAATAGCAGCAATTAAAGCTGAAAGGTTGTCTGCAAGCTGCTCTGCGGTAAAGTTAACCTTACCGATTGAGGTCTGAATGTTGCCAGCCTTGTCATTACGGAAACGAACCTGACCTGCCTTTGCATTCTTAACAGCAGTTGCAACATCACGGGTTACAGTACCAACCTTAGGGTTTGGCATTAAGCCTCTTGGACCTAAGATCTGACCTAACTGACCAACAACGCGCATTGCATCAGGTGAAGCAATAACAACGTCGAAGTCTGCAAAGCCCTTCTTAACTTCTGCAGCTAACTCGTCCATACCAACGTGATCAGCACCGGCAGCCTTTGCCTGATCTGCAAGCTCACCCTGGGTGAAAACGAGAACGCGTACAGTCTTACCTGTACCGTTTGGAAGAACAGTTGCGCCACGTACGTTCTGGTCTGACTTGGTTGCATCAATACCTAACTGAACTGCTACGTCAACGCTCTCTACGAACTTAGCCTTAGCGGTGTTCTTTAATACGTTGAAACCTTCAACTACATCGTACTGCTTATTCTTATCAACAGCTGCACGGATTTCTTTTAAACGCTTAGCAATCTTAGCCATTGATTAGTCCTCCACCTGGATACCCATTGAACGTGCAGTACCAGCGATGGTACGTGCTGATGCGTCTAAATCTGCACCAGTCATATCAGGCTCTTTAGCCTTAGCGATCTCTCTGCACTGATCCATGGTGATCTTACCTGCAACTTCGGTACCTGGCTTGTGTGAAGCTGACTTCAGACCAAGGGTCTTCTTGATCAGGTAAGAAGCTGGAGTTGTCTTTGATACGAAAGTGAATGACTTGTCCTGATAAACAGTAATGATAACAGGTACTGGCAGGCCCTTCTCCATGTTAGCTGTCTTAGCATTGAATGCCTTACAGAATTCCATGATATTAACGCCATGCTGACCTAATGCAGGACCAACTGGAGGAGCTGGGTTTGCGTTACCAGCACCAACTTGTAATTTGATATAGGCAGTAACTTTCTTTGCCATTTTGAGAGTTTCCTCAGTATATAGTGGGTGATATCGAGCAGAGCTTATCTCTGCGCTTCCCTTTGTCATACGACATGCATTTTTGACTTAGCGCACAAAAATAGCTTTGGGATTATACACAAGTAATGATTAATATGCAAGAAAGAATTAATAAAATTTGATTTTTATCGGAAGGAGAGTATGAATAGGGCCGGAGACCGGCCCTAACTTTATAAATCAGATATCTTTTTCAACCTGGGTGAAATCCAGATCAACAGGTGTGGCACGACCGAAGATTGCAATTGAAACAGTAAGTCTGTTCTTCTCGTAGTCAACCTTCTCAACAGTACCAACAAAGTCCTTGAATGCGCCATCGATAGCACGAACATGCTCGCCGACTTCAAACATTGTCTTAGGACGTGGTGAATCCTCTGTCTCCTTGAGACGGTTTAAGATCTTGTCTGCCTCAGCATCAGTGATTGGCAGAGGTTTCTCTGAAGTACCGCCAATGAATCCAAGTACTCTGTCAGTGTGCTTAACAAGCTGCCAGGACTCAGATGTCATTCTCATGTTTACAAGAACATAGCCAGGGAAGAATTTTCTCTCGCTCTCGCGCTTCTTTCCGTCCTTGATTTCCTTGACTTTCTCCTTAGGAACAAGGATCTCGCCAAAATACTCTTCCATATGATGGATTTTGATTCTTTCGGCCAGAGTTAAGGCAACACGCTGCTCAAAACCAGAGAAGGCCTGAATTACATACCAGCGGAATTTGTCACCACCAAAGTAGTTGTTTTTCTTCTCTGTCTTCTCCAGATCAGGATTTGCGTTTAATGCTGCCAGATCATCAGCTGCTGGAGCTTCTGGAGCCTGAGGGGCGTCAAAATTATCTAAATCTGCCATATTGAGTCCTTGTAAATGGATTTACAGTGTGAAAAAACGAACCAGCTGTAAGAATACGATATCACAGAGATACAGGAATAAACTTACTACACAAACAGCGATGAATACGATAAATGTAGTCTGCACAGCTTCCTGTCTTGTAGGCCATACCACCTTGCGAAGTTCAGTATATGACTGGCGTCCGAACTGAAGCAGGGCTCGACCCTTGTTTGTAAACAGTGCTGAAATGAATGCAAGAGCAAAAAGCACAACTACAATGGCGACTCTTAAAAGTCTGCCCATGCTGCTCTCATCAATAGATACATATGTAGTGTAGTACCAGTTACCAAAGATGGCTACTACAACTAGCAATACTGAAACAGTCCAGAAAATAGCGCTGAGAGCAGGAGAAATAAATAAATTTGATTCAGCAGCGTTGGCAACTTTTTTAGGAGCAGCTTTCTTTACTGCTGCATCTTTGTTGCGATTTGTTTCTGACATAGATAAACCTTTTGCACAAAGGCACATTTTGTGTGCCCTTTAGATAATTAAATCCGTAGCAGTCAGATACTGCTACGGACATGATTCTAACTGATTAAGTCAGAACTACTCGATGATTGTACCAACAACACCAGCACCTACAGTACGGCCGCCCTCACGGATTGCGAAGC
>JBJFET010000053.1:0-12660 GCA_051891035.1 Succinivibrio sp. | reverse complement strand
TATTGATTTATAAGGAAATTATCAGAAAAGATGATGGTATTGGTGCTGCTGATCAGAGTCGGACTGACGACCTTCTGATTACGAATCAGCTGCTCTACCAACTGAGCTACAGCAGCAACGGATAATAATTTTAGATAATCATATTGCTGATTTCAATGCTTTACATAAAATTCAGTCAATATGAATCAGTTGCATGAATAACTGCTTTAGATATCCTTGAGTTCTGTTTATAAAAATATGGCATAAAAAAGCCGATACAGGAGGAAGCCTGCCAGATGGCAGGCCTGTTTTGGAGAGAAAAATTTTCAGATAACAAAACTTATTAGATAAGGGATCTGAATGCTCCTATTCATGCCCTGCTGCCGTTCTTCTTGCTACTGTCATCTTTGCCTTTTGCTAACTGGTATTCTTCATTCTCAAGATTAAGTGAAGATAGTAAAGACGGAGACATAAGTACATCTACAAGTCTTGTTCTGTTATAAAAGCTTAGTTTTGAATTTCGGCTGAATCTTGAATTCTGCTCTTTCTGAAAATTCTTCGACAGAGCCAGCTCAGCCTTTTTATCAGAAACAAATAGATCATAATTCAGTCTGTCTGCAAAAATAAGATCATAGTTCCAGTCAAATGATGGAGACTGTCCAGCCTCTGCAGGAGGTGAAACTGGTACAGGATTGTCTGTAACCGATACATAATGCTGCATCTTTCCTCCTGTTAAAAGCTGTCCATTATCATCAGTCTTTACAAAGTAAAATGTTGTACCTACCGGCAGTGAACTGTAGGTGTGACTGTAAATATCAGGATCTTCAATTGCACCTGAATAGTCATAATTGACTGATACATAGTAAGCAGGATCGTAGTAGATGCTACTTACAAATGAGCCATAGTCGTATGAGACTGGATTGTCCGCGTCATACTCAATAGAGATATCACTGTCGACAAAGAACGGACACAAGAATCCCTTGTTCTGATATGAACCATCAGCATAGACAAAATTGTCGGTTCTGCCTGAATACTGATTGTCAAAGACTGAAGCTGAGGTATTAAAACCTACTGTCCCCATTCTATCGTCTGAAATTTTTGCAAATACATCCCCTGTTTGGGTAACATTCGCATTTACAAATCCTGCAATGGCACCAGAGGTATAGTTCTGCCTGGATAACAGTCGCTGCTCTGTTTCAGATGAAAAGCCTGAAGCCACATTTTCAAGTATCGATCCGCTACCCTTTATAGAGCCTACCAGTGCTCCGGCATATACTTTGGCATTGCCCGGATTTGTAAATGACACAGAATAGTCATCAACCTCAACATTGCGTAAAGTCGTATTTGTCATACTGCCTGCAAGAGCTCCAACACTCAGCGAATCTGAAGGAACTGAGACTGTTGCAGATGATGCCGTGATCTTTAAGTTCTCTACAGTCGCATCCTGCATTTTTGAAAACAGTCCAAGATTATCTGTAGTACTGCCATCAGCATTAAGTGTGTATGAAACACTATTGAAAGCACCATCAATACTGCCTGTAAAAACCCTGTTCTCTCCTATTGCAGTATCGATAGTACCAAGATTGATATCGTTAGTAATAAAATAGCTCTCATTCATGCCCTGTGAAATTTTCATGAACTCACTAGCATCAGATACCGCTATCTGACCTGTATGATCAACAAGTCCATCTGCTCTGCCAATACCAAGTTTTGATTCCAGATCAACACCTGCAGCCACACCAACATCTATCCTCTTTACTGAGGAATACAGTTTCAGAATATCACTGCCAGCATCGTCAGTTCCTGAAAAAACAGGAGTTTCTCTTTTGATATTTGCCACATCTCTTATGATTATCTGACTTCCATCAATGACAATATTGTCTGAGGTTATGCCTCCTATCAGGCCTACCTTTCCCATTCCCTGATGCTTTATTTCAAAATCCCCCGTATCAAGATAGCTCTTAACATTGTTTTCAGTTATCTTTGATGTAGAAAGCACAACATTGGATGCTCTAACGCTGCCTGTACTTCCAACAGAGATACCATTGGGATTTACCAGATAAAAACTGCCTTTACCTGTTGATAATATGTTTCCATCTATCACCGACGGATTTGAACTTCTCACAAGATTCAGATAGCTGTTTGAATCAATTACAACGCTATGATCTCTGCCGACAGAAAAGTCATCCCAGGAAATCACATTTCTTGCAGTCGTTGAATTTATCAGCATAGTCCTGTCAGAACGGATGACAGAGGCATTGCCATGCATGATAATTTCTCCTGTAGGAAGCACGGTTGCAGCATTGGCACTGATGGCAAGAGAACATAAGACTGATACTGATAATATAGATAACTTCATATGTTTATTGTCTTTAAGCTTGTACATAACCTAACCTGATTAAAAAATGAGTACTGTCCTTGGCAAATTCGCGATTCTTTCCTAAAGCTCTGCTTACAGATGTGTCGACAAAGAAACCTCTGTAGGAAAGATCAGCACCGATAGATGCTGCTGAAAAATTCTCGTGATCACCGCCTTTTGAGTTGCGGGCATATGAGTGCATAAAAGAGGTGTATAGGGAAACAGCAGGATAGTTAAAGAGTTTTGCTCCAACCTTTAAGTTGTCAAAGACACCCTGATCTGATGAGGCAAGAGAGCTCTCATAGGCAGATACAGCATAGGCTCCGCAGGGAATGAACTTATCTGAGGCATCAACTTCTGATGATGTGAACTGAGCATTCAGGGTATTGTTTAAAAAGAAGCTGCCATAAAAGTTCCAGTTGAAAGAGCTGTCAAGATTAGCCAATAGATACCCTCTGTCTGAATCCTTTGTAATATCATTTCTGCCGGCCACATAGCCATAGTTGAGCTTGAACTGATTTGCAAAGGTATAGCTGTCAGAGTACAGATCTCTTGTTACAAGACCGTAAAGACCATATTTATCTCGGTTTAATGAGATATCATAACTTCTGATCCTGTCTTTTAGCATCTTGTAATAGACACCGCCAGATAGGTCGGTCCTGTTTGCATTGTTTCTTATAATCGGCTCTCTGACAAAGATATCAAGACCGCTCTGAACACCACGAACATCCAGATCGTCATATTCATCTGCAAGCTCATATGAGCCGTAATTTACTGATGCGCCGACTACTGTCGGATGGGAATTAACTGGGATCATATAGTCAATTCCAAAATTGTTCTGTCCCTTGTCTGTTCTTGAGAAAAGCGCATAGGCTGTATCTGCGCTGGAAGTCAGATTGTGTAAGCTCAGAACACCTGTAAGTCTGTTCTTGCCAGTAGCTTTGCTACCGTAATTATCATAAAAGGCCTGATAGCCGAATCTTTTGGAGCCTTTAAGATCAATGCTCAGATCAGCTCTGTCAGGATATGTCCTAGATCTGTCAAAATATCCGGCAACATCAAACACATTGAGATCACGAAGCTTTAACAGTCTGGAGTTCAGCTCATCGGTATTGATATCCTTTCCCTGAAATGATCTGATCCCGTAGGTTAAGCGGTTTGCAGCTTTTGCAGAGAGCCCCGCAAGATTACTGATTTTGATTTCATTGAGTTTTGTGGTCTTGACCACAACCTTAATAACACCATTGCTGCTCTGCTGTTCTGGATAGAAAGCCTGTGCAGCAAGGTAGCCCTGCTGCCTGTAATAATCTGAAATCTCATTTAGAATATTCTCCAGAAGATGAATATCAATCTCACATCCAAGATATGGATTCAGACGTCTGTCCATAACAGCTCTGTCTATATTCACATTGGAGCTTACGATGACATTGCTAAGCTCCATGGAAACTGCAGATGAAGCGGCAAGAGCCAGCATAGATAGAAGGTATTTTCTTGGTAATTTCATGTGCATCCTCATTTATAGTGATGCACTATTGTCACATCCCTTTTTATCTCTACTTATTTTTAAGTGACACAATATGTCAGTTATCTGCTGACATCAATCTGCTGAATATAATGGATTTTATGAGTAAATAAGCTTTTTAAGCTCATCAAAAAAGCTCTGCAGCAGCATCAGAGCTGCTGTTAGCAGCAGAATATATCTAAAGATATTGTAAACAACGCACTGAGCCTTGTATGTCGTGCTGATAACCTCAAGATCTGTAATAAAAGATCCTGTAATCAGAAACATCTGAAGATAGAAGAACCATGGAAGCAGAGCTAGAAATATAAAACAGAACATCCTAAGGTGCATCTTCTGTCTGAAGCTTTCATAAAAACAGTAGATAAGAGATAAGGTTGAAAGCAGGAGCACGAGAAGTCTGTAAATACCTTCTGGTGCCAGTGCATATGAATTCAATGCAAAATTAAACAGCATTATGATAAAAATGCCGTATTTGGTCACTCCGAAAAAAGCTGCCATATAGTATTCCTGTTAGTTCATGTTGCATGAGTGGTGCAGATGCTGACAATTGTAGCCACAATTCAGTCTGCAGTCACAAAAAAACATGATTTCCTTTGCCTTTTATGGTTTAAAAAACTAGAATAATTGGTTAATTTTGTAAAAAAATCATCTACCGATTTTAAGTATAATTTTAAAAAATTTCACTTCATAGATATCATAGAGGTCAACAATGAGTCAGCTTCAGGGATTAGCTCTTGTAGGAGATGTTGGTGGCACAAACGCACGCCTTTCACTTGTAAATCTTGCAGACGGCACCCTTTCAAATACTAAGGTATATTCATCAGTAGAAAACGAGTCACTTGAGAAGGTGATCGTAAAGTTCCGAGAAGAAACCGGTGCACAGTTTGATTCTGCCTGTATTGCTATTGCAACACTTTTAGATGGCGATTACATCAAGATGACAAACAATAACTGGGAATTCTCAATTTCACAGATGAAAGCAAATCTTGGATTAAAGACCCTTGATTTCATCAACGATTTTACCGCAATGTCCATGAGTACTACCGCAATTTCAAGAGATGAGATGACCAAAATCGGCGGAAATGAAATTGATGAGGATGCCCCAAAGGCAATTTACGGTGCTGGTACAGGATTAGGTGTTGGCTATCTTATCAAGGTAAACAACAAGTGGGTAGCTCTCTCATCAGAGGGTGGCCATGTTGATATGGCTGCTACCAACAAGAGACAGGATGAAATCCTGCAGGTTCTGCGTACCAAGTTTGACCATGTTTCAGGCGAGAGACTGTTATCAGGTCAGGGTCTTGTTAACGTATACAAAGCAATTGCAGTGCTGAACGGTCATGAGGTCAAGGACGTTGAGCCTTGTGATGTAACTGCAGGTGCATTTGCAGCAGATCCATGCCCAGACTGCAAAGAAACTCTTGACGTATTCTGCTCTCTCATGGGCTCATTTGGCGGAAACCTTGCTATCAACCTGTTAACCAAAGGTGGCGTATACATCGCAGGTGGTATTGTTCCACGCTTTATTGACTACTTTAAGAACAGCGATTTTAGAGAGCAGTTCAATGCTAAGGGGCGCTTTAAGGATGCATTAGAACAGATCCCTGTATATGTGATCTCCAATGGCGATGCAGGACTTTTAGGCGCAGGTGCATACGTTCGTCAGGAATTAGGCGCTCAGCTTTAATCCAATCTGAACTTTAATGATAATTTAATTCCCCCTGTATATGGCCTCATATACAGGGGGATATCTTTTATATTGAGCAATTATTCTTATCAAAGTCGTCTTATCATAAAAATCTGAATTCATAATTGCCACAGAACTATCCTTAAAAAAAGACTGAGCTATCCTGTTTGCTGTGAACTCTGAGTTCCAAGATACAGATAAAATGGGACTTGTGCATATGAAAAGTCCCCGACCTGCGGGGACCTTGTGAATACTCAGGAATTACACACTGCGCTCATTCCTGGTATTAAGATAGGGATTTAGTCAAGGAAGCCACGCAGTCCCTGTGATCTGCATGGATGACGAAGCTTACGTAATGCCTTAGCCTCAATCTGACGAATACGCTCACGGGTCACGCCAAACTGTCTGCCAACTTCCTCTAAGGTATGATCTGATGGCAGTCCGATACCGAATCGCATACGCAATACCTGAGCCTCTCTTGGAGGCATCTCATCCAAGACTCCGTTGATTGCATTCTTCAGGCTCTCTGATGTAGCAGCCTCTGCAGGTACTACAATTGAGCTGTCCTCGATAAAATCTCCTAAATGTGAATCATCATCATCACCTACAGGAGTTTCAAGAGAAATAGGCTCCTTTGCAATCTTCATAACCTTACGGATTTTCTCCTCAGGCAGTCCCATCTTGGATGCAAGCTCTTCAGGAGTTGGCTCTCTGCCCTTCTCCTGCAGCATCTGACGAGAAATTCTGTTGAGCTTGTTAATTGTCTCAATCATGTGTACAGGAATACGGATGGTTCTTGCCTGATCAGCAATAGAACGGGTAATTGCCTGTCTAATCCACCATGTTGCGTAGGTAGAGAACTTGTATCCCCTACGGTACTCAAACTTGTCAACAGCCTTCATCAAACCGATGTTACCTTCCTGAATAAGGTCAAGGAACTGAAGACCACGGTTGGTATACTTTTTGGCAATTGAGATCACAAGTCTCAGGTTTGCCTCAACCATTTCCTTCTTGGCTTTCTTGGCCATTGCATCACCTAGCATGATCCTGCGTGAAAGATCACGTAAACGGGCGATGTTGATACCGGCATCCTCTTCAATTTCCTTAAGAGCCTCAACGCATTTTACAATCTCAGACTCATATTCCTTGAGCTTTGCAGCGTAAGGCTTTTTAACCTTGGTAGCCTTTTCAAACCATGCAAGGTCGGAAACATTATCAGTTTCGTTATAGTACTTCTTGAGTTCATCAATCTTCATGCCACAACGACCTACAGCAATCTCGCGAACTCTTCTGTCCTGTCTCTTTACACGATCCATCATATCGTGCATCTTGCGAAGCAGACTTTCTAGCTGAGAAGGTACAATCTTAAAGCATCTGAAGATCTCGATTAACTTATCAAGCTCTCTTAAATACTTTTTGTCTGTAAGAGACTTCTGTCTTGCAACAGTAACCTTGTCAAACTGAACACGAAGCTCTGTAAAGCGCTTTCTTGTCTCCTCAGGATCTGGACCTGAATCATTTGGAGACTCTGCACCATCATCAGAGTCGTCATCAAGATCATCCACATCATCATCTGCAGGCTCATCCTTTGCAGCCTTTGAGCTTTTCTTTGACTTTTTAGATGGCTTTTCATCAATGACAATAGAATCATCCTCAGATTCATCCAGTGCCTCAAGCTCCTTATCAAGCTCAGCTTCAGCTGTTTCATCAATAACCAGCTCGTCAGCCTCATCTGTCAGGTTAGGATCGGTAAAACCGTTAATAATGTCACCAAGCTTGATTTCTGATTCAGGATCAAGAGTCATCTCATAACGGGCAAACAGTTCCTCCATTGCCTGAGGATATTCAACCAGGCAAAGCTGAACTTCGTTTGTGCCACGCTCGATTCTCTTTGAAATCTCAATCTCATCCTTTCGGGTAAGTAATGATACGTTACCCATTTCTCTCATGTACATACGTACAGGATCAGTGGTGCGACCGATATCTACAGAGCTGTCTAACTGGTTTGCTACAATTTCAACATCTTCAGTATCAGTCTGAGAGTTGCCACTTAAAAGAATGTCATCAGCCTCAGGAGGGGTATCACATACGTTGATACCCATATCAATAAAGGTCTGAATAAATACGGAAAGCTGATCACCACTGATAATATCAGGTGGAATAAGATCGTTAATCTCGTCAATTGTCAGGTATCCCTGATCTTTACCTTTGGCGATTAACTGTTTGAATTCTGTACTTGCTGAATTATTATCCATTATTCTTTCTAATCCTAGACGCTGTAGTCTTATGACAAGAAAATGGGAAAGAGTTAAACTCTTGCCCATTGACTTAATATTTATAGTTTATGAATAATCAAAAAGCAAAATTATTTTTAATTAATTCTGAATTTTGATTAATCTAGTTCAACGTCATCAGGAAATGATGCGTTATGGTAAACGTTCTGAACATCATCAAGATCTTCTAAAGCGTCGATCATGCGCATGCACTTTGCAGCAGTTTCTCCATCAAGCTCTGCTTCTGTTGAAGGAACCATTGAAACCTCAGCATTTGCAGGCTTAATCTTTGCAGCCTCATAAGCTTCAACTACATCAGCAAATGCTTCTGGAGTAGTGTAGACATCAATTGAACCGTCATCATTGGTTACGATATCATCTGCACCTGCCTCAAGACCAATCTCCATAGCCTTCTCCTCATCGATTGGCATATTGCCATCCTCATCAGGAGCAAAACTGATTACACCCTTCTTGGTGAACAGATAGCCTACTGAGCCGCTGGTACCGAGGTTACCGCCGAATTTTGTGAATGCGTGACGTACATCAGATGCTGTACGGTTGTGGTTGTCTGTCATACACTCAACCATAACAGCAACACCGCCAACGCCGTAACCTTCGTATGTGATATTCTCAAGATCAGCACCATCACCGCCACCGATACCACGGTCAATTGCACGCTTGATGGTATCACGTGTCATGTTCTGTGCTAAAGCTGCAACTACAGCAGAACGCAGGCGTGGGTTGCTTGACTCATCGCCACCGCCCATACGAGCTGCAGTAGTAATTTCACGGATAAGCTTGGTAAAAACCTTACCGCGTTTTGCATCCTGGGCTGCCTTACGGAATCTGATATTCGCCCATTTTGAGTGACCTGACATTTTTATCTCCTAATTGAACGCCTAGCGTTACTTTTCAAAATCTGTTACTGAAATTGCAAGATCGTTTAATGCATCCTGATTTGCCACATTAGGGGCATCTGTCATCAGACAGGATGCTGCTGTGGTCTTAGGGAATGCAATTACATCTCTGATATTATCGGTACCTGTTAAGAGCATGGTTACACGGTCAAGACCGAATGCCAGACCTGCATGAGGAGGAGCTCCGAATGACAGTGCGTCAAGCAGGAATCCAAACTTCTCACGAGCCTCTTCTTTTGAAATACCAAGAACTGTAAATACGGCGTTCTGCATATTCTCATCATAGATACGAACAGAACCGCCACCTGACTCGTAACCGTTGATTACAAGATCATAGGCATCTGCATATACTGACATAGGATCGTTTATAAGCTGCTCAGGTGTTACATCCTTTGGAGCTGTAAATGGGTGATGCATTGCAGTAAGTCCGGCTTCCTCTGTCATTTCAAACATAGGGAAGTCAACAACCCATAATGCCCTGTAACCATCTTCCACAAGATTCATATCTTTTGCAGTCTTCAGACGAAGTGCACCGATTGCAGTTGCAGCCTTGACTCTCTTGCCACAGCAGATAAATACCATATCGCCGTCCTTTGCACCTGAGAGTTTTACAAGATCAAGCAGTTCCTGCTCTGTTACATGTTTGCCAATTGAGGATTTCAGACCTTCAGCTCCATCCTTGATGCTGTTAACCTTGATATAGATGAGACCAGAAGCACCGAGTTTCTTGACATAGTCAGTATAATCATCAATCTGACGGCGGGTAAGCTGAGCACCACCAGGAAGGGCAAAGGCAATTACTCTGCTGTCCTTATCTGCAGCAGGCTCGCTTAGTACCTTAAACTCACTGTTAACAACAGCCTCGTCAACAATCTTCAGTTCAAAAGGAATTCTTAAATCAGGCTTGTCAGAACCGAACCTGTCCATTGCCTCTTCCCATGACATAACAGGAAGAACTCCAAGATCAACATTTCTGATCTCCTTGAACAGTTCCTTTATCATCTTCTCCATGATATCGCGGACATCCTGTGAGCTCATGAAAGATGTCTCAACATCAATCTGTGTAAACTCAGGCTGTCTGTCAGCACGTAAATCCTCATCACGGAAGCATTTTACGATCTGATAATAACGATCATAGCCTGCAATCATTAAAAGCTGCTTGAATAGCTGTGGAGACTGAGGCAGAGCGTAGAATTTGCCATGATGAATTCTTGATGGCACAAGGTAATCACGGGCGCCCTCTGGGGTAGCCTTTGTCAGCATTGGAGTTTCGATGTCCAGAAAACCGTTTGCATCAAGGAACTGTCTGACAAAATGAGTAATTTTTGCTCTGGTTACAAGCTTTTCAACCATTTCAGGTCTGCGCAGATCAAGATATCTGTAACGCAGTCGCTGCTCTTCAGAATTCTCCTGATTGAAATCAAGAGGCAGAACACCAGCCTTGTTGAAAACTGTCAGCTCTTTTGCATAAACCTCGATTTCACCAGTAGCCATCTTTTTGTTAATCTGGTCTTCAGGTCTTGCCTTGACAACACCCTTTACTTGAATACAGAACTCGTTTCTTAATGTTGAAGCCAGTTCATGAAGCTTCTGATTATCAGGCTCAAATACAACCTGAACCAAACCTGTTCTATCTCTTAAATCGATAAAAATTAAACCACCAAGGTCACGTCTGCGGTTAACCCAGCCACATAGAGTGATCTCAGTATCTTTACTGCTTAAATTAACATCACCGCAGTAAATTGAACGCATTGACATAAAAAGCCTCTTAACTTTTAGGCATCACTGACTTGTTAGCTACAAATCCTACAACATATCAGCAGCGTTTTTTACCAGCAAAACTGCATAGTATCTGTGCAAGCACAAATAAGCCCAGCTTGAGAAATTTTTTTTAAGCTGTATCAGATAATTAGAAAAATCTTGATCTTAACGTGCCATTTTTTGTGGCAAAAACTATTCGACTGCTTTTATAAAATTCCAATATTATAGGAAATTTGGGTATTTTAGGCAATATATTAGAGCAATATGAGCTATCCTAGCTCAGACCTTACCTGTTTACACCAATTCTGAATTTTCTGCTCTTTTTCTACAAAACAAAACACATATCTAATACAATATGAGCCAGGAGGACGCTTATGTTCAAATTTCTAAGAATCACTTTAATATACACTCTTTTATCTATCAGTATGCTGTCTCTTCAGGCAAGAGCCGAAGATAAAAAGATCCTAAATGTCGGATGTGAGGGTGCTTTTGCGCCATTCACCTATATCAATGATCAGGGTGAAATCACTGGATTTGACATTGATCTTATCAAGGTCCTAGCTGAGGATATGGGGTATGAGGTAAAGATCAACGTAATGCCTTTTGATGGACTTATTCCAAGTCTGATGACTGGTGGCATTGATCTTATTATCTCAGGATTCTCCATTCTTGAAGAAAGAGCCAAGAAGGTAGATTTTTCACAGCCTTACTACCTTTGCGGTATGAGCTACGTGATCGATAAAAAGAATGCTTCAAAATTTGATACATATGAAAAGCTCGACGGACAGCCTGTATGTACTCAGTTAGCATCTGCAGGAACCACTTTTACACAGAAATTCTTGAAAGGGGCTGAAGATAAAATCTTTAACTCACCACCTGAGACCTATATTGAGCTTGGCAATGAAAGATGTGTTGCAGCAATTCACGATAAGCCTGTAAATGATTTCTTCCTGACAAAGGATACTTCAGGCAGGTTCACTTCTATTGAAATTACCAAAAATGTCAACAAGGAGTATTACGGTATTGCAGTGCAGAAAGGAAACAGCAAACTTCTAAAAGAAGTTAACGATGCACTTGATAACACTTCTAGAAACGGTAAGTTTGAAGAGGTAAGCCGCAAATGGTTCGGCATCAATATCCTCGACTCTCTTAAACAGTAACAAATAGAGAGAAGCACAGCCCCAGTCAACATAGTTTACTGGGGTTTATTTTTTATTATGTCTTACTGACACGGAAGAAAGCTCAGAATCTGTACCAAACCACTTTCTATCAATCCTATCTATTTCTCTGGTCTGAACTACATAATCAAGTCCGCTGTTGAGCAAATCTCTTAATTCACGCTTATCTGAACCTAAGGCAATTCTGTAAACTTTCTGAGAATTTCGCTTCAGATCATGAACTCTTAACTTACGCAGAGAGTGTTTTTTAATATAGTAGGTTGCGCTTGATTTACTGTCCACAACCATGTCGCAGTCATTCTGATATAAACCAGAGAACGCCTTTGAGAGAGAGTCATAAATCATAATATTGTCAGTACTGAAGTGAACTCTCAGAAACTTTAATAGATCAGGCTTGTCTGTAGTACAGATCTTAAGGCCACTTACAGATTTACGAGCCAGATCATGATCAAGAGAATAATCACGAGTAATATAAATATAATGATTTATGTAATATGGATCAGTAAACAGGGAGTTTTTTCTGTTTTCTTCAAGATCAGGATCAAAAGGAGCGATAACCACATCTACAGTGCCCTTTCTTAGGCTGTCATGAAGAGCATCAAAAGGAATAATTCGAAACTCTACATCGACATTGACGGCCTTGGCTACTGCTCTGATAATATCAATGCCATATCCTGACAGATCTCCTGATTTGGTTGTCAGTGAAAAAGGCGCACTGTACCCGTCTACTCCGACATATATAGTGTCATGAGAGGATTTTACATAGGCAAATATGCCAGATCCTACAATGAGAATGACGAAGGTACAAATCATCAGATGAAATATTCTAAGCACAATAACCTCTATACATCGATATAGGTAAGTGTATCATTTGTAAGGATAATTAGATTTATCAGCTGTGCTGATTTGTGATTAAAGGCGTATAAATGAAAAAACCAGATCATCTGATCTGGTCTTAGGATAAGTGGCGGAACGGACGGGGAT
>JBJFET010000052.1:0-2857 GCA_051891035.1 Succinivibrio sp. | reverse complement strand
GTTTGTTAAGGTCTATCCGCTTGTAAAAGTCTTCTAAAGATGGTAGACTCTCTAAATCTAAATAGAAGATGGAGGTAAAGTGGAAACACAAGAATTGGTTGATTTTGTCAGGCTGATGATTGGTGATGTTGACGAGTCAACCCTCCCAACAAAGATTATTGAAACTTTCTTGCAGATGCAATCTCAAGCGTTAGGATACCCAGAAAACCCTGCGCAACTGCCTTTACTGAAATTCAACACTGTTGTTCAGTGTGTTCGTTGGATCATGGTGTCTGGTGTTACCAATTTCAACGCCACCATTTCCGAACGTCTTGAAAAAATCGGTGATGAAACGATAAGTATCAAGACGGAGAACAACTGGATGGAGTCCTGGAGCGACTTCCTTGATTGGTTGCTGGCTAATCCTGGTTATGTTGATCCAGAACTCAATGACACTGGCAGCGGTGTTGTTATCATCGGTGGTGTTCGCAAAGATGAATACGACAGGGTTAAAAACGACAGCAACTCTCTCAACGGCTTTGATATTGGTGGTATCGTTCCTTACTCCCCTAATCCGATGGTTCCTCGTCGTTATCCTCAACGTAAACCTCCTAAAGAATAACAGGAGGTTTTCTTGAGAGCGGTATTCAAAAGTCAACAAGATACTTCTGAACTCGACAGGATCTTTAAAGAGACAATGAGTCTCGAAAAGAACACCATAGAGTACGGATTCTTTGATGATCCTCACTACTCTGGCCTCAACACAGCGACACTGGCAGCTATCCACCAGGAAGGTTGGAACAATCTGCCAGTGCGTAACTTTATGACTTCGGCAGATATCTTGTTCAGAGAAGAAGATTTGCCTAAATACACAGTGCAAGTCATGAAAGCCATCATTGATGGTGGGGCAGTCAACGCTGCACTGAGAAAAATGGCAAACGCAGCAGCCAACAGGATTCAATGGGTGATAAACTACGGTCAATTCAGCAACAACCAAGTTTCTGCTGAATGGGCTGCAAGAAAAGGTTTCAGTGAAGCCATGTACCACTATAACGATCTTGTTAATTCTGTAAGATTTAAAATCGGGGGTGTTTAATGGCTTATACGTTAATAGGTAAAAACACTCTTATTCCGCGAATAACTTGCAAAGCAAGACGGCGTAAAATGGAGAAAGCAGAAGATTCTGATTCTCCGTTTCTTAATGACGATCTGCAAGTTGTCTTCGAGGAGTTTGAGTTAGAGGATTGTGTCGTTCAACCAATGACAGGCCGCACAGCAAGGGATTTCACAACGAAAATGTTTCCTGAAGGTGGCGCAGAGTATGAAGCATTTACTATCTACTACTCCGGTAAAATGCTCGTCGGCCCACACGAAGGTTCCCTTGAGAACGCTGATCAGGTGTTGTTGAAGGACATGTTCGGAGAAGACGCCTGGTTCACTGTCATAAAATCTGATGCCTACTTATCTGCTCAAGCGGGAAGATTCCGCTCATGGCTGGTCAAAGTCCCAGAAGGGGTGGAAGGAGGTGTATAATGAGTGACTATCTGAACACTGAACAGGCATTAGCTGAACTGGTGAAGATAGTTGGTAAAGTAGTTTACGCTGCCACAGGTTTGAAAGCTATTTACTCTGGATCAAAACAGATTCCAAAACCAGAAGGCGAATTTGTCATGATCGATCAGCCTGTGGTCACACCAAATTCAGTATGGGAAGATAATTACGTCGAAGAAGAGGATTTTGCTGTACATACTTACAATTACAGGGTAACTTTTCCTGTCACAGTCTACAGAGGTAGCAACCCAGCAGCAAAACTGTCAAAAGTGCTCCATATGTTGACTTTACCTAAATTCTACGATAGAATCTTTCCAGATAATTCACAGTTCGCCTACGCCTATTGCACAACAGTATCGTCACAGAGAGTACCGCTGAATAACCAGCTTTATGAAAATAGAGCAACTACCCTCTTGACATTGAACATGTGTGTGGTAGAATCGGATTCAGAAGTTTTCGAAGTTTTGGACAAACTTGAAATGGATTTGTTCATCACTATCGCAGAAAAGACTAATTAGTTAGCTAACTGAAAAGAGGAAAATAATGTCCTACAATGATAATGTTGTTGACGTTTCCGTAACTCTGGGAACTCAACCAATCGACACAGTGGGTTTTGAAACCCCGCTTTTCGTAGGCATCCACAACGTTTTCAAAGAACGCGCTCGTGTCTACGCAGATCTTGAACAACTCGTTGATGATGGCTTTGCTCCTGGCTCAGCAGTACATAAATTCGCTGCTAAAGCATTCTCAGGGCTGTTCCCGCCGTCATACATCATTGTTGGTCGCCAGAGCCTGAAAAATGTAGAAATTGATTTCACTGGCAAAACCAACATTGATTCAGAAAATCCGGTTACTCTTAATGTTGTTGCAGGTGACTACACCAAAGCAATCATCGTTAATGTTACTGGTTCTTCCAGCGCAGATTCTGTTGCAAGCGACGTTAAAGATCAGCTTACTGAAGACGTAACTTTAGCAGAAGTACTGACTGCTACCGTTGAAGCAGGTAAAGTAACTGTCACACCGAAAGAAGGTAAAACCTTCTCTATTGGTAAAGACTACGGTAACTACACCATCAAAAATGTTACCGACGAAACTGTAGCTCTTGTCATGCCAGAGATTGAAGCTGCACAAAGCAACTGGTACTTCCTCGCAACAGAACAGCACACTGAAGCTGCTATTTTAGCTGCTGCTGAATACGCTGCTGCAAACTACAAACTCCACATCTATTCCACGGACGATGAAGCTTGCAAAGTTGAAAGAGGCGAATCCATCGCTGCTAAACTGAAAGCTAAACAGTACGACACTTCTGGTGGTATGTACGATCCTG
>JBJFET010000051.1:0-46504 GCA_051891035.1 Succinivibrio sp. | reverse complement strand
CTAGACCACATTTATAAGCGTTTTGTTAATGATTGTTGAAACGCAAAAGTTGAGTTATTTATATATAGGATAATAAAATCTACAAGAGGGAGGGTAATAGAATTATTCGCTACATCACAGTGTTTTTATCTGAATTTGAACGTACCTAACATTTTTTTAGTGGAGAAAAGGAAATAAAAGACTATTCATTTCTCTTAACGAGAAATGAATACAAAACATTAGGTATTAAGTTTGCTGTATTTTAAACCTTAAAGTGTCCTACCATCTTTACAAGGCAGGAAACCTGTTCATTTGTATGGTCGACATCATCACTGACAGCCTTGATTGCTTCACAAAGTTCCTTTGAACCATCGGTGATATTCTTCATATTGGATGAAATCTCTGATGTTGCAACAGTCTGCTGCTCGGCAGCAGTTGCAATCTGAGCAATCTGACCTGAAACCTCGTTTACCATGTCTGTCACATTGTTCAGGATGTTTTCAATCTCGCTACTCTCTTCGGCGATGCCATCCATTACCACAACTGATCCTTGCATGGTTTCATCTGCTCTTTGAGCCTCGCTCTGAACAGTAGATACCATTGCAGTAATTTCCTGAGTAGATGAAGAAGTTCTTGATGCAAGAGCTCTAACCTCATCTGCTACCACGGCAAATCCCTTACCGGCCTCGCCTGCACGGGCAGCCTCGATGGCAGCGTTTAGTGCCAGAAGATTGGTCTGAGCTGCAATATCATCAATTGTCTGAACAATAGAGCCGATCTTCTGAGCCTGCTGTGATAAAGACTGAACTAGTTTTGCATCCTCTTTTGATTTGCTTACCTGCTCACCGATCTTGTTGATAACGGCGCGTACCTTGTTGACACCCTCGTTAGTTGAACGGGATGACTGTTCTGCTGAGGCAGATGCCTCCTCGCAGTTTTTGGCAATATCCTGCGTGGTTGAAACCATTTCCTCAGATGCTGCAGCTACTGTAAAGGCACGGCTCTGGTTGTCCTTGGCAGTGTTACTGATTTTTTCAGAGGCTTCACTTACCTCAACAATAACCTCGCCTAATTTTGAGGACACCTCAATTACATCACCAATATCCTTCTGCCAGGTTTTTCTCATCTCCTCAAGATCAACTAGCAGATGCTTGAACTCATCTTTTCTGTCAGTATGCAGCTTTCTTGTCATATCACCCTTTGCAAGTTCCTGGGCAAGTTTTGAAATTGTCTTGATGTGAGCTACAAGGTTGCTTGGAACTGCATAGGAGAACAGTACCACTATAATAAGCTCCAGGATGGTACAGATTGCGATGATTACATAGGTCTTGTTACTCTCAAGAGAAGAAATTGCCTTCTTGGTTTCGCGAAGCTGATATCCGTTTACCAGAGTCATATTGGTACAGATTGCCATAAAATCCTTGTTGAGCTTCTGCAGAACAACCGATTGAGCTTTAGCATAGTCAGATTTGTTAAGAGCTGGGATAAACTCATCATAATATGTCTTGATGTAGGATTTTGCGCCTTCTTTGATGGCTCCGATTTCCTTTGGGAATCTTGTCATCTGAAGCGCATCTGCGCATTCCTGCATTCGGTCGGTAAGCTTTTTTGATTCTTCCATAAGAGAAGCTGAGACTTTTCCTTCCACCGCAGAATCTCTTGCAAGCTGATGGATAGAGTAGAAAGAATCCAAGGCTCTCCTTGTTCTTTCATACCTGACATTGAGACTGTCTATTTTGTCAATAGCAAGATTGCTTGATGAGGATATTTCAGCTACAGAAGTAGAAACTAGAATTATGGTCAAAAGCATAAGAGTAAAAAAGCTACTGACTATTTTACTTCTAAAGGACACACAGTTAAGAAAGTTCATTTCACAGCCTCATGTAAGTTGATGATAAATAGCAATGATTCCTAATATGAATATAATTATTATTTTATTAAAATCATACATATCTATTTATAGGTTAAAAAACATGTTTTCTGAAATGGAAATAATTAAATTTGTAGGTGATATCAAATTTATATCGTTAATCAGAAATAGATAATGTTTCGATGTAAGATACCTGCAATAAAGGCTTATATAACAGGGATTTCTTTATTTACGAAAATTGCGCACAATTTATGCACACCGATAACAGATTGAATTTTTTGAAGTATTCTAATGTGTCTGTTCATCTTTGGTGAATATTCTGATGTTTTACTTACCACAACCTGATACTGTGTGAAAAAATTACAGGCGTCTGTGGGTAAAATCTTAGGCTTATCCTGAAGATCAGAATCGGTGAATCATATTGAGCTGAGATTCAATGAAAATGGTTTAACATTAATGAATGCTGTCAGGCAGGATATGCGATATAACGCAGCTCGATATATCTTTGAGAATACAAAGGTGCAGGGCACCTTTTATAAAGAGCATGGTGCAGGTCCTGTATTTATAATAATGACCTGCACCACGCCATAGGAAATGATGCTCTCAGATCCTATACCTTGAATTTGGCAATGATATTAATAAGAGTCTGAACCTGCTCGGTAGATGACTGAATATCACTGTTGATGCTTGCGATTGCATCTTTTAGGTTTCTAGAACCATCAGTGATGCTCTTCATGTTTGTAGAGATCTCTGAAGTTGCTACTGTCTGCTGTTCTGCAGAGGTGGCAATATGGGTGATCTGATTAGAAACCTCGGTTACCGAGTCAGTTACCTCACTTAGGATCTTTTCAATCTGTTCACTCTGTGATGACATATCATCCATAACTGATACAGATTCCTGCATTGCCTGATCTGCAATTGTAGCATCTGACTGGATCTGAGTTACCATTCGGGTGATTTCCTGTGTTGAGGCAGAGGTTCTTGAGGCAAGAGCTCTAACCTCGTCTGCTACTACAGCAAATCCCTTTCCGGCCTCACCAGCTCTTGCCGCTTCAATAGCAGCATTAAGTGCCAATAGATTGGTCTGTGAGGCTATATCATCAATTGTCTGAACAATAGTTCCGATTTTTTCAGCCTGTGAAGCAAGCTTCTGTACAAGGACAGCATCGTCCTTTGATTTGCCAACCTGGTTTGCAATTTTGTCGATCATTGACTGGATCTGGCTTACTCCTGAGGATGTCGAATCCTTTGAGCCTTCAGCAGTATTTGATGCAACTTCACAGTTCTGTGCAATATCATTGGTGGTTGATACCATTTCATCAGATGCGGCAGCAACTGTTATAGCGCGGTTCTGATTGTCCTCGGCTGTACTTTGAATTTTGTCAGATGCACCTGAGATTGCGTCTATTACCTTACCGATGTTAGATGAAACCGTGATGACTTCAGTAATATTTTCCTGCCAGCTTAATCTCATGGTCTCAAGAGAATCAGACAGAGGTTTTAACTCATCTTTTCTGTCTGTATTTATCTTCTCTCTAAGATCACCCTGAGACAGACGATCTGCACTTACGCTGATATCTTTTATGCTCTTTCTAAGGTTTGACGGAATAACTACTGTAAAGATGATGGCAATAACAATCTCAAGAATGGTGCACATGCCAATTGTGATAAAGGTTCCGTAACTCTTGATTTCGGACATGGCATCCTTAGTTGCTCGTATCTGATAGCCATTTACCTTGGGCATGTTGCTACAGATTACAAGAAAGTCAGCATTCATCGGACCTAGTACGATATTTCTAGCAAGCTGCTTGTCCTCACGCTTTGCTGCAATGACAAGCTGTTCATTGAACGTCTTGATGTATGATTTTGTACTCTCCTTGATAGGACCGATTTCCTGAGGATAACGGGTCATCTGAAGTGCATCGGCACATTCCTTTAGGCTCTTTTCAAGAGGTTCTGCCTTAGCAACTAGAGCATCAATGTCAGCTTTTGGGTTTACAACAATGGTTCTGACAATATCATTTAACTCATACAGTGCGTTAAGAGCATTTCTGGTTCTTTCGTTCCTGACGTTCAGAGCTTCAATTTTATCGACAGTGATATTTCTTGTATTTGAAATTGAGTAAAAGGCAGTTAGAACAAGACTGATGGTCAAAATGATGAGTACGATATAACTGCTAACTATCTTCTGTTTGAAACTGAATTTATTTTTTCATAACGATGCGCTCTCTAATAATATCTATGTTATTAACCCTTCGAAAACTTAACTACACGTTCTTTTGTGGTTTTGTTAATTTTATTATTATAATTTTTGTGATCATCTTAACACTTATCGGAGGTATGTAAGAAAAACTGAAGACAAAAATTTGCACAAGGAGTAGTCGAAACGTTTTCCAACAGGCATATAAATCATGTTTTATGAATGTAAAAAATTCTTTGTTCAAATGATCATTTTTGGTGAGAAGTCATAAAGGCGACTGAGATCAGGTAAATTTGTCAGCGATGATTGAGAAAATAAGAGTCTTGATTGTGTGAATAAGAGATTTATCGGGGATGATTAAGATCTTATGCCTTTATTGAATTATTTTTTTTCAAAAAAAACTTGCAATAGAAAAATTTTATCCTATAATGGTTGCCGTTGGATGCGGGAATAGCTCAGTTGGTAGAGCATAACCTTGCCATGGTTAGGGTCGCGAGTTCGAACCTCGTTTCCCGCTCCAGAATATAAATGGGAATACGCAATATGTATTCCTTTTTTTATTTTTCACGCCTATTTGTTGAAATTCTTTTAACCGGCCCCCATATAACTAAATAAGTCAACACATATATGCCATTGATAAGGTATAATTGATATATTGTCTTTTGTGTAATCCAGTAATTTAAGAAAAATAAAATTTAAGAAAATAAAATGTTTGTCACTTCAATAGTTACCAAGATCATTGGTAGTAGCAATCAGAGAACTGTACGCAAGTTAACTAAGATTGTAAAAGGTATCAATGCATTAGAGCCAAAGTATAAAGAGCTCAAAGATGAAGATTTTCCAAAGTATACTCAAGAATTTAAGAAGAGAGTAGAGCAAGGAGAGTCGCTAGAAGCAATTCTTCCTGAGGTTTTTGCTTTAGCTCGTGAAGCTTCAGTCCGCTCATTGGGTTTAAGACCTTTTGATGTTCAGCTCATGGGTGGTATCGTCCTTAATGCAAATCGCATTGCTGAAATGAAAACCGGTGAAGGTAAAACTCTGACTGCGCTTTTGCCTTGCTATCTAAATGCGCTTACAGGCAAGGGCGTTCATGTTGTGACAGTCAATGATTATCTGGCAAAGCGAGACAGCGACTGGTCACGACCTTTCTATACACTGCTTGGTATGACTGTAGGTGTTAACCTTTCAGGTATGACACCTGATCAGAAGCGTGAGGCTTATGCCTGCGATGTTACCTATGGTACAAACAATGAGTTTGGCTTTGACTATCTGAGAGATAACATGGCCTATTCTCTTGAGCAGAAGGTTCAGAAGCACCTAAATTACGCTCTTGTCGATGAGGTTGATTCTGTTCTTATTGATGAGGCAAGAACACCTCTTATTATTTCCGGTGCTGCCGAGAACAGCTCAAAGCTGTACATGGCTGTAGACAAGCTTATTCCTGGCCTTGTTTTCCAGGAGAAAGAGGATACAGAAACCTATACAGGAGAGGGCGACTACACTCTGGATCTTAAAATCAAGCAGGCTTATCTGACAGAAAGAGGTCAGATTAAGATTGAGGATTCTCTGGTAAAGGCAGGTCTCTTACATGAGGGTGACAAGCTTTTCTCATCTGAAAATATCACACTGCTCCATCATGTAATGGCAGCTCTCAGAGCTCATACACTGTTCAAGCGTGACGTTGACTACGTTGTAGAAAATGGCGAAGTGCTGATTATTGATGAACATACTGGACGTAAGATGCTTGGCAGAAGGTGGTCTGAAGGTCTGCATCAGGCTGTTGAGGCAAAAGAAGGTGTAGAGATCCATTCTGAGAATCAGACTCTTGCCTCTATTACCTTCCAGAATTACTTCAGAATGTATGACAAGCTTGCCGGTATGACAGGTACAGCTGATACCGAAGCATACGAATTCCAGCAGATCTATGGTCTGCAGACTGTTGTTCTGCCAACTAACAGACCAATGATAAGAAACGACATGCCAGATCTTATCTATCTGACAGAAGAGGACAAGTATAAGGCTATCGTCAATGATATCAAGGAGACCATTGCAAAAGGCCGTCCTGTGCTGGTTGGTACCATTTCAATCGAGAATTCAGAAAAGCTTTCTCATCTTCTTGACAAGCTTGGCATCAGACATCAGGTGTTAAATGCCAAATTCCATGAGAAAGAAGCCTACATTGTTGCTCAGGCAGGTCGTCCTGGTACTGTTACTATTGCAACAAACATGGCAGGTAGAGGAACCGATATTATTTTAGGTGGCAACCTCAAGGCTGACATTGATGCATTAGGTGAAGGTGCAACAGCAGATCAGATAGAGGCTGTAAAAGCCGACTGGCAGAAACGCCATGATGATGTGTTAAAGGCAGGCGGTCTGCATATTATCGGATCAGAGAGACATGAGTCACGCCGAATTGACAATCAGCTCAGAGGCCGTGCAGGACGTCAGGGTGATCCTGGTTCATCACGTTTCTATCTGTCAATGGATGACAATCTGATGAAGCTCTTCGGCTCTGAAAAGCTTAAGGCTTTCATGAAACGTATGGGTATGGATGATGGCCAGCCTCTTGAGCACAAGTTTATTACAAGAGCTATTGAGTCAGCACAAAGAAAGGTAGAAACCCGCAACTTTGATATTCGTAAGAATCTGCTTGAGTATGACGATGTTGCCAATGAGCAGAGAAAGGTTATCTATGAGGAGCGAAATGAGCTTCTGTCAGGTCAGGATGTGTCTGAGACCATTCACAACCTGTTTGAGGATGTTCTTGATAATGTTATTTCTCAGTACATTCAGCCAAACACACTATCAGAACAGTGGAAGGTTGAAGAGCTTGAAAAGCGTCTTGCTGGGGATTTCCTGATTCAGGCTCCGGTATCACAGTGGCTGTCTGAAAATCCAAATCTGCTTGAAACTGAAATTAGAAGCAAGATCATTGCCTTAGGTCATGAGCTTTACAAGAAGAAATGTGAACTGATTGGCCAGGAGAATCAGAAGCAGCTTGAAAAGCAGGTAATGCTTCAGTGTATAGATTCTCTGTGGAAGGAACACCTTGCTGCAATGGATTACATGAGACAGGGCATCGGTCTTCAGGGCTATGCTCAGAAGAATCCAAAGAACGAGTACAAGATTCAGTCATTCAATCTTTTCTCAAAGATGCTTGAGAATCTTACCTCTCAGGTCGTTTCAATTCTCTGCAGAATTCAGGTAAGGCTAAAGACTCCTGAGGAGGCTGAGGCTGAGCAGAAGGCTCTTGAGGAGCGTCAGGAAGAGATGAGAATGCGTGAAGAAGCAAAGCAGTATGCAAATCTGCATATAGGACGAAATGATCCTTGTCCTTGCGGTTCAGGCAAAAAGTTTAAGGTCTGCCACGGACGCTTTGTATAAAAGCTTAAAATTGAGTAAGACAGAGGCTGCATTTTGCAGCCTCTGCTTTTATTAGTCTGCCTGTTAAGCGAATCTGTTTTAGTGTCTCATTCTGCAAGAAAGCGCAATATATGCGATTTGTCTGATAAGTGTTATTCTCTGACTGAATTTATTCATTTTTTTTCTTGACTGAAATGTTCTCTTGTGGTTTAATAACCGCCGTTGCCCAGATAGCTCAGTCGGTAGAGCAGGGGATTGAAAATCCCCGTGTCGGCGGTTCGATTCCGTCTCTGGGCACCATCTGAAAACTTAAAACTCCTTTTATTGCCCAGATAGCTCAGTCGGTAGAGCAGGGGATTGAAAATCCCCGTGTCGGCGGTTCGATTCCGTCTCTGGGCACCATCAATAAAATTAATCTCAATATTTTTTATCATTATTTGAGCAATATATTGTTCATTGGTGTATATTTGCGTGTTAGGAATCATTCTTATTGTCTGCTTACCTGCAAAACTGTGATACAGGGACAATATTCAGAATATTAAATGGTAATAAATAGAACAATAAATTGAAAAGTTCTGATATTTAGCCAATATATGCTGTATAATGTTAAAAAAATTTACAGGCAGATAATAACAATATTCTGCTATATGAACACCACTATAAGAAAGTTATCGCTTATGAAAAAACAAATTATACTGCCTGCAAGCGCAGAAGCCGCACTAAGAAATCTTGGAAAAAATATTAAGACCGCCCGAATCAAAAAAGGTATAACTGCAACTTCCATGGCCGAGCTCATGGACACCACAAGAGTTACACTTGGTTCTATAGAAGACGGTCTGCCTTCCGTATCCATGGGGCACTATATTAAGGCTCTCTCTGTGCTTGGTCTTGATGCTAAAATCACCAATTTTTTAATTGATGAAACTGCAAGATTAGGTTAGTCACTTTGCCAGTTTGTGTGCAATAGGCAAAGAAACTTATAAATTTTGCGCAATACTGCAGTGTTTTGTCTAAATATGATGTATTATTGATTCAAAGCAGTATCTTATTGAATATAGAACGACGGTGAGCAATCATCAGTGTTATATTTCATTGAAAAGGCCCTGAAAACAGATAATTACTCAGATCTGATTTGATTATTTATCAAGTTAACAAAGACAATTAAATGATAAGAGCATAATCGTGGAAGAATTTAAAGACAATCATAACAGTGAGCGCAAGTTTCAGAAGACAAGGACTAGCTTTCGTCCAGGACAGAAGCAGAACAGACCAAATCGTCATCGTGACAGACAGAAGGGAATGGTAACTGCCTTTGTTCAGGGAAAGGGTCAGAATGCTGCTTTAAAGTGGCTTATGGATAGCCGTACCCCTGTAAGTGTGTTTTTAATTACAGGTGTGAAGTTTGAAGGTCTTGTCAGTGCCTTTGATGCCTTTACCATCAGCATCACAGACGTAAAGAGACATCAGCAGATGATCTACAAGGATAAGATTTCAACAATCACCATTAAAAGACCTGAGGGCGCAGCTGTATCCCACAGATCAGGAATGCACAAGGATGATATCTCAGAGCCAGGCGTGTCCCGTCCATTAAGAGGAGACAGTCAGGGGTCATCTGATGATGGTGTCACCCTTCCTGAGCATCATGTACCTTATACAGGTTCAATGTAGTTTCCTTGTTTTATTCAGGCTGATAACTCTTCAGCCTGAAATATCTGACCTGCCTTTTACCTTTCAACCTGAAAGAAGTTGATCATTTCGTTGTTGCTAACCTCGATGCAGTCAAAAGCTCCATTAATTGCAGCTAGAACTCCAAGCTGACCATCTTCAAAGACAAGACATTCAGAAGGTGCAAGTCCGAGTCTTTGTGCAGCAAGCACAAAGGTATCAGGATTTGGCTTGTGTCTGTGAACATCATCAGCACTTACAAGCTCATCGACATAGTCTATAAGTCCCTTCTCTTTGAGAATCCGCAAGGCATTTGCAGTTCTTGTTCCGGTACCCACAGCGGTCTTAGCCCCTCTGTCATGGGCATCCTTTAAAATTGCGGAAATTCTGTCAAACACGATTATTTCAGGAATATGTTCCTGAAAAACATCAATTTTTCTTTTAACAAAAGCCTCAATATCGCCAACAGGGTTGCCTTTTTGCAGATAGTAGGATGCAATATCGCGACTTGCAGATCCCCCCATGGCATAAATCTCACTTTCCAAAATGGCAAATCCGTGCTCTCTGGCAACCTGCATCCAGGCCTTTGCGTGAAAGGGCATTGAATTTATCAGTGTTCCATCAAGATCAAAGATGTAACCTCTGTAGTTTTTGATAGCTTCATAATTCATGGTGTCATTCCTGTTTTTTCTGTAGATTGTAGCAGACTTGCAGATGGGAGAAAAACAGGATCGTCTGTCTATTCATGCATACAGATTTTTTTGTTCATGCATTTTCAAATGAATTTTCGGGCAATCTGCTAATATTGAGCAAATATGTGGTATTTTGATTGAAGTTGTAATAATAAAGGCATACATCATGGATGTGAGAAAGGTTAACTGCCAGGTATTGATTATAGGTGCAGGCTCTGCTGGCATAGAAGCTTATAAAAGTGCTACTGCTTTGGGACGAGACTGTGTGATTGTTGATGCCGGGCCTCTTGGAACAACGGCACAGCGATCAGGTGAACTGCCAACGTCTCTTCTGATGTCAGCTGCCATGTCAATGCATTCACTGACTACGCTTAAGGACAGTGGCATTACCTTTCAGTCAACACTCAAGGCTGACACAACGAATGTTCTCTCGTCACTTCGTTCTGTAAGGGCAAGAGTAACATCAGATGTTCTGTCATTTATGTACAGGATCCCCGAGACAAAGCGTATCAGGGGAAAAGCCAGGTTCATTGATGAACATACCGTATGCGTAGATGATCATACCACCATCAGTTTCAATACTGCCGTAATCGCAACCGGATCATATCCTCTTGTAACCTATGAGCAGTCAAGACTGAAGAATATTCTGACAACTAACGAGTTTTTTGAGCTTGATAACCTGCCAGAATCAGTTGCCATCTTTGGAAGTTCAAAGATTGGTCTTGAACTTGGACAGGCTCTTTCCTATCTTGGGGTGAATGTTGTAGTTTTCGGACAGAGAAAACTCTGGTCGCTGACCGATGACTCGGTGCTTGCAGCTGCCTATCAGATGCTCTCATCAAAATTCAATCTGTATGTTGATACTTTCATCACCTCAATGGAGGATGAACCCGATGGCAGCGGCTATGCCATCTACTACATTGATGACAGGAGCTATGAAAATTACCTTCATATGCAGAGTGTGGTGGCGGCAACAGACAGGATCCCAAATGTCGGTGGCATGAATCTGCAGAAAATAGGAATAAAGCTCAATCGTACCGGATGTATAAAAACCGATCCTAAAACCTTATGCTCATCAGTTCCACATATTTTTGCAGCAGGTGATGTCTGCCATGAAAGCCATCAGTCATCAGTGGCCATTGCCGAGGGAAGTCATGCCGGCAAGAATGCGGCACTCTACCCAAATATAGAGGACAGACATCAGCAGGTAAGAATTGATATTGTGTTTACCGATCCTGTACTTGCAATTGTAGGCAAGACTCTCAATGAAATGAGGCAGTATGCAAGAGAGACCGGCGACAGTTTCATTGTCACCGAGGTTCGTCTTTCATTAGGATACTATCGAGGATTAAGAGAGGATGGTGGCATGATAAGCATGTACACATCCAAAAAGACCCACAGGATCTTAGGAGCCGAGATTTGTGCCTATAAAGGTGATAAGATCGCATCGCTTCTTGCGATGAGTATGGAAAATGATCTGACGGTGGATATTCTTGCTGATTATTCTTTCTATAACATGACTGCAGAATCTGTTATCAGTCAGGCAGCAAGAGAAGCTTTGAAAAAATTGAACAAATAGGTTTGTACTGATGAATAAAAAAATAGTTCTGGCTTCAGGCAATAAGGGAAAGGCAGCTGAATTCAAGGCAATATTAGAGCCATTAGGATACAGTATCGTACTGCAGAGTGAACTTGGAATAGAGTCACCTGAGGAAAATGGCAGAAGTTTTCTTGAAAATGCGATCATCAAGGCAAGATATGCCAGTGAGAAGTCAGGAATGTGGGCATTAGCAGATGATTCAGGACTTGCTGTTGATGCTCTGAACGGGGCTCCTGGAATCTATTCGGCAAGATATGCAGGAGAGCATGGTGATGACAGACAGAATAATCAGAAACTTCTTGCGGCATTAAAGGATGTCCCAAAGGACAGACGCCAGGCAAGATATTACTGTGCACTATGTCTTGTAAGAAGTGCTGATGATCCTGTACCAATGACTGTTCTGTCATCATGGGAAGGCTCAATCGGCTATCAGGAAATGGGAAACGGCGGTTTTGGCTATGATCCTCTCTTTGAGGTCATAGGACGCAACTGTACAGCAGCACAGCTTCCGCCACAGATAAAGAATCTGATTTCTCACAGAGGTCGTGCCCTGCAGGCTCTTACATACAAGCTTGAGCACAATCTTTCATGACAGATACGTTACCAACCGGTCTTTATGTGCACTATCCCTGGTGCATAAGAAAATGTCCCTACTGTGATTTTAATTCTGTAAAGAAGATCCCTGATTCTGATGCTGATGAGATTTATCTGTCATCACTGATTAGGGATTTTGACAGCTCGGTAGGTAAAATTAGCCACAGATGCTTTAATACAGTCTATTTTGGAGGGGGTACACCCTCTCTGTTTCCGCCTCGCCTGATGGGAAAATTCCTTGAACATGTATCTTCATATCTTGAAAAAAACTGTGAGATTTCCATGGAGGCAAATCCTGGCACTGTCAGTTATGAACTGCTAAAGGAGTACAGACAGGCAGGTATAAACAGAATAAGTCTTGGAGTACAGAGTTTTTCTGATGACTGTCTAATGAGCCTTGGCAGGATACACAGTTCGGCTCAGGCGGCAGATGCCTGTAAAAATGTGGTAAAAGCAGGATTTGACAATTTTAATATAGATCTTATGCATGGACTGCCTGGACAGGATTTAAAAATGGCACTGTCTGATCTGCAGATGGCAGTATCACTTGGATGCAATCACCTGTCATGGTATGAGCTTACCCTAGAGGAGGGAACATACTTTGGCAGACATCCTCCAGAACTTCCTAATGAGGATGCACTTGCTGATATAGAGAATGGCGGTTTTTCATACCTGAAAGAGCAGGGATTTGAACGCTACGAGGTTTCAGCCTTTACAAAAGACAGAAGATGTCAGAACAATCTGAACTACTGGTATTTTTATGATTATCTTGGGATTGGAGCTGGAGCGCACTCAAAGATACGTACAAAGATGCATACCTGTCGAAGAGCAAATGATGAGGATGTGAGATCATATATAAGGCAGACAGAGTCAGAGACGAATGATTTTGTCAGGGTAGCAGATACTGATCTGCCGTTTGAGTTCATGTTAAACAGGCTCAGGGTCTTTGATGAGATTGGCTTTGATGAGTTTTACAAGACAACCGGTCTTGATTATGAGCTTATAAGACCGATGATTGAAAAGGCATGTCACAAAGGTCTTATGCAACTGTCTGAAAGTGGGTATTCACTTAGTGCACAGGGTCGCTGGATGCTCAATGAGATCCTTGAGTATTTTCTTTAGCACATATGGTTTGCCATACCTTCACAGAGCTTATTTCTGTCAGTAAGCGTATTTGAAATAATATATTATAATCAAAGAGAAAGACCGCTCAGAATAACGGAAAGCTGCCATAAGAATATGGAGCTGCTATCCTTTAAAAAAAAGACGGCACAGCAGGCAGCGTGTAACTGTTAAGTTAATTGAAGAAGGATTAACAATGTATACAGCAGAGAAAAAAAGAATAGCCTATCTTCTGGCATTAAAGAATGCGCCAAAAGGTAAGATTGAGAATGATTTTAGGGTAGCACTTTATGTGGTGGCAGCACAGTATCAGCTAGATTTCTCATCAGAAGGAACATTAGGACTGTGTGCCAGTCTTATGGGAGCTGTAGGCTTTAAAGAGGATTTGAGCAGATTCAGAACTTCAGATTATTTTGAAACACTCGATGATCTTGTGGCAAAAGGCTCTCTGGTTCAGATGTGTGACAGAAAGGTATATGCTGCAGCGAGTGAGCTTAGGATTGTTACTGCCAAGGTCAGAGCTGTCGAGAACACTCTTCTTTATGATGAGATCAAAAAAGAAAAGCACTACAGCTACATGATAAGTGACGAGACCGGCAAAGAGTACCACCTTAATACAGATTATTCGCTCCTGCCAAATGATGAGGTGGAGGCAGCACTGTCAAATGCGTGCGACAACGCCTATGTCCGCAAGGTAACCAAGATACGACAGTGTGTTCTTGGCAGAATAATGCTCTTTGGCAAGCAGAAAGCCTGTCTTACTCCTGATGAGGACAATCTGAGAGAGAACCGCTTTGTCTTTGCCAATGCCAGTGATCTTGGAGAGGCAAAGTCTGGTGATGTAGTTATTGCTCAGATAGTAAAAAGAGTTGCCGACAGAAGCTATGAGGTAAAAACAAGAGAAGTAGTAAAGGACATCGGCAATTTAAACAACATCATTGTTATGGCAGTGCTCCATAACGATATTCCTCATGTATGGCCAGAGAACCTGCTTAAAAATCTCTCAAGAGTTCCAAGCTCAGTAAAGGAATCGGATACAAAGGGCAGAGTTGATTTGAGAGCTCTGCCGCTTGTCACCATCGACGGTGAGGATGCAAGAGATTTTGATGATGCCGTGTACTGTAAAAAAGAGGGCAAGGGCTGGAGACTGTTTGTTTCTATTGCAGATGTTTCTACCTATGTAAAACCAGGAACACTGCTTGATCAGGAAGCCATCAACAGATGCAACAGCTGTTATTTTCCAAATTACGTAATCCCTATGCTCCCTGAAAAGCTTTCAAACGGCATCTGCTCTTTAAATCCTGATGTTGACAGATTATGCATGACCTGTGAAATGCTGATCAGTGATAAGGGTGAGATTGAAAACTACAGATTCTATCCTGCCGTTATGAAATCACATGCAAGGCTTACCTATACAGAGGCCTGGCAGATGATAAGCGAGGATACCTGTACCTATCCTGAGCATCAGTCTGTTATGGAAGATGTAAAGGAGCTGTACAATCTGTATAAAGCCTTTGTCAAGGCAAGACACAAGAGAGGCGGAATGTCCATTGAGAGTGAAGAACTCCATTTTGTATTTGACGAGAATATGGAAATACAGGGAGTAAAGCCTCTTGAAAGAAATGACGCTCACAAGCTGATTGAGGAGTGCATGATTGCAGCAAACGTTGCAGCGGCATGTTTTGTAGCTGAGCACGAATCAAATACTCTGTACAGAGTACATGCAAAGCCAATGGAAAAGAAGCTGGGGCTTCTTTTGAATCAGCTTGCTCGCTTTGGTCTGTCATTAAAGGGCGGAGACAGTCCATCACCAAAGGATTATATGAATCTTGCTGATTCGATTGCAGACAGGGAGGATGCAAAGATCATAAATGATCTGATCCTAAGGAGCATGTCAAAGGCTGAGTACTCTCCTGAAAACATAGGTCACTTTGGACTTGCGCTTGAAAAATATGCTCATTTTACCTCGCCAATCAGACGATATGCTGATCTTCAGCTTCACCGAGTAATAAAGTATCTGCTTGAAAAGGAGAAAAAGCGTGAGTGGGGAAAGATTGGAGCCCGTTCATATACCAAGTCAGAGCTTGTAGCACTTGGAGTTAAGTGTACACAAAGAGAAATAGCAGCTGATCTTGCTGAAAGAGAGGTTGATGCAACTTTGGCCTGTGTCTACATGGAAGGCTTTATCGGTCAGCAGGTTGAGGGTACGGTAACAGCATGTACCAAGTTTGGTGTCTTTGTTCATCTTGATGAATTTGGCGTTGATGGTATGATTTACATCGGCGAATTTGATAGCTATATGTCTTATGATGAGCGAACACAGACTCTGATTTCAAACCGTAATGAGGTATATGGTGCTGGTACGAAGGTAACAGTTACCGTGCTTGGTGTAAATACAGAAGAGCACAAGGTCCTGTTAAAACCATGTACAGTTGCAGGAAAGGGAAAAAAGAAGAAGCCTGCAAAGACGGTTCAGCCAAAAAAGAGCGGTGCTGCAAAGAAAGACAGCAGAAAGACAAAAGCTCCTGCGCCAGACAAGGAAAAGCTCTTTGAGTCACTGGCAGATATCAGTTCAGCAAAGGAAGCAACAGAGGATATGCTGGTTAAGAGGGTGGAGAGTTTTACTCCGGCACTTGATAACGAATACATTTCAAATCCGTACGATCCTGCTGTAAGCATGAGCAAGATAAAAGTTGGAAAGAAGAGCAAAAAGAATTCAAAAAGCAAGAAAAGGTAAAGTTCAGTTATGTATGTAAACCAGAAAAAAAGTAAGGCAAGAGAAATCATCTACGGTATCAATGCGGTACTGACAGCCATTGAGTCTGCACCTGAAAAAATCACAGCAGCCTGGATTGTAAAGGGCAGAGAAGAAGACAGGCGCATCCGTCAGATTGAGCAGAAGCTTATTGGGGTAGGTATCAGACCTCAGACTGCCATGAGGCATTCTCTTGATGAGAAGACAGAGAACGGGGTTCATCAGGGCGTTGTTCTTGAGGTGATTGCCACTCCTCCTAAGGATGAGAAGTTTCTAGAAGAACTTCTTGAAAAGCTTGAAGACAGCAGACAGCTTTATCTTATCCTCGATGGTATTACTGATCCTAGAAATCTTGGAGCTGCAATGAGATCAGCCTGGGCAGCCGGTGCTGATGCGCTGATTGTTCCAAAAGACAAATCTGCAGGTCTTACTCCTGTTGCAAGAAAGACAGCTGACGGAGCTGCAGAGCATGTGCCATTTGTGGCAGTTACAAATCTTGCAAGAACCATTGAAATGCTTCAGGAGCACAATGTTGAGGTTGTAGGAATGGCAGGAGAGGCTGAGGCTACCATTTTTGATTATGACTTCCAGAAGAAGACTGCAATCGTGATGGGCTCAGAAGAGAGCGGTATGAGACATCTTACCCGCGAAAAATGCGATGCCATTGTAAAGATACCTATGGCAGAGGGGGTTGAGTCCCTGAATGTTTCAGTTGCATCAGGCATAGCAATGTACGAAGTCGTACGACAGTTCCTCTACAGAAAATAAAAGTTCAGCCATCGCAGAGAGAGTTCTGCGATGGAAGATCCACTCACATCAAATCCTGTCACAAGTTCAATTTTTACTTGAAAATTTGAATAAAAGTAGTAAAATGCTTGCACTCAGTCATGCAGGTATCGTTCCTGCATTGGTCTCCTTGTCTGGCACTTTGACTGATATGTCAGACTTTTACCGTAAGGGGCATTTTAATGCGTAACTACGAAATTGTTTTCCTGGTTCACCCAGATCAGACAGATCAGGTTCCAGGTATGATCGAGCGCTATAAGGGCGAGATCGAGAAAACTGGTGGTAAAGTTCACCGTTTAGAGAATTGGGGCCGTCGTCAGTTGGCTTACCCAATCCAGAAGGTTCACAAGGCTACTTACGTTCTTATGAACGTTGAGGCTGATCAGGAAGCTATCGATGCTATCGAGACAAACTTCCGTTACAATGATGCTGTAATCCGTAATATGATCATCCGTACAAATGAGCCAATCACTGAGCAGTCACCTATGATGAAGGCTCGCGATGACCGTCGTACACGCGATGATGAAGCTCAGGTTTCTAAGATTGACTTAGAGGCTGTTGAAGTTTCAGAAGAAGCTGATGCAGAGTAAGGAGAGGAATTATGGCACATTATTATCACCGTCGTAAATTCTGCCGTTTCACTGCAGAAGGCGTAACTGAGATTGATTACAAGGATGTAGCTTTATTAAAGAACTATGTTACCGAGTCAGGTAAGATTGTTCCTAGCCGCATCACTGGCACAAGCGCTAAGTATCAGCGTCAATTAGCAACCGCAATCAAGCGTGCTCGCTTCTTGGCTCTATTACCTTACACCGACCTTCAGAGCCGCTAATTAGGAGCTTACAATGGAAGTTATTCTATTAGACAAAATTGGCCGTTTAGGCGGTCTTGGTGACAAGGTTAAAGTACGTAACGGTTTTGCCCGTAATTACCTGTTACCTTTAAAGAAGGCAGTTTTAGCAACTAAAGAGAACATTGCAAAGTTTGAAGCTGAGCGTGCTCAGTATGAGGCTAAGATTGCTGCTGAATTAAAAGCTGCACAGGAACGTGCTGACAAGCTTGCAGCTGTTGGCAAGTTAGTAATCGCTGCTCAGGCTGGCGATGAAGGCAAGCTCTTCGGTTCAGTAGGTACCCGTGATATCGCAGAAGCAGCTCTTAAGGCTGGTGTTGATGTTCATAAGTCAGAAGTTCGTCTTCCAGATGGCGTTTTACGTTCAATCGGCGACTATGACATCGAGGTTCAGTTACACGCTGACGTAAAGACAACTGTAGTTGTTTCAATCGTTCCAGAGAAATAATTGAATTTTCTGTGACAAAAAGTGGAGACTCTGGTCTCCATTTTTTTTGGATAGTAAGAAGGCATCTTAATTCTTTGTTCTGTTTAAACTTCAACCAGGATGCAGATGGATAATAATGTCACTTTAGCCCCCATATTAAAATGGGCCGGCGGAAAGAGAAGTCTTGTAAAGAAGCTTATTCAGTCTCTTCCTTCTACATTCAACAATTACTGTGAACCTTTTTTAGGTGGTGGAGCTCTGTTTTTTGCACTTCATCCAAAGCAGGCCTTTGTCAGTGATATCAACAGCGAGCTAATCAATCTTTACAAGGTAGTAAAGACACAACCTGACGATCTTATTGAACTTTTATCAACCTATAAGAATACCAAAGAGTTTTTTTACGATCTTCGAGGACAGGACAGGGTAGAGGGCTTTGACACAAAGAGTTCTCTTGAGATTGCTGCAAGAACCTATTATCTTAACAGAACCTGCTTTAACGGTCTTTTCAGACTCAACCAGAAAGGATATTTCAATTCACCATACGGTTACTATAAATCAGCTTTTGTACCTAATATTCAGAGGATCAGGGCTGTAAGTCTTTATCTTAATCAGGCAGATGTCTCTTTGGAATCATGCAGTTTTGATGTAGCCTGTGCAAAACTTGAAAAGGGTGATTTTGTATATCTTGATCCTCCATATGATCCTGTAGAAGATCATAGTTTTGTGGCCTACAATAAGACTATATTTGGAAAAGAGTCGCAGACAGCACTTCGTGATCTTTGTGTTGAGCTTGACAGGAGAGGTGTTAAGTTTCTGCTGTCAAATTCAGCAACACAGAACATCATAAATCTGTATAAGGGCTTTTCTCAGGAAATTATAAAAGCTCCACGTTATGTAAATCCTACACGCAAAGGTAATGGTACCGTATCAGAGATCCTGGTTAAAAATTACCGCTAGTCTATCTTTAATTCCAAAGTTTTGAGCTGATCTTTCTACACTTACAGCAATCTGAATTGTGCAGTTATAATCCAGTGAAAAAAAATCAGTCTCAGCTCAGATCTTAAAAAAAATATAATAATGTCAATCTGTTTTCCATTAGAATATATAAAGTATAGGAAACGGATATGCATACACCAAACAATATAAAAAACCTCAAGCCTTTTGTTAAGTGGGTAGGTGGTAAAACAACCAGCCTTGATAAGCTCCTTGAGCTTTTTCCGGAAAAGATTACGACCTACGTTGAGCCTTTTGTCGGCTCTGGAGCAGTCTTTTTCTCGCTGAATTTTGACAGAGCAATCATCAATGATTCTAATCAGGAACTTATCTATGCCTATCAGACCATAAAGGAAAACGTTTTTGAGCTTGAGATGTACCTGCAGACTCTCATTTATGACAAGTCTCTATATGAGAAGATACGCGCCTGGGACAGAGCGAAGGACTACCAGCAAAGAAGCAGGCTTGAGAGGGCTGCAAGGCTTATTTATCTTATGAAGACCTGTTACAACGGTCTATACAGGGTTTCCAAAAAGAATTACTTTAACACCCCAATGGGTAACTACAAAGATCCTACCATCTGCGACACAGAAACACTCAATGCCTGTTCTTCCTATTTAAATCAGAGGCAGGTTGACATACACTGTGCTGATTATGCATCTCTTGCAGATATCATTCCTGATGATGCCTTTGTATATCTTGATCCTCCATATTTTCCGGTTTCAAAAACAGCAAATTTTACATCATATCAGTCAGGACAGTTTGCTGATACAGAGCAGTACAGACTCTATGAGTTCTGTCTTTTACTGCATAAAAGAGGGATCCGTTTCGTGCTGTCTAATTCTGATGTTCCTGAAGCCCGAGAGCTGTATAAGGATTTTAATATTGAGACTATTGAGGTTCCAAGACGCATAAACTCGGTAATCAGCAGGAGAAAAGGCGTCAGTGAGATTGCAGTGTTGAACTATTCAAAAGATACAGGAAAGCTGCTTGAAATCTAATCTTTAGGAAAGATTAAAAGATTTTACTTTGCGCTGATGTTTTACAGCTGAATCTAAGAAAAAATCCCGCATTAAAGCGGGATTGTGCAGTTATCCGATGGGCTTACATATAATCCCACGGATCACCATTAAAGGTTTTAATGTCAGTTCTTCTTACCCTGACTCGCTTCTTTGTATCCTTCCTGCTCTCTGTGCTGCTATCAGCTGTAGGAGTCTGAGCTGAGGTCTTCTCCTCAGAATTGGCTGTCTCCTCCTGAGCTGTAGGCTCAATATAGGTATTGTCAGTTCCAAGATTAAGGCTCTCTGAAGCCTGCTCAGAAGCCTGTGCAAGAGCATCATTCTGTTCTTCAGACAGGATTTCGCTCTGTTCATAATCGTCAGATGCGTTTAGTGATTTGCTGTTGTCATACTCATTCTCAAGACGTTCCTGTCGAGCGGTAATCATCTTTGCATTATCAGTCAGCTTCTTTGCAATTGGCTCAAGTCTGGAGATCTTTTCTGCCTGTCTTACAACAAAAGCGTTGTCTGAAATGAGTTTGAGAGAAGATGTGAGCTTTTTGGGTTTGCTTGAAAGCTCTTTTGGCAGTGAGCTTGTTCCAATTCTCTCTGGCTTGCCGAGGAATTTTGGCTGTGTATTGAGAACATAGATGTCAAATACACACTTGATCCTTGCAAAGAACTCTCTTATGGCCACCTTCTTGATAAATCCGGAGCTTGGATTTATGGCATTGTAGCCTACTGCATTAAGATCATATTTATCAGCGATAAACAGAGCTCTTTCATTTTGGAAGTCCTGTGAGATAAAGGTTGCTGATTTTAGCAGGAAAACCTTTCTGGCTCTGATAACGCTGTCAAGAGTACTGATTCCTGCAAAATCAAAAACAATTCTGTTTGCAGGTACACCGGCTCTAATTAGAGCTCTTTTCATGAGTCTTGGTTCATTGTAAGACTCATGGCGGTTGTCTCCTGATACCAGAATGTAATCTATTTTTCCAGCCTTATACAGCTGTGAAGCTGCCATGATCCTGTAGGTAAAATACTCATTAGGGGCACCGCCAGCTTCAAGGGGAGAAGTGCCTAAAAGCACACCGACCTTGTTGTAAGGTATTTTATCAATGCTCTCATAGGTTCTAAAACCAAAGCTTGAGATCCTGAAACAGCCTAAAACCACAAACAGAATACCAATTACCAGTGAAAGCAGACACAGGTAAGAGATCGCCTTTAAAAAGCGTGATATGTCTGAGGAAAACTTTATATCATTCTGATCTTGATAAGACACTTTCTATCCTATAGAACATGTTTTACACAGTCTAAACTGCAGATCTTTTCATACAGAGCCTTAAGATTCTCACCACGGGAAACTCTTACAGGGACAGTATATGAAACGTATTTGCCTTTGGTACTCTGTCTTGGAGGAGCAGTTATCTCAAGGTATCCTTCAGGTTCTATTTCCTCAATAACCTTCCTGATCTCTCCAATGGAGTTAGCCACTGTAGCATCAACAATGATCCTAAAATCCACTACACACGGGAACTCCATAAGTTCCAGAAGCTTGCTGTACTGATCTGCCATACTCTTTAAACCTGGTCTTTTACAAACTCTTTTAAGATTTCAAATTATTACTGCTTTGTGTTACTGTCATCATCTGAGGTAAAGAACATCACAATTCTGTCCCAGAGTCTGCCAAAGAAACCGCATTCTTCGATATCTTTAACAGCCTGAAGAGGAACACTTGAGATTACCTTGTCATCAATCTTTACATCAATTACGCCAAGAGTATCTCCTTTCTTGATAGGAGCGATAAAGGTGCTCTTTTTAAGTCTGTAACCAACCTTGATATCATTCTGTCTGCCGCGAGGGATCAGAACATTCAGATCTTTTGCAATGGCAAGACCGATTTCATTTTCAACACCCATACGAACATCTCTTGTAAGCAGGATCTTGTTTGCCTGAACAGGAGAGTATAGCTGGAAATATCTGAATCCGTAGGTTAACAGAGCCTTGTTGTAATCAGCTCTGAGCTTCTCTGATTTACAGCCAATCACAGAGGCGATGAGGCGCATATTGTCGTGAGTTGCGCTTGTCACAAGGTTGTAGCCTACCTGTGAGAGGTGACCTGTCTTAATACCGTCTACGTTGATTGACTTGTCCCACAGCAGTCTGTTTCTGTTGTACTGCTTGATTCCGTTGAAGGTAAATTCCTTCTGGGAGTAGATTGGGTATTCATTAGGAAGATCTCTGATGATAGCTCTTCCTAAAAGAGCCATATCGTATGCAGAGGAGTAGTTCTGCTCATCAAACAGTCCATGAACATTTGAAAAATGAGTATCCTTCAGTCCAAGCTGTGATGCGTAGTTATTCATCACAGATACAAATCCGTCCTGAGTACCTGCAAGATGAATTGCCATTGCCACGCAGGCATCATTACCTGACTGGATGATAATACCCTGAACCAGATCTTTGACTTTGATGGTACGACCCACCTCGATGAACATTTTGGAGGAGTCTGTATATTTCTTTGACCAGGCATCCTCAGTAATGGTTACGTCATCATCCATATGCAGACGGCCGGCCTTAAGTTCCATTCCGATCACATAGGCTGTCATCATTTTTGTCAATGACGCAGGCCAGATCTTCTCATGAGGATTCTGTTCGCAGATTACACGACCTGAGTAGTAGTCCATGAGAACCCATGACTGAGCTTCAAACTGAGGTGGGGCAGGGACTACAATCGGAGCTGGGGCAGCACCCTGAGCTGCTGGTAACTGATTTGAACTGTTTTCCTTCATTCCTGCAAAAGGATTTGGAATATCTTCTCCTGCAAATGAGTTTGCTGACAGGGATAAAGCCATTGCAATACAGGTGATCTTAACTGCGTTTTTCATTGACATCTTATGTTCCGTAAATATTATCTTTTATTCTAAAACTTCTTGATAAAACTATCAGTATACCCTTTTCTTTTGAGTGTGGTAAGTGCACTTTTTGCAACTGATTCTGAAAGAGGGCCTACTAAAACTCTGTTGATGCTGCCTTCCTTTGAGACTATGACAGGATAGCTGGTTTTGCTACTTATATTGGCTCTGACCTCATCTGCCATTTTATCTGAATTGCAGGCCACAAGCTGAATGTAGTAGCCAGACAGGGCAGAAACCGCCTTCTTTACGCTGCTAGATACGCTGGAATTTTTAGAGGTTCTGTCAAACACATCTGTGGATACATAGTCATTAAGCTTGGTATAAATCTTCTGAGTGGTGGCAGTAGCCCCTGCAGACAGACCTGCAGCCTTTGCAATCTTGCTGACTGTAGAGGAGGTGGTGCTATAGCTTCCTGATGATACAGAAATATTGCTGCCGCTTGGAGTGCCATAGGCATTGGCATAGCTGCCGCCTGGATTAACCTTGATAAGTTCGATACGAACCTTGGCTGTTCCGCTACCTATCATATCGATGGCTCTTGCAGAGCCTTCTGACAGGTCAATGATTCTTGTACCGACAAAAGGACCTCTGTCATTGACTCTGACAATAACCTTCTTGCCGTTTTTAAGGTTGGTAACTTTCAGATATGAAGGCAGAGGCAGATTCTTGTGTGCCGCAGTAAATCCCTTCTGATTATAAACCTCACCGTTTGAGGTTTTCTTTCCATGAAAGCCAGGACCGTACCAGGAGGCAACACCCTCCTCAATGTATGTGTCAGCACCGTTCCATACCATATAGTTCTTGCCAAGAACAGTATAGTCCTTGTTGCAGCCACCAGTTCTCTGCTTTTCATAAACTGGTTTTGCTCCGCCAATGCCGTTAATATTGACCTTTTCAAGCTCAGGCATTGGTTTGGTCTTGTTAGGACCTGTACCATAGGTATAGCCTCCACCTGCAGAGCCATGTCCTGCTGATGAGCATCCCTGCAGAATGAAAGCAAGAGCTCCTAGAGAAAAAAGAATGAGTTCCTTTGCTTTAATCAAGGCTTTTTACTCCTTTTATCCACTTTCAGTCCACGCTTGGCTTTGATTTTATCAATATTCATCGCAAGGTGCTCTGACAGTTCAAACACTGCACGAGCATACAGCGGTGAGGTGTTGTATCTCATAATTGATCTGAAATTATCAAGGCCTACCACGTATCCTTTTTTTCCATTCTCAAGATCATAGCTGAACAGTCTGATACTCTGATCATAGGATAGATTGACCTTGGTGGAAGCTCCGCTCTTATACAGTTCATCGACAGTAAGCTCCCACTGTTTTTTCATAAGATCCTCAGGGGATGCTCTATTGATATGGACAGGATAGCAGATACCGCGACCTGTCTGCCAACCGTGCTCCTTGAAGTAGTTTGCGACAGAGCCGATGGCATCGGCTTTGCTGTAAAAGAGATCGATTTTACCATCACTGTCAAAATCAACAGCATAATCAAGATATGATGATGGCATGAACTGCCCCATACCCATGGCGCCTGCGTATGAGCCCTTTACTGAGTCATAGGACCAGTTCTCTTTTTTTGCAAGAGCGACAAATCTGGCAAATTCCTTTGAAAAATATGCTTCACGTTTAGGGTAGTTAAAACCAAGAGTGTACAGAGCGTCAAGCACTCTCCAAGAGCCCATGTTTCTGCCAAAAAATGTTTCCACGCCTATGATTGCACAGATGATTTCTGATGGGACTCCGTAGGTGCTTTCAGCTCTTTTTAAAATATTCTCATTTTCAAAGTAGAAGTTTACAGCAGCCTGAATTCTTGAGGTGGTAATAAAGATTTTTCGGTACTGCCACCATGGTTTTGCCTCGCCAGGTCTTGTAATCGCATCGATGATCTTCTGCTGATAGACAGACTGTGACAGGGCCTCCTGAATATCTTCACAGGATACTCCTGCATACTGTGATAAAGCTTTTACATCTATCTGCTTTGCGTATGTCAAAGGCGCTGAACATAGAAGTGATGCCAGCAGCAGAGGCTTAAATTTTGACAATAAAGAAAACCTTTTATACATAACAGAGTAAAGCTCCTAATTCTCTCTGAAGAAATTGACCTTTTTATGAGTATGGATTGACATTATCATTCCAAAGCATATTGTAAGCGTGATCATTGCGGTTCCTCCGTAACTGATAAGGGGAAGAGGAACACCAACTACAGGCAGAATGCCTGACACCATTCCTATGTTCACAAAAATGTAGAACATGAATGTAAAAGTAAAGCTTCCGCAGAGAATTCTCTCAAAATTATCTCTTGTCTGCAGAGTTATAAGTACACATCTGCCGATAATGAAGCAGTAAAGTGACATCAGGATTAAAAATCCCACAAGACCTGTTTCCTCTGAGAGCACGGCAAAAATGAAATCAGTATGGGGCTCTGGCAGAAAATCAAGCTGCGACTGTGATCCCTGAAGCCATCCCTTGCCATATAAACCGCCAGAACCAATGGCGATTTTTGACTGAATGATGTGGTATCCGGCACCTAGAGGATCGGATGTTGGATCAAGCAGGGTAAACACACGCTGTTTCTGATAGTCGTGCAGCACGAAGTTCCACATTACAGGAAGAGCTGCTGCTGCACATCCGGCACCGATAATAATCCACCACCATGACAGTCCTGCAATAAAAATTGCAATAAAACCAGCTACAGCCACCAGTGATGCAGTACCAAGATCAGGCTGCATCAGAATTAGAACTGTAGGCACACCTACAATCGTAAATGCTCCTATGGTACTGAAAAGTTTAGGAGGCAGCGCACTTCTTGAGAGAAAAGTGGCAACGGCAAGAGGCATTACAACCTTGAAAATCTCTGAAGGCTGAATTCTGACAACACCAAGGTTCAGCCATCTTTGGGCACCCTTTGATATATCGCCAAACAGTTCAACCAGAATGAGCAGTACCACGCCGATAATGTAAAGATAGACAGACATTTTTGCATAATAGCGTGGAGGGATCTGTGCTACAGCAATCATCAGCAGGAAGGCAGCACCCGTTCTTGAAATCTGCCTTGTCAGCATATCCACTTCCTGGCCAGAGGCTGAGTAGAGCACAAACAGAGAAAAGCACAGTGCCAGAAACAGGCCAAACAGAAGAGGAAGATCAACATGATGTCTTGAGAAAAAGGTTCCCTGGATCCTGTTGCTGTTAACCTGTCCTAAAGTAGTCTTATCACGAACGTTCATTTATTGTAAAACCACAGTTCCGCCCATACCAAATTTCACCACCTCAGGATTAGGATCACCAAGATAACCATTTGGATAAAGGTCTAGTAAATATTTGTCAATGATGGCTCTTGCCACAGGAGCTGCCTTTGTTGATCCGCCACCTTCGTTTTCAAGAATAACAGCAACTAGAATCCTAGGCTTTTTGAAAGGAGCATAGGCTACAAAAAGTGCATTATCGCGGTGTTCAACCTTAAGCTTGCTGGCGTTGTATTTTTCACCCTGCTTGATAGATACCACCTGTGCAGTTCCTGATTTTCCTGCAGCCTTGTACTTTGCTCCAAAAAAGGCTCGTCTTCCAGTGCCTTCAGGTCCGTTTACCACAAGATACATGCCAGTACGACAGGCATTGTAATAATTTGGATCTTTAATCTTCAGGCTGTCCTCTGGCTCTTTCTGCTCATACTCTGTGATCTTTCCTGATACCGGATCAGTGATCTCCTTTAACAGATGCGGAGTTCTGGTAACGCCGTAGTTTGCAAGAGTTGAATGGGCTTTTGCAAGCTGCATGAGGGTGGATGTCCAGTAACCCTGACCGATGCCGATAGGTACAGTATCACCAAGATGCCACTGCTGTCTGAAACGGCTTCTCTTCCAGTCACGGCTTGGATTTATGCCAAGAGATTCCTCGTACAGATCAATACCTGTTTTCTTGCCAAAACCGTAGCGGTCAAGATAGTCATGAATGCGGTTGATGCCAGCTCTGTATGCCAGATCATAGAAGTAGGTATCTGCAGAGATTTCAATTGCTCTGTACAGATCCATCCAGCCATGACCCCATGCTCTCCAGTCTCTGAACTGATGTGAAGAGCCTGGCAGCTTGAAGTATGGAGGACCGAAAAAAGATCCGTTAGGAGTAATAAGACCCTCATTAAGTCCCATCATGCACAAAAGAGGCTTTACGGTTGAGGCCGGAGCATAGCCGCCCTGTGTGGCTCTGTTGATAAGAGGGTGACCTGGATTGTCAAGAAGTCGCTTGTACTCACCTGCTCTGATACCTCGTACAAAAGGATTAGGATCGTAACTTGGATTTGAGTACATGGCCAGAATTTCACCTGTTGTAGGATCGAGAGCTACCACGGCACCCTTCATTTTTCCAAAGACTTCCTGTGCATAGTACTGAAGTCTGATATCAATGGTAAGAGTCAGATCTTTTCCAGGCTCTGGCGGATCGTACTTTAGGGTACGGATGACCTGACCATGGCTATTTACCTCAACTTTTGAAGAGCCGGTAATGCCATGCAGGTAATCCTCATAGTATTTCTCAATACCCAGCTTGCCGATTTCTGTAGAACCTTCGTAATTGTCTATCTTGCCTTCGGCCTCGAGTTTCTTGACATCATTCTGATTGATTCTTGAAACATAGCCTGTAGCATGGGTAGTGATATCTGCAAAAGGATAGTAGCGTTTTAGGTTTGCCACCACCTGTGCGTTTGGATACTTGTAGGAGTTTACTGCAAAGGTCGCAATCTGTTCTTCTGACAGGAAGTTTGACAGTTCAACACCAGAGAATCTCTTTCTGGTTTTGGACTCCTGTATAAGTCTTTTGACATCTTTGTCTGACAGAGACAGAGAGAGCAGATCATTTAACCTGCGAATAGTGTCTTCTGTATTAATCTGCTTGTTTGGAAACAGTACCAGGTGATATACAGGCGAGTTTTCTGCTAGTACCACATGATTTCTGTCATAGATGATCCCTCGAGGAGGAACTACCGGCATCACCTTGATTCTGTTTTCATTTGAACGGGTCTGATAATCATGATAGGAAATAATCTGCAGATAATAGAGATTGCAGAAAAGCACCAATACCATAACAATGGCAATGGCTACACAGATAATGATCCTTGAGTGAAAAACACTGTTCTCCAATTCCTCATTACGGTTCTGTTCGTCCGTTTTACTTTTCAGGGAATTGCGTTTTTCTTTTTTAGCGGCAAAAAGAGCCCTGTCTTTGCGTTTTTTACGGCTTCTGAAAAACAACTTTCAACTCTTAATTCTTATAAATAATGCTTAATATCTTCAAAGCTTATATTTTAACCGCAATATGCTGATAATAAGAAAAAAATAAGAGTTTTTTTTTCAAAATTTGTGAGAAACCGACTGTTGCAGATTAGAACCCTCTAGGCCCTGTGATAGGGTAGATTAGAGTAAATGCTGTAACCTCTGTAGATTGTCTCTGCAAGAAACACTCTTACAAGAGGATGAGGCAGAGTAAGCTTTGAGAGGGACCACATTTCATTTGCTCTGTTTCTTACCTCATCTGTAAGACCGTTAGGCCCCCCGACTACAAGAACAACATCCGTGCCAAGACTCTGCCATTGACCTACCTTCTGTCCCATCTGCTCTGATGTGTACTGAGTACCCCTTTCGTCAAGAGCAATGACATATGCTTTTTTAGGCAGAGTATCGAGGATCATCTTTGCCTCAAGTTCCTTGGCCTTTTCCTCGTTCCTGCCTGTCCTTTTTACCGGAGGAATTTCTTCAAGGACAAGTTTCATTTCCTGAGGAAATCTTTTCTGATAATCGGTAAAGCCCTCATTTATCCATGAAGGCATTTTTGTACCTACTGCAAGTAAAATGATTTTCACTGAGGTTCACCGCTTGCGATACATCTGTAAAGGTCATCTAGCTCATAGCGCTCGCGAACTTCCTGTTGCATAATGTGAACCATGAGTGTACCGGTATCCACGATAACCCATTCACCCAGAGTTTCACCTGATACTCTGATCTGTTTTAATCCATCCTTGTAGAGAGTATCAACAAGTCTCTGTGCGATTGCGCTGACGTGGCGATTGGAGGTGCCTGTGCAGATAAGCATATTATCTGCAATTGAAGACTGGTTGTTCAAATCAATATTGACCAGATCATGGGCCTTAGAGTTCTCAAGGGTATTGATGCATCTGGCGATTAGCTGTTCTTTTTCCAAGATTCCACCTAACTGTAAAGTGAGTGTTCAAATATATATCTGAGTGTTGTTCTTGACAGGTAATTCCTGCAGAGAGGATAGCTGTCGATATTTTCAAAAAAGTCTGAGCTGTTCTTTGTGTCAGTACGTATCTTATAGTAGGAGATGAGCTCATCTCTGATCTGGCTAGAGCTGACAGAGTGAAAACTTTTGTTTAGGATTATGCAGTGATGTTCATGCGGATCATTGAGTATGGATTCAAAGTTTACGTCTCCGTCCAAAAGCGCATGTTCTGAGAGGAATTTCTTTACAGGCTCATTTATCTGCAGGCAGTGGAATCCCTCTCTTTGTGTTACCACAAGATTTGCTATTTTCAGAAGTTCCAGTCCTCTGTACCACTCGTCAAGATATATCAGAGAGTCCATTCCCATACAGAAGAACAGGGAATCATTCACATAGGTCTTTTTAAGCTCGGTCAGAGTATCAAAGGTATAGTGTTTCTTATCAGGATCTTTTTCTATACAGCAGATCTCAAATTCTTCCTGATCACAAAATGCATCTCTGAGCATATTCAATCTGTGCTCAAAAGGAACTGTGCAGGTATCCTTATGCGGAGGAGTGGCGTTAGGAACAATCAAAAAGCGATCAATCTTCAAAAAATCGCGAATGTAGCAGGCCATTTCTACGTGATCGAGGTGAACAGGGTTGAAAGACCCCCCAAAAACTGCGATTCTCATTAAAGTTCCCTGAATTGAGTTATGTAAGGTTGCTGTGCTCTGATGGCAAAATTCTGCATGTGTATCATCGCCATGGTATTGTTGAATGTCTGATAACACTCAGAAGCTCTAGCAAGTTCCTCACAAAGGTAAGTATAAAGATCATTTGGCATATGAGCAGCAGCAAAGATAATTGCATCCATCGTGCTCAAAGCCGTGATCCTGTACGGCCTGAAAAAGCTCATTTTCTGATTGAAAGTGGCCCTTCCACCTAAAAGGGATTTATCATCCCTTACTGCCTGAACAGCGCTTAACACCTTGTCACAGTTTGAAATGATAAGAGGAAGTGCTGAGGCAAGACTAGCAGAACTCTGTCCAAGAGAGTAGAGAATATTCAATGCTCTGATACTCTGACTTGGATTTAGAGCAGCTTCTGCAAATTCAAAACCTGAAAACCTGCTGTTTGATGACAGATAGTCACTGGCGGTTTTAATGCTTACAGGATTCTCATTTGTAGTTGATTTTACAAGTTCAAAGAACTGATCTGCCACCACAAGATTACCCTCGCAGGTAAGAGACAGATATTCAAGAGTTTCCCGGCTAAGAGTCAGACCATGTTTTGAAGCCTGATTGATAAGCCACTGAGAAAAGGCACTGCCCTCAGGAGGATAATCGATGGATATATGTGCGCCGATAAGATTGAGATTGGCAAAAACAGCTTTTGTTTTTGATTCACCCTTGAGTTTTGAAATATCATCCACAAACTGACTGTTTGCAGATTTAACCTTGGCATATGATGCGGTGAATCTGTCCATCTCAATCACACAGACTACACCTTGGCGGTGTCTTTTGGCTACTAGCTGAAGAACCTGCAGTGCAGTGGCATTGAGCTGATTAAGATAGATCTTGATGATCCTGTCTACGCCAAAAAGGCCAGGATCGATTAGTTCGTTTTCAAGCCTCATGAGATTTGCCTGTGCACCTGATGAAAAATCAGATGCGGTAAAAATCATGAATTCAGCTTCTGGCAGTTCCTGTCTTGCTCTTCTGATAATGTCTCTACTTTTTTCTGCTTTCAAGAAAGGATCGTCGCTTGAAAAAATATATACAGGCAATAGAGACATAGTTTTATCCACACAAGATCTTGAATGCCAAATGCTATGGGGCAGTTTTCAGGAATACTTCTTCTGACAGGGAATCTGGTGCCTGATGAACCACTTTAGGTTCTGTCTTTGGCAGGTTATGAGTTCCCTTTGAATTAAGAACCTTGATACCGTTGTTCAGTTCACTGAGACTTACAGACTTGGCATTGATGCTTTCTGCGTTGCCCTGAGCCTTCAGAGCTTCAATGAGAGTCATTGACTGACTCTTATCAATGTAGATATCAGAGTTGTTTTCGTCTTTTGCCAGCAGCAGTTCTGCAGGAACAGATTTTGGCTCATCAGGATCAGTCTGTCTTCCAAGATAATTGATTCTTACAATCAGCTGATCAGCAAGTGTATTGATGCACTCGCTGATAATGATGTCCTGCTCATTTGAAGATGCAAGGGCATTGTCAGCCTTGTTGATGGTGGTTCTTACAAGTCCGTTCTTCATCACTATTGGCCGTTTCAGATTAGGAATTGTAAGCACTGCACTCGAGGTGACAATAACATTGTATTCAAGAGCAGCTCCTCTTGAATCAATGGATGTAAGAGGCATTGAAACCTTAGGAGCTGTAACACTCAAAGATGGGATATTACTGCGTACTGAGTTTTCTCTGTTTGCCGTACCCTGATAGTTCACCTTGATCCCTCGTGCCTGAAGCTTCTGCACGAGGACCTTGTAGAACATGCTGTGGTAGTCGCCAGAAATATCGATCTCAGCGATACTTGAACCTAATCTGTTCTGGTTTGGAATGTGAAAACCGCATGAAGACAGTCCTAACATCATTAACGCAAATAGAGCAAGTTTCAGTTTCATTCTGAGATCCTTAATATTTAGATTGCAACTACATTGACAAGTCTGCCTTTAACATAGATGGTCTTCTTGATCTGCTTTCCATCTGTGAATCTCTTGGCATCCTCATTCTCAAGGGCAAGTTTGATTACAGATTCCTCATCAAGATTAGGATCAATGTTGATACGGGCGCGAACTTTGCCGTTGATCTGAATTACAACAGTAATTTCCTCTTCCTTGAGCGCATCCTTGTCTGCAACAGGCCATGTTTCTGTATCTATCTTGGTGTCATTGCCAAGAACTGACCAGAGCTTGAAGCAGATGTGAGGAACGATTGGATAGAGCATCAGAACAACGCTGTTATAGATTTCATAGCGCACTGCCATTGAAACCTCATCAGTTGCAGTACACTTCTGTGCAAGATTGAGAAGCTCCATGATAGCAGCAATAGCGGTGTTAAATGTCTGTCTGCGGCCGATATCGTCTGTAACCTTTTCGATGGTTACATGCAGTTCATGTCTTAGCTTGCGAAGCTCAGGTGTAAGCTTGCTCTTGTCAAGTTTGACATATGGTCCGGCACAAACCAGATCCTGAACCTGAGCCCAGAGCTTGCGAAGGAATCTCTGAGAACCCTCTACGCCTGATTGTCTCCACTCAAGGGTAAGTTCTGCAGGAGATGCGAACATCATGAACAGACGTACAGTATCGGCACCGTACATTCTTACCATATCCTCAGGATCAATACCGTTGGCTTTTGACTTGGACATCTTGATCATGCCTTCGTGGTGAAGCTTGTGACCGTCCTTGTCAACTGCTGAAACAATATTGCCCTTATCATCGCGGGTAGGGATAGCATCAAGAGGATTAACCCAGTTCTTAGTGCCGTTCTCATCAAGGTAGTAGTAGGCATCAGCAAGTACCATACCCTGACAGAGCAGTCTCTTGAAAGGCTCGTCATACTTGACCATGCCTGCATCTCTTAGCATCTTGAAGAAGAAGCGTGAGTACAGCAGGTGGAGAACAGCATGCTCAATACCGCCGATGTACTGATCAACAGGAAGCCAGTAATTTGCAGCATCCTTGTCAAACATTTCCTTATCATCACGGGCAGAGCAGTAACGAGCGTAGTACCATGATGATTCCATGAAGGTATCAAAGGTATCAGTCTCACGGGTTGCAGCCTTTCCCTTGTAGGTAGTCTTATACCAGTTCTCGTCTGTTTTCAGAGGAGAAACCACACCATCGATTTTTACATTGGAAGGCAGTTCAACTGGCAGGTTCTCGTCTAGCTCAGGCACAATCTCACCAGTCTCGTCGATGGTGAGCATAGGAATAGGAGCACCCCAGTAGCGCTGACGGGAAATACCCCAGTCACGCAGTCTGTAGTTAACCTTGCGCTCTGCACAGCCCATTGACTCTAACTTGTCGGCAATGGCCTTGAAAGCCTCTTCAAAGTTCATGCCGTCAAATTCGCCTGAATGGCAAGCAATACCGTGCTCGGTAAATGCGTGCTCGGACAGATCAGGATCACCTGATTCTTTTGATTCCTTGATTACCGGAATAATGTCGATTCCGTATTTTTTGGCAAATTCGTAGTCTCTTTCATCATGGCCAGGAACAGACATAACAGCACCGGTACCATAGTCCATAATTACAAAGTTTGCCACGTAAATTGGAACCTTGCGGCCATTGAGCGGATGGATGGCATATAAACCAGTTGCCATACCTTTCTTTTCCATGGTAGCAATGTCAGCTTCAGCAAATTTCTGAGTACGGCATTCTCTGCAGAAGGCATCAAGCTCAGGATTTGTCTCACAGCACTTCTTTACAAGAGGATGATTTGCTGAAATTGAAATGTAGGTAATTCCCATGAAGGTATCAGGTCTTGTGGTATAAACAGTAAATGTATCTTCACTGCCATCTACCTTGAAGGTAATGTTAAGACCCTCTGAACGGCCAATCCAGTTCTTCTGCATGGTGCGTACACGCTCAGGCCAGCCGTCAAGCTTGTCCAGATCCTTTAAAAGCTCATCAGCATAGGCTGTGATCTTCAGGTACCACTGAGGGATTTCTCGCTGTTCAACCTTAGAACCGCAGCGCCAGCAGCATCCGTCTTCTACCTGCTCATTTGCAAGAACTGTGTGGTCAACAGGACACCAGTTGACTGTTGACAGCTTCTTGTATACAAGACCTTTCTTGTAGAGCTCGCCAAAGAACTTCTGTTCCCACTTGTAGTACTCAGGACGGCAGGTTGCAATCTCACGAGCCCAGTCATATGACAGACCCAGTGATTTGAGCTGCTGTTTCATATAATCAATGTTTGAATATGTCCAGTCGCCAGGCTGTCTGTTGTTTTTGATGGCAGCATTTTCAGCAGGCATACCAAAGGCATCCCAGCCGATTGGAGCGAGCACATTTTTACCTAACAGACGGTTGAAACGGGCAATTACGTCACCAATTGTATAGTTACGAACGTGACCCATGTGAAGTCGTCCTGATGGATATGGGAACATCACAAGGCAGTAATATTTCTCTTTTGTTTTATCTTCTGTTGCATGGAAGGTGTTGTTATCAGCCCAGTATTTTTGTACTTCTGGCTCGATTTCTTGCGGATTGTATGCAACTTTATTGGCAGACATTGATAATTGCTCCAAATAAAATAATTGTCTAAAACTAGTTCTAATCAAAAATTTGAATAATCATATATTTTGCCACAAATAATCACAAAAATTTCGACTCCGTCAAAAATAAAAGCGATTTGATCGGATAAATAAGGATTAATCTGCAGGCTACAGTTCCAAGTGCGTGTCAATATTTTAAAAAGCTCAAAATAGTAACCAAAAGAAGTTTTTTTTTTGCTTTTTTTTTAGATTTTTACTAGATCTTGTCTGATACATAATTGATAATATCAGCATCATTTTTATGATTTATCAAAAGGCTCTGTAACATAGTCCTTCATGACGGTTATAGGTCGTGGCGGTAATTATGTGAGGTGCGGTGGACTCCTGTGCTAAAATGAACAATATCACAGGTGTAGCTCCTGTCTAGAGCAGGAGCGTACAGGTTCGTAAGAAAAACTGCAGTTGTAGTGAAACTCACTGGAGATCAGCAACTAAACCCATAAAGGCATGCTAAGAAATTAGCCACTGCCATGTGAATCCTCCTGATTAAGCAGGAGGAGGATGACAATTTTATTGAGTTAATAAAGGAAATAAATATGGCATTGAATCAGAAGGCTGGACACAAAGCCGGCATAGAAGATTTAGACAACATTCCACGCTTGATGGCAGCTTACTATCTGAACAGACCGGATATGGAAGATCCTGAGCAGAGAGTAAGTTTTGGAACTTCAGGCCATAGAGGCACTTCATTAAACGGTTCATTTACAGAATCTCACATTCTTGCAATTTCTCAGGCAATTGCAGAGTACCGCCAGAAGCAGGGCATCACAGGTCCTCTGTTCATCGGTATGGATACACATGCTCTTTCAGAGGCAGCTTTGGCTACTGCAGTTGAAGTTTTAGGTGCTAACGGTGTTGAGGTTAGAGTGGAAAAGGATCACGGCTACACCCCAACCCCATCAGTTTCTTTTGCAATTTTAAATTACAACAAAGGCAGAACCTCAGGTCTGGCTGATGGTATTGTAATCACCCCATCACACAATCCTCCATCAAACGGAGGCTTTAAATACAATCCAACCGATGGTGGTCCTGCTGGCACTGAAATTACCTCAGTAATTCAGGACAGAGCAAATGAGATTCTAAGAAACAATCTGAAGGACGTTAAGAGAGTTCCTTATACTCAGGCAATCAAGCTTTCAAATGTTAAAGAGCATGACATGCTTACACAGTATGTTGATGCACTTGGCGATATTATTGACATGGAAGCAATTTCAAAGTCAGGTATCAGAATGGGCGTTGATCCTCTTGGCGGTTCAGGTCTTTACTACTGGGACAGAATTGCAGACAAGTACAAGCTTAATCTGAAGGTTGTAAATTATGCAGTTGATCCTACCTTCTCATTCATGTGCATTGACCGCGATGGAAAGATCCGTATGGACTGCTCAAGCCCATATGCAATGGCAGGTCTGATTGCGATGAAGGATGATTTTGATATTGCATGGGGTAATGATCCTGACTATGACAGACATGGTATTGTATGTCATTCAGGTCTTATGAACCCAAATCATTATCTGTCAGCAGCAATCAACTATATTTATACCCATCGTCCATTGTGGCCAAAAGATGCAATGGTTGGCAAGACTGTAGTTTCTTCAAATCTTATGAACAGAGTTGCTGCAGGTCTTGGCAGAAAGGCATACGAGGTTCCTGTAGGATTCAAGTGGTTTGTGCCTGGTCTTTTTGACAAGTCACTTGCTTTTGGCTGTGAAGAGTCAGCAGGCGCTTCATTCTTAAGAAAGGATGGCAGTGTCTGGACAACTGACAAGGATGGTCTGATTGCATCTTTATTAAGTGCAGAAATGCTTGCTGTAACAGGAAAGGATCCTTCAGCTCACTACAATGAGCTTATTGAGAAGTACGGCCGTCCATACTATGACCGTGTGGATGCCCCTGCAAATCCAGCTCAGAAGGCTGCATTAAAGAAACTTGATCCATCAGCAGTTGAAGCTAGCACATTAGCTGGAGAGAAGATTGTTGACAAGTTAACCTGTGCACCTGGCAACAACGCTGCAATCGGTGGCCTTAAGGTTGTAACCGAGAACGGCTGGTTTGCTGCCCGTCCATCAGGTACTGAGAATGTTTACAAGATCTATATGGAAAGCTTCAAGGGTGAAGAACACTTAAAGCAGATCGAAACTGAAGCTCAGGAAATTGTAAATGCAGCTTTAAAGAAAGCTGGCGTTTAATTTAAAAAGACCACAGCACTGATCATTTTCAGATGGTCAGGCTGTGGTTTTGGTGTATTTTGCAAAGACAATAATCAAAGGACCGTCATTATTTTTAGAGCTGTGCAAAGATTTGTGATTTTAATCAATAAACTCATTTCTTAGTTTGTACACATTTCATCTCTAATGGGCTACAATCATTACATTAAATAAGTTATAGGAAAAAAATAATCAAATGAACAAGAAATTGTTACTGTCTATTGGCCTGGCTAGTGCTTTTAGCTTTTCAGGCTGTTCTATTGTTTCATCTATGATGACAACTCAGGATGACTATTTGGATAAAGCTTCAGCAGCTTTGGATATTAGCAGAGATGAATTAACCTTAATGCCAGAGACTATCAGACCTGGTATCAATGACATTACCTTTGACATTAAGGACAAGGAAGACAATCTTTACAGATGTAAGTTTATTGCAGGACTTACAGGTGCAACTGGTGAAGCTGGCTGTAAGAAGAGAGTTGGCAACAAGTGGGAAGATTACGGTCATCAACCAGTAATGGCGGACTCTTCAACAGAGTGGTTCCATTTTGGAAGTAAGGGCGGCAACGAGCATGACATTAACAGCAAAATGACAAACTTTGATTCTCCAAAGAGAACAGCCGCATCCGAATCAGCTGGTACTGCAAGACCTGTTACCACAACAGAGGTTGTTGGCAGAAGCTCAGATGTTCCTACAATTGTATTTACACCAGAGGACAACAGCGCTGCATTCAGAACTAATCCAACTAAGACATACAATGGCAGGTTCAAGGTCCGTGATGAGCAGGGCCACTCATACGAATGCCACTTTGCTAATGTAGGACAGGTTGTATCTGATACTATTGCAGTATGTAACAAGCTGTACTAATCAGAATTTCTGAAAAGAAAGAGGAGATCGGTTGGATTTCCTCTTTTTTTTGTTTACAAATTTTAATAAGCGTATAAAATAGATATATATAAAAATTCAGATTTAATTTGTATAGTGATGTGGAGAATGGTCATGGTATATTTAATTGCCCTGCTTGTAGTTCTTCTGTTGGTAGTTTTTCAGTTAATCAGTCTTTATAAATCCAGAGCAGAGCTTTTAGAGCAGTCAGCATCAGACAGGGCTTATGCGACAGCTGCAAAAGAGAATCTTAGCGAAGCATTAAAGAGGATTGGAGAGCTTGAACTATCCGTGAAGGACGAATCTTCAAAAAGAAATGAACTTGCATCTGAGAATAAGCTGCTTGAGTTTGACAACTCCAAGATGTCTCAGGAGCTTACATCACTTAGAAATAACCTTGATGTGCTGCAAAGCAGTTTCAATCTGTTAAAGGAAGAGAATGTTTCTCTCAAGGCACAGCTTGATTCATCAAAAACTCTTGCTCAGGAACAGCAGAAGAGATTTGATTTTTCATACAAGGAACTGCAGGAACAACTTAAAGTTATCGGAAATGAGTTTATCAAGAACGGTACTGCAGATCTGAATAAGAGTTCAAAAGAAAATATTGTTCAGTGTGTAAATCCATTAAAAGAAGAGATCTTGAACTTCAGAAAATTCATTACAGATACACAGAACAGCAACATCAAAACATCAGCAGAACTGCGTCAGGAGATAAAGATTCTAGGGCAGTCTCACGATTCACTGTCAAAGCAGGCTCAGGAACTTTCAAAGGCTTTATGTGCAGGTGCCAAGTCACAGGGAATGTGGGGGGAACTGCAGTTAGAGCGTGTTCTTGACAAATCAGGTCTTACAAAAGGCATCGAATATGAGCGCGAGGTAGCAGGCGACTATAGTAATGGAGAAAAGGGTCGCCCTGATGTAGTTGTCAGATTACCAGAAAATCACTGTTTGATTATTGATTCTAAGTGCTCTCTGACAGCATATACCCGCTTTATCAACTCATCTGATGAAGCAGAAAGGGAAAAGGCATTAAAAGAACATATTTCTTCAGTGAAAAAGCACCTCTCAGAGCTCTATGAGAAGGATTACAGTTCATATCAGAGCTTCAACAGTCCAAGCTTTGTATTCATGTTCGTGCCTGTTGACGGTGCCCTGTCAGAGGTTCTCTATACAGATGATGCTATCTATGATGAGGCTGCTGCAAAGGGAGTGTATCTTGTATCTCCATCAACTCTAATTCCTGCGCTCAGGGTAGTAAGCAATCTATGGATACTATCTGAACAGTCAGACAGAATGAGAAAACTGGCTGGCATGGCAAAAACAATTTTTGATAGATTGAATCTTGTAGTTGAATCTGCAGAAAAACTTAAAGGTACTCTCAAAAAGGCAGATGAGCACTATTCAGATCTGGAAAAGAGACTGTATACAGGCAACAGAAGTCTAAGCAAGGCTATTGAGAACTTTGATTCTAAATCCCGAAATGAGTTTAAGGAAATAGATGGCAATATTATAGATAATCAGAATCCGTTTCAGCTTGAAGAAGATAAATAATAAGGTCAGAACCGACTGTTTGGCCACCATTTACAAGAAGAATTAGCATTATGAGATGGGGATTGGATATAACAGGGATGGTACTCTGTCAGGTAAGCTGAATGTGATCTCTTGATAAGATGTGACAGCGCACGCAAGCGTCGATCTTCATCAGAAAGAAACAGCTCACAGTAACACTGTAAGCTGTCAGCATTATTAAAGCTTTGGTGTTAAACCAATCCAACAGGAAGCCCCACTTCTAAAGAGGGGGAGTATGTCACGACTTTGCGATTTTTTCCTCTTCTTTTTGCAGATAGTCGTGAATAGCAATCTGAGATCTTATCTGAGGATCGCCTTCTTTAGATTGAACATAGACATTTCTCTGCTCAGCATCAATGATTCTTGCTTTTCTGTTATCCTGCTCCTGAAGCTTGAGGATACCTTTGATTCTCTTTTGAAGGTCAGGATCAAGGATCTTGGTGCCGACCTCAATTCTCAGATCCAGATTTCTCTTCATCCAGTCTGCAGAAGTGATAAACAGTTCCTCATCACCACCATTGTTAAAGAGCATTACTCGAGGGTGCTCAAGGAATCTGTCAACAATTGAGGTAATGTAGATATTCTCGGAAAGTCCAGTAACACCAGGTTTTAAAGAACACATTCCGCGTACTATACCTCTGATTTTTACTCCTGCCTGTGAGGCTTCATAGAGCTTTTCTATCAAAGGTACATCGACCAGTGCATTTACCTTGAAGTTGATGGATGCATACTGTCCCTGCTTGGCAAAGCTGATTTCTCGGTCAATCATAAACTTGATACGATCACGTGCATTAAGAGGAGATACTAGCAGGTTTTCAAACACAGGTCTTGTGTAAGGGTATTCAATGAAGCTGAAGACATCATCAACTTCTTTTGTAATTTTCTCGTTTGCTGTAAACAGAGCAAAATCAGTGTAGATTTTTGCTGTCTTCTCATTGAAGTTACCGGTACCAACATGGGCATATCGCACAATCTTGTCATTCTCATGTCTTGTAACAAGACAGAGTTTTGAATGAATTTTAAGTGTTGGCAGACCAAAGAGCACTTTTACACCTGACTGTGTCAAACGGGAAGCCCATTTAACATTGTTAGCTTCATCAAAACGAGCCTTTAACTCTACAACTACGGTTACACTCTTGCCGTTATTGGCTGCGTGGATCAGAGAATTGATAACGCGGCTGTTGCTGGCCACACGATAGATATTGATCTTGATGGAGCTGACCTTAGGATCATAGGATGCGTATCTTAGGAACTCGGTGAAGTGATCAAATGAATAGTATGGATAATAGAGCAGGATATCCCGTTTTGCGATAGCTTCAAAAGGTGTCAGAGCATTCTCAAACTGAACTGATTTAATCTCAGAGAGTGTAGGATTTTCCATGTCATCACTTCCAAGACTTGGGAATGACAGGAAATCTTTAAAGTTGTGGTAACGGTTGCCAGGCATCATTGAGTCAATGGCACTCATTTTTAGCTCTTTTGCCATGAACTTAACCATCTTCTCAGGCATCTGAGCATCATAGGAGAAACGTACCGGCATAGCATTTAAGCGCTGTTTTAAGGCTTCTGACATATTCTCCAGAACTGATCTGTCGATGCTGCCTAACAGATCATATTCAGCATCACGGTTCATCTTGATGGAGTAAGCTTCGATCTTGTCGTATGAGAACAGACCGCTGAAGATGGTATGAATTCCTACACGGATTACATCATCAAGGAACATGAATGTTACAGACTTGTCCTCAGAAGGAAGCCTGATGAATCTTGGAAGAATATCTGTCGGAATCTCAATCAGAGCATGATGGACAGTAGTTTCATTGGTCATGTCCACAAGCAGATAGGTAAACTCGTCCTTGAGGAAAGCTACCAGATCAGTCTGCTCATCAATGATAACCGGATTGATGTGTTTTAGGACATGTCGTTTAAAATAGGAAATAACCCATGATTTCTGATCATCGGTAATCGAGGTCTGATCTCGCATATAGATGTTGTGATCGGCAAGTTCGATTAAAAGTTGCTTGTATATATGATTTAAGGTACGCTGATACTTGTTTGCCTCATTCTGCACATTTCTCAGAAGGTGGACCACATCCTCATTCTCTCCTTCTTGAGCCTTGTTGATGATAATCTGTCTTTTAAGTTCAGCCACGCGAACCTTAAAGAACTCGTCAAGGTTGCTTGAATAAATACCGAGAAATCTTACTCTTTCAATTAAAGGAACAGATGGATCAGCAGCTTCCTGTAGTACACGACCGTTGAATGAAAGCCATGATAATTCCTTAGGAACGATGTTATCTGCTATTTCCTGAACTGACATAAAATAAACCTCGAAGTATCCTGATTAACTGATTACGTGTTGTATATCGTTTTGATTTTATATATTTATTGTAAATAGTAGCCGATATTCTCTGTTAAATTCTTGTAAAAGGCGATCAAAACAATGATCTACTTATCATATTTGATACAGAAATAGGAATTTAGTTCAGACTAAATCAGTATTTTGCGTCGTTTTCAACGATCAGATCAAACACATCTTTTTTTAAGACATTGTCAGACAGAAATATTTTGGCATTTTCATTTCCAAGTCTGGCTGACTCGGAGAGATAGTCAGCACCGATGCTGACAGTCCTGTTATCACTGATAAAAACAAGTCCGAGAATATAGTAAGCCCTGCTTTTTCCTAGCAGATTGACTACACGAAGTGCCCAGTATGAGCCGTTAGAGTAATCCTTATTGGCATAGAAATACTGTGATATTCTGGCAGAAGGAGCAGCTTTGGTTATATAGTACTTTGAATACTCTTTTGCCCCGTCAGATATGGTTTTTGTCAGGCATTTTTCAAATGCGAGGTTGAGTTTTCTTGCCTGATAGGTATATAGCTTTTCAGTATCTGGTTTAGTGAGTTTTACAAGCGAGATGATATCTTTGCTGATATCCTGAGGCTGAAGCGATGACAGGTAGAGATCAACTGCCTCGTCAGCAAGTTTTGTGTTGCCAGATGAGCATTCCTGGGCAAGGTTGAAGAAGTGTGCCTCGTTATCGGTTAGTTTTTCAGACAGTTCTTCCTGAACCGGAAGCACAATCTGTTCAGCCGTCTCATCTTCAAGAGAACAGCCGTTAAGAAAAATGGACAGACCGGTCATAAAATAAAGACCGGCTGTAATCAGTTTATTCTGGTAAATCAAAATCAGCAGCCTTGCCGGTATTTGGAAGGTTTACGTTGCCAGAATCAAATGTTGCAGGTTTCTTGAAATCACCTGACATATCAATAAGAGTATCACCGCTGAAAAGCAGAACCAGCTTTTCAACATCTGGACTGTGCCATCCTTCACGCTTGAAGCAGACATAATACCAGCGGCTCTTGTCATAAGGGTCGATAACCATTGGGGTGCCCATAACGTATCTTACCTGATCAGATGTCATTCCATAAGAAAGCTGATCTACAAGATCCTGTTCTACATAGTTTCCCTGATTAAGATCTGCTCTGTAGGCACAGGAAGTTGCCAGACAGGCAGCTGCAGCAAAAGCTGTTGATGTCAAAAATTTTTTTAACTGCATAAATAAATCCTTTGTTATTTGAATGATTGTAGCAAAAAAACAAAGAAAAAATCCGTGTTTTACACAGATGTGTTGGTAAAAATGTGAAAGCGGTGCATTAAGCTGCTGTTAAGTTATGAGACATCAGAAAGAAAGAACAATGAGTCTTTAGCATAAACAGAGCATACAGCCTCTGGTGACAGTTTTTTATAATCTGTTCTCATCTTGAAAAAAATCTAATAAAAATAAAGTGTTAGCAGATAGTAAAAAATTTTTTTCAAGTTATTGTGTTTTTTTCTTGAAAAAACGTGAGCAAGCCCCCACTTAACCTAATAGCGTTAATTCACGAATTATATAAGAGAACAAAATGCAGACAGAAGAAACTCAAATGCAGCAAGCTTTTCAAGAGGCTTATAACCAGATGGACAATGGTCAGCAAGATGATGTTGCTCCACAGGATGAAACTGTAGAACAGCAGCTCAATTCACAGGAAACTGCTGAAGATATGAGTGCTGAGACTGAATCTGAAAATGAACAGGGCGAATCTCAGGAGACAGAATCTGCTGATCCTAAAGATCTGATTGTTCAGATTGAACAGCTTAAGAATCAGCTTGTTCAGGAGCAGGAGAAGCACAAGGCTGACTGCGAGAAACTTGTAAGAGCATTAGCAGAGTGTGAGAACCAGAAAAAGAGAATTGAAGCTGATGTCGAGCGTGAACGTAAGTTTGGAAACGAGAAGATCCTGAAGGCTCTGATTCCAGTAGTTGATTCTCTTGAGCTTGCATTAAAGCATTCAAACATCGAAGACCCTGCTGTAAAGCCAACAATTGAGGGTGTTCAGAATACAGTAACTCTTTTGCTCAAGGAGCTAGGTTCCTTTGGCGTTCAGGGAGTTGATCCTCAGGGACAGCCTTTTGATCCTAATCTGCATCAGGCAATTTCAATGGTTCCATCAGCCGAGGTTGGAGAGAACTGTGTTCTTTCAGTAATGCAGAAAGGCTATACCCTGAACGGTCGTGTAGTAAGACCTGCTATGGTTATTGTATCAAGCGGAGCACCAGCACAGCCTGCAAATGGCGCTAGTGACGGCGAGTCAAAAAATAATTCAATAAATATTGAAGCCTAGACTTGAAATTTAAAATACAGTCTCCATTTAGATATACAGATAGATTTTAAAAGGTGTTGAACACCAGAAAAGAATTTAAAACGAGGAAATAATAAAATGGGAAAGATTATTGGTATCGACTTAGGTACAACTAATTCATGTGTTGCAGTTTTAGATGGTGACAAGGTAAGAGTTTTGGAAAACTCAGAAGGCCGTCGTACAACTCCATCAATCGTAGCATATGCCAAGGATGGTGAAATCATTGTTGGTGATGCAGCAAAGCGTCAGGCTGTAACAAATCCTAAGAATACATTATTTGCTATCAAGAGACTTATTGGTCGTCGTTACGAGGATGGTGAAGTTCAGCGTGATATCGGCATTATGCCATTCAAGATCACCAAGGCTGATAACGGCGATGCATGGGTAGAGGTTGACGACAAGAAGCTTGCTCCTCCACAGATTTCTGCAGAAGTGTTAAAGAAGATGAAGAAGTCTGCAGAGGATATTCTTGGTGAGGAAGTTACAGAAGCTGTTATTACCTGCCCTGCATACTTTAACGATTCACAGCGTCAGGCAACAAAGGATGCCGGTCGAATCGCAGGTTTAAATGTAAAGCGTATCATCAACGAGCCTACAGCAGCTGCTATTGCCTACGGTGAGGACAAGGCCAAGGGTGAACAGAAGATTGCTGTTTACGACTTAGGTGGTGGTACCTTCGATATTTCAATTATTGATATTGATGAGGTTGACGGCGAGAAGACTTTTGAGGTTCTTGCAACTAACGGTGATACCCACTTAGGTGGTGAGGACTTTGATAACCGCATCGTAGATTACCTGATCGATGAGTTCAAGAATGAGCAGGGTGTTGATCTTCGTGCTGATCCATTAGCTCTTCAGCGTTTAAAGGAAGCTGCTGAGAAGGCAAAGATTGAGCTTTCATCATCACAGCAGACAGATGTAAACCTTCCATACATCACCGCTGATGCAACAGGCCCTAAGCACATGAACATCAAGATTACACGTGCTAAGCTTGAGTCTTTAGTTGAGGATCTTGTAAAGAATACTTTAGACCCAGTCAAGACAGCATTATCAGATGCAGGCCTGCAGCCTTCAGACGTTAATGATGTAATCCTGGTTGGCGGTCAGTCACGTATGCCAATGGTTCAGAAACTTGTTGCTGACTTCTTTGGCAAGGAGCCTCGCAAGGACGTAAACCCTGATGAGGCTGTTGCAATGGGTGCTGCAATTCAGGGTGGCGTTTTAACCGGTGACAAGAAGGATGTTCTGTTACTTGACGTAACTCCACTGTCATTAGGTATTGAGACCTTAGGTGGCGTTATGACAACTCTGATTGAGAAGAACACCACAATTCCTACTAAGAAGTCTCAGGTATTCTCAACAGCTGAGGATAATCAGCCTGCTGTAACAATTCATGTGCTGCAGGGTGAGCGTAAGAGAGCCGCTGACAACAAGTCATTAGGTCAGTTCAACCTTGAGGGCATTGAACCTGCACCAAGAGGTATGGCTCAGATTGAGGTTACCTTTGATATTGATGCTGACGGTCTTATCCACGTATCAGCAAAGGACAAGAAGACAGGCAAGGAGCAGAAGATCACTATCAAGTCTTCATCAGGTCTGTCAGATGATGATATCAAGCGCATGGTTCGCGAGGCTGAAGAGCACTCAGCTGAGGACAAGAAGTTTGAAGAGCTTGCAAACGCCCGTAACAGAGCAGATGCAACCGCTCATCAGATCAAGAAGCAGCTAGCTGATCTTGGTGACAAGGTATCAGATGATGCTAAGACCAAGATTAACAAGGCATTAGCAGAGCTTGAGATGGCAGCTCGCGGCGACGACAAGGACAAGATTGAGCAGGCTGAGAAAGCTGTAATGGAAGCTGCAACTGCACTGATGCAGGCAGGTCAGGCACAGGCTCAGGCTCAGCAGGCTTCTCAGTCAGAGCAGGCTCAGTCAGGCAACTCACAGGATGACAATGTAGTTGACGCTGAGTTTGAAGAAGTTAACGAAGATAAGAAATAATCTTTAACAATAAAGATTAGCTAAAAAAGGTGGGTGGAGTGTTTCACCTGCCTTTTGTCAGTTATAAGAGGATAAAATGGCAGCAAGACGTGATTACTATGAAGTGCTGGGCGTTGATAAGGGGGCAGATGATGCAACCATTAAACGTGCGTTTAAGCGTTTGGCAATGAAGTATCACCCTGACAGAAACAAGGAAGCTGACGCAGGCGAAAAATTCAGAGAGATCAATGAAGCTTATCAGGTTTTGTCTGATCCTCAAAAACGTGCTGCCTATGATCAGTATGGTTTTGCAGGTGCTGATGGATCACAGGCTGGTGGCGGAAACCCATTTGGCTCTGGCGGTGCAGATTTCACAGATATCTTTGGTGATGCCTTCAGCCAGTTCTTTGGAGGCGGCAGAGGCGGATTCGGTTCACGCAGTCGTGGTCCAAGGGAGATCAGAGGCCGAGATGTACGTGTAAAGCTTACACTGACACTTGAAGAGGCCGTAAAAGGCTGCAAGAAGAAGCTTAATGTCAAAACCTACGTTAAGTGCTCTGAATGCGGTGGGTCTGGTCTTGGCAAGAACGGCAAGAAAGAGACATGTCCTGAGTGTCATGGTTCAGGTGTTGTTCAGATCAGAAACGGATTTATGGCAATCGAACAGCCATGTCCGCACTGTAACGGTACCGGCTCGATAATTACCAATGGCTGTAAGCACTGTAATGGAACAGGTCGTGTTGTTGACACCAAGAGTCTGTCAGTAGATATTCCTGCTGGTGTTGATACAGGAGACAGAATCAGACTTGCAGGAGAAGGTGAAGCTGGTCTTAATGGTGCAGGATCAGGTGATCTTTACGTTGTAAT
>JBJFET010000050.1:0-12782 GCA_051891035.1 Succinivibrio sp. | reverse complement strand
ATTTACTACGTTATACTAAGTTGATCAAAAAAAAATCTGTTGCACAATCAAGTGGATCCCATATATATAGGACGGACCAGTATGAGTATTGCTATATAGAAATCAGCGTCTCAAACAGAAAAATCTGAAGAGCCATAAAAAAATATCCTCATTTTGAGGATATTTTTCAGAAAAAACAATGCTAACGCATATTATTTCTTTGAAAACTTGGCCTTAACCTTAGCTTTGAAAGCATCAAAGTCAAAGTAAGTAATCTGAGATGGCTCTCCAAATCTGTTGGAACCCTCATCGCTCTTCTTGACTAACAGATAGAACATGTAGATGGTTATTGCAAGGAATCCTATAGCACCAGCAAAGATCAGGAATGAACCAAAGCCTGAGCTCTCACCCATCTGAGCTGCACTGATCAGCATGATAACGCCGATTACTGGCAGGATTAAAATAACTGATGATGCAACGCAGTAGATGAGGTATAACCAGCCTGACTTGTTGACATCGTGCAGTCTTCTGACAGTAATTGCGATTGATGGAATGATGATTGCCAGAGAGTAAACAAAGCAGATCAGACCAAAGATAATGTTAATTAAAGTTCCTAAGATAGGGATCAAGGCAAGAACACCTACGATCAGAGACAAAACTGTGATAGCAATATTTACAAGAATGAGCATCAGGTATGAGCCCCAGAACTGTTTTCTTGTAGCTCTTCCCCTAAAGTCTGCAAACTTATCAATATATTCGCTTAAAAAAATGCTTATAAACTCTTTCATTATATTTTCCTAATTTGTTGATTATCTTCTTATATAACAAAGTTGATTATATAAAGAATTGCTGAGATTTTATCAGTGGATACTTAGATGAACAATAGTAAAATATACTGCACAAAGCTAGTGCAAAAAGAGCAGAATAGAGGTGATTTTGGGAATGAGTTTTGGCCAGATAGAGATCTGGCCAAAGAAAAGTCTAGTGCTGTTCCTTCTTGTCAAGAGATACAGACATTTCCATGATTGCAGCGTTTCCTTTGTTGGCAATGTTGAATTCAACATCCTGAACAGAATCAATCTGAATGTACTTCTTTAAAACCTCATAAATCTCTTCACGAAGTTTAGGCATATATGAAGGGGTATTGATCCCAGCTCTGTCATCAATCAGAACAAGGTGCAGTCTCTGTTTTGCAGACATTGCAGATGATTGTTCCTTGTCTTTAAAAATCGCATCTGAAATTGCTTTTAGTAGTGACATACAACCTCCGCCAGTTAGCTGTTCTTACCAAGAAGCTTTTTCAAAAAGCCCTTCTTCTCGGTAACAAAACGCAGTTGAACCTCATTGCCAAGCAGTCTTTCAACTGCATCCTCATATGCCTTTCCGGCATCTGATTCCTTATCAAGAATGATTGGGTTACCAGCATTTGATGCCTTTAAAACATCTGCAGACTCAGGAATTACACCTAAAAGAGGAATGGTAAGAAGCTCCTGAACATCTTCAACTGAGAGCATTTCTGCCTTTTTAACTCTGCTTGGAACATAGCGGGTTAAAAGAAGCTTTGCAGATACTGGCTCACGACCTAGTTCTGAACGGCGAGATTTTGCGTTCAGGATACCGATGATTCTGTCAGAGTCACGTACAGATGAAACCTCAGGGTTTGTGGTAACAATAGCCTCGTCTGCAAAGTACAGTGCCAGAAGAGCACCTGTCTCAATACCTGCAGGGCTGTCGCAGACCACGTACTCAAAATTCATTTCATCAAGCTCACGAAGAACCTCTTCAACACCCTTAATGGTAAGAGCATCTTTATCCTTGGTCTGTGATGCAGGAAGCACGAACAGATTGTCTACGTGCCTGTCCTTGATTAAGGCCTGACTGAGCTTTGCCTCTTTCTGAATGACGTTGATGAAATCATAGACAACACGTCTTTCGCAACCCATGATAAGGTCAAGATTACGTAAGCCGACATCAAAGTCAAGAACAGCAGTTTTGTGTCCCTTCTGTGCAAGGCCTGTTGCAATGGCAGCAGAAGATGTTGTCTTGCCAACACCGCCCTTGCCTGAGGTTACAACGATAACTCTCAGATTCTTGAAAGGAACTGTGCTGATACCATTCTCGTCAACATCTTTTGATTCTGCCTTATCCTCAGCTTTTGCTGACTCCTCTTTGGCATTCACCTGTGCTGCAGCTGCATCTGAATCCTTTAGATCTTCCTTTGAAGTCTCTTCAACTGCCTCGTTATTCTTTTTGATTTCCTGTTCTGACATATTTCCTTATTCCTTGTTAGAACTCTTATTTGGATAAAACTACTTGCAATAAATTTATATTGTTTAAATCTGTGTGTACAAAAGGGTTTTCCCTTCAAGGCTTACTTTTACGTGGCTGTTCACTCCATATATTTCAGACAGAGCAGGATTGTGCTCAATATCATCTGCAGTCTGGTACTGACCTGCAATGGCCACCAGAGTAGGATAAAACATGCCACTTGTATAGATAAAAGCATCCTCATATGCAGGCGCATCCTGATTTTTTGGTGATCCTGCATATACCTCACCCATCAGATCGCCGAAAACAATCACATTGTGAGAGGCGATAATTCTGGCTGTTCTTGCGACATTTCCGAAAATCACCACAGAGTTGTCCATTGCCGAGATCAGTTCACCTGCTCTTACGTTGTGTCTTACAACAAGCATCGGCTCGCTTATCTTAACCTCATATGGAACCTTGACTTCGTAGGGTACCTTAATATGTACAGGTACCTGAACCTCAAGTGTTCGGGTAATTACTCTTGGCTTGAAGTTTTCCTCTCTCATTCTTGCAAATTTTGAGGAATTGACGATGGGGATATTTCTGTCGATAAGAACCTTGGCTCTGTCCTCGGAGTGAATTCCAGAAAGACCGACAAGAAACAGAGAGTATTCTCTGCATTTGTCGCACAGAGCCTTATAATCGATGTCCACAAGGTAGTCTACCGAGGAGACATCAATAACTACAGGCGTATTCTCATAAACCTCTTTATAGGGTACAACCTTTTTCCTGAGAATATCCTCAAGTTCAGATACCGTACCTTTTGGAAGCGAGATGGTATTAAAAGAATATCCTGTTCTGGAAATGCCAGCACCTGAGCTGCTCTCTACAGGATTCTGTCCATCTGTCATGCTACGCCCTTGAATATCATAAATCCGTAAAATGCTGTGCTTGAAAGTTTCTGCACAACGCCATTTATTTGTATGATTTTAGCATATTCTTTATTCAAATTGGCGTAAAACAAAACAACAATGAGACTTATGAGCAATTCTCAAAGATCTGGGCAAAATTCAGGCGTCTGTCAGTAAAAAAATTATGAAAGATGCGTCAGAAGTTCAGTTTTCGTCTTGCAGCATCAATGATAACTTCCACAACATCATTCTGACTCATGGTAGAAGAGTCTATCAGAAGATCACGGTACTTTGTGGTATCAAGCTTTTCATCTGTAAAAAACTTATGGTATGAGTCACGGGCCTTGTCAATTTCTTTGACATAGTCCTCAACCTCATACTCTGGAATTCGAAGCTCATTGACAGCGTTTTTTATTCTCTCTTCTAAAGGAGCGTAGATCATCACATTAAAGCGTCTTGGATAATCCTTTAAAATAAAGTCTGCGCATCTGCCTACAATGATGCAGTTGCTTTTCTGAACGCATTCGCTGATAAGATTCTCCTGAACCTTAAACAGTCGTCTGTGGGTTGAACCTGTGCCAATGCCAAGAGGGAAAAGCGCCTTGGCAAAAGGCAGTGAAATACTCTCATCATATGGAGATATGGAGCGCATATCCTCATTGAGGATAGATGCTGCCTTTTCAATCAGATCTCTGTCATAGTATTCAATATTCAGCCTGTGGGCAAGCTTCTGTGCAATAGGTCTTCCAAGGCTGCCAAACTGTCTTGATATGGTAATTACATAGTTTTCCATACTGTCACCGGTTTTTAAATTGTTCTGTATCTGTTAACGTGAAATGAATAACTTTCAAACAGTCAACGCTCTAGTTTAATTCAGCATCAAAAATCTTCACAAACTCTTCTAGCGCCTTGTCTACAATCAGTTTTCCCTTTTGGGCTGATGAACCTCTGGATGGGGCCAGTGCACCGCATTCTGGCACCATTCCGTCAAAAGGAGGGTAGACTGAGTATGGCAGAGCCTTTGCAGATACATCCTCAGGGATAAGATCTGTCTTTACCAGATCAGGCTCAAGATACATCATAAGTGATGTTTCAGTGATGGCTGCATGCTCAAAAGCCCATCCTGGGAACGGAACATCGGAAAATACCTCATCAACAGTCTTTTTATCAAGAACATCCCACCAGTTTGACTGTACGACCTTCAGATCCTTAAACTGAGCTGTTGCCAGATCCATAGCCTCCTCAATGAAAGCCTGATTCTCAAAATGAGCGTTGTTGATAAAGATCCTGTTAAATCCGTCCCTTGCAAACTCGCAGAGAATATCGTACATGAGGTTAATCAGGGTAATACCGTTCAGATCGATGGTTCCCTTAAATAAAGGTCCTCCACCTGAGAGAGGTTTTGACTTGTATCCGTATGAGAGTACCGGAGCTACAATGGCCCCTGTTTTTTCAGATAGCAGCTTTGCAATATCATCTGCAATATAGGTATCAACTCCTAGTGGCAGATGAGGACCGTGCTGCTCGGTTGATCCTACAGGGATAATAACAATTTTCTTTGAATCATTTTCAAATTCTGATCTTGTCAGCTGATGCATGAGTTTCATGGTATACCTCTAGAATCCGTATTCTGTAATAACCTTTTCAGGCTGCTTTTCCATGATGATCCTTCCCGCTCTTACAGATAGAAGTGTGCTTGAAGTATTTCTTACGGCATCAAAGATATTGTCATCCTCAAGAACAACAAAGTTTGCGCTCTTTCCTGTTTCAAGGCCGTAGTCTGCAATACACATGGTCTTAGCTCCATTGGTGGTTACAAACTTTATTGAATCATTGATCTGTTCTACTGACATCATATGAGACAGATGCAGACCAAAATCTAGCTGATGCATAAGATTGCCGCTACCAAGCGGATACCATGGATCTGAAATTGAATCCTGTGCAAAGGACACATTAAGCCCGTTCTGGGTAAGTTCATCAACGCGGGAGAGTCCTCGGCGCTTTGGATAGGAATCATAGCGTCCCTGCAGGTAGCAGTTCTCTGTAGGACAAACAATAAAGTTCAGATCAGCCTTTTTGTATTTTGTCATCATCTTGAAGGCATAGGCATTATTGTATGAACCCATGGCGCAGGTATGAGAAGCGGCAGTTCTGCCGTTCAGTCCGTTAAAGTAGGTCAAAGCAGCGATACTCTCTGAAAAACGGGACTGTTCATCGTCAGTTTCATCACAGTGGAAATCAAGCAGCCTGTCGTATTTCATGGCTAGCTCAAAACCCCTGTTTACAGAGCGGACACCATCTTCACGGGTAAACTCAAAATGAGGAATACCGCCTACCACGTCAGCTCCCATCTTCAGAGCCTCTTCAACAAGCTCAGCTCCGCCTCTGTAGGCATAGTAGCCTTCCTGCGGAAAAGCCACAATCTGAATGGTCATGTAGTCACGAACCATTTCTTTAATCTCAAGCATTGCCTTTAGAGCAGTGAAGTTAGGCTCTGTGACGTCCACATGGGTTCTTACGTACTGAACTCCGTGAGAAATCTGCTGCTTTATGGCTTTGAGCGCCCTGTCCTTTACTTCTTTGGCACTGAGCTTATCTTTGGCACCTGACCAGTTGTCGATTGCCTCAAACAGAGTACCTGAAGATGTTTCCTTTGTCGGAAGATTTGCCGTATACACATAATCAAGATGAATATGTGCATCTGCAAAAGGAGGAATGGTGACACGACCTTTAAGATCGGTGATTGTGCACCCCTTATATCTGTTTTCAATGTTATCGCCAAATTCAATGAATTTACCGTTTTCAACGGCAAATGAGGTTATCTTCTGACCGTTCAAATTAGCGTTCTTATAAACTGTAACTGTCATGATTACTTATCCTTGGTTCGTGATTCCACTATTTCTTTGATTACGTACATTCCCAAAGTCAGGATAATCAGGAATGTTGCCGCAACAGCAATGGTAGGATCGATTGTTGCTCTCAGGTTTTCCCACATAACCATAGGCAGAGTCTTGGTATTGGCACCTGATACAAAGATGGTGACAACAACTTCATCAAGTGAGGTGACAAACGAGAGCAGAGCGGAGGTTACAACTGATGCTCTGACTGAAGGCAGAGTTACCTTGAAGAAGGCTCCCACTGGAGTTGATCCCATTGACATGGCAGCAAGCTCAAGATTGGTGTCAAATCTTGCAAAGGCAGATGACATGGTAAGAAAAACCATTGGAATAGCTAGAAGAGAGTGAGCCATAACAAGACCTGCGATGGTGTTGTTAAGACCAACCTTGGCAAAGCTTGCATAAAGAGCCACACCGGTAATGACCACAGGAACAATCATTGGAGTGAGCATCAGATTCAAAAAGATGTTTTTGCCCTTGAAGTTAAGCTTGTTTACAGCAAGGGCTGCCAGAGTTCCGATAAAGGTTGCAAAAACCGCAACTAAAATGGCTATCAGAAGACTTCTTTCAAGGGAGGTGATCCACTCGGAGTTTTCAAAGAACTTCACATACCACTTAAGAGAGAAAGCCTTTATCGGATAGATAAAGTAGTTAAGTGAGGTAAAGGACTGAGGAATAATCACCAAAGCAGGAGCAATGATAATTACCAGCAGTAGGAATACAATAAAGTACAACATGGTCTAGTTCTCCCTCACAAAGATATTGCCGGTAAACTTGAAAGCAAGAGCAATAATCAGATAAACGATAAACAGAAGCTCAATTGAGAGAGCAGAAGCAAGTCCCCAGTTAAAGTTGTTCATACTGATTTCAATCAGATTTGAAAGCATCATATTGTCAGGACCACCAAGAAGGGCAGGAGCAATATAGAAACCAAGTGAGAGAACAAACACCATTATTGAACCTGATAAAATGCCTGTTTTTGACAGAGGCAGAAATACATGCACAAAGCCGTAGAGCTTGCTGCCCCCCATAATGTTTGAAGCTAGAAGCAGGTTTTTGTCAATCTGCATCATGGTGTTCTGCAGTGACAGGAACATAAACGGAATCAGAATGTGTACAAGTGAAATTGTCACAGCAATGTCTGTGTAAAGAAGTTTTGCAGGTGAAGATACAAAACCAATGAACATCAGAGACTGATTTACAATACCGTTGTTCTGCAGAATGATTTGCCAGGCAAAAATACGCACGAGCATACTTACCCAATAAGGAATAAGCACACCTGCGGTTATCAGTGTTCTTACCTTTCTGCTTTTGGCGCACACTGACAGATATGCCATAGGGTAGGCAAGGATCAGGCAGACAATAGTTACAATAAAGGCAATCTTGATGGTGCTAAAAAGTACGGACAGATACAGCGGCTCTGTCAGTGCCTTTATATAGAAGGACAAGGTAAAACCGTCTTTTGTATGGATACTCTTTACAAAGATATCTATAAGAGGATATCCCATGGTAAGTACCACATACAGAAGAGGAACAATCAGCAGCAGCCATTTGGCACCGTCCCATGCACTGAATTTGAAGGTTTTCTGTTCCATAATGTTTTCGCCTGTAAGGGCGGCACTCAAGGTGCCGCAATTCTGTAATGCGGCACCTTTTTTGCCGCAGATAAATTTACACAAAGAGATTATCTGTTCTGATGATTATTTCTCTAGCAGCCATGCATTGAAGCGATCAACCACGCTGTTCAGATTGTCAGCCCAGTAGTCATTGTCGATATAGAACTCATGCTTTACCTGCTCATCAGTCTGACCGATACGTTCAATCTGCTCGGGAGTCAGGAGTTTTACAGCCTCAGGGTTGGTTGAACCATAAGGGATCTGACTTGAGAAAGCTGCCTGCATCTTGGCTGAGCTTACGAAATTGATGAATTTCATGGCGTTTGCCTTGTTTGGTGCATTCTTAGGAACAACCCAGCCTGCGGCAATTCTCATACCCTCGTTATAGGAAAGATCAACAGGTGATCCCTCGTCCTTGGCTGTGAGTACACGGCCAGACCAAGCAAGAGCAATATCAGCCTCTCCGGTTGACAGCATCTGAGATGGCTGTGCACCCTTTGTCCACCAGACAATTGATGATTTAATGGTGTCAAGTTTTGCAAAAGCTCTGTCAAGATCAAGAGGATAGAGCTTGTCCATAGGAACACCGTCTGCAAGAAGTGCTGCCTCAAGAACGGTTACTGGGTACTGCCAGATAGCTCTTTTTCCTGGGAATTTTTCAGTATCAAAAAACTCAGCCCAGTTCTTAGGAGCGGTGTCTTTAGTGAATTTTTCTGTGTTATATGAAATTACAGAGTCATACACCTCAGCACCTACCACATGCTCAAGCTCAACAGCCTTATCCAGCTTTTCAGTTACCACGCTATAGTCAATAGCCTCAAGATAGCCTTTCTTTCCTGCATAGACACCCCAGTAGGCATCGCAGTTCATAACGTCCCACTCTGTAGTGTTGTTTTCAACCATGGCAATAAGCTTTGCATAGTCAGATGGAGTTACAACTGTGACCTTGATACCTGTCAGCTCTTCAAATGGTTTGATATTCTGTGCCACACGGGCGTCAGTATTGGTTCCACCCCAGTCAACAAATACTAATGATCCGGCATCAGCAGGTTTTGCCTGTGCGCTCTCATTCTTAGTCTCGTCGCCGCAGCCTGCAACAAAAGCTGTCATAACTGATGCTGCCAATAGAGTTTTTGCAAATTTGAACATAATGATCTTGCTCCTGGTTATTACTTAAATCCGATTAAATAAAATCAAAATTAACAGTTCTGATAAAAGACTAACTGTAAATAATCGCTGTATTTTCCGCCTCAAAACAGAATCTGACCTGTTTTGAAGGAGGCAGCTCTCTGAACTTTGTGACATCAAGTGTCACGTTTAGATTGAGTGAACCTGCAATGGCCTTGCACTTTACGTACTGACCTAAATAAATGCTCTCTGTAATGGTTGCCTCAAAGCAGTTTTCCTTAATGCCAGGATCATCACAAAGATGGATAGCTTCAGGTCGTAGCGCAAAATAAGGATCTTTTTCTCCGTATTTGACACTCTTTGCATCAGTTTTCAGCACGCATGAACCAAGGCCCTGTTCACTGAATCCGCTTACGATTACGCCGTCAGATTCAATCTTGTAGTCAGCATTTGACAGAGGAATAATATTGGTTGTACCCATAAATTCTGCAACAAAGCGGTTGGCAGGTTTTTCATAGATGCGCTCTGGAGTATCAAACTGCTGAATGGCTCCTCCTGAGACAATGCAGATCTTGTCTGACATTGAAAAGGCCTCTTCCTGATCGTGGGTTACTGAAATAGTGGTCATGCCAAGCTCATGAGTAATACGCTTGATTTCAAACTGCATATCGTGGCGCAGGTTCTTGTCAAGTGCGCCTAAAGGCTCATCGAGAAGGAGAAGAGGTGGGTTGTAGACAATGGCTCTTGCCAGTGCGACACGCTGCTGCTGACCGCCTGAGAGCTGGCGAGGATAGCGATCTTCAAGGCCGGTTAACTTGATCATAGAGATCATTTCACTGACCTTCTTGTCAATATCAGCCTTCTTCATTTTTCGAAGTTTTAAAGGGTAGGCTATGTTCTGTGCAACGGTCAGGTGAGGAAACAGGGCGTAGTTCTGAAAGAGCATTCCTATGTTTCTCTTGAAGCAAGGAATGGTAGCCACATCTTTTCCGTTCAGATAGATCTTGCCGTCAGTGCAACGCTCAAATCCGGCTATGACCTTGAGCAGAGTGGTTTTACCTGAGCCTGATGATCCTAATATAGATACGAACTCACCTGGCTTACATGTTAAATTGATGTCAGTCAGTGCCTTGAATGTACCATAATACTTGGAAACATCAACAACACTCAGTTCCTGTCCGATTCCCATATATGACTCCTAGTAAAATTTTGCATAAAACATTTTTATCAAGAATCAGATGAGGATCTCCTGAGTTACTGTCTTTAGTGCAGATATGAACAGTAAAGATATAATTCTGTGCAAAAGACTTTTTTTTAGTGATTATTCAGAGAGATAATAAAATCGTGTATAGGGTATTCACTTAAGTAAAATAAATTCATGGATAATAGATTGAGAGGGAGAATCCGTTATCATACGGATTTTTAAAAAGAAAAAATTTTTTCAGAAAATCCATGCGTAAAAATACCTATTTATATCTGTGCACCATTTTGAATAGTGAATGCATGCTAGGTATACAGGCAGTGACTGTTCAAAACTGATCTCCTACTGGCATTTCCTGTGTACTCAGTTAATCTGACACAAAGCGCTGTGAGTTTTTTATTAGGATTTGATTTACTGCTTTTTGATCTCCTTTTACAATAGTACAGTGCATTCTGGAAGGAAAACGGGGAAGATTCTGATATAAAGATCTTGTGCAGAGCAATGACCTGTTTTTACATAAAGTATTAAGAGAAAAAGATATAAACAGTTAAGAAGAGTTAGGCAGTTTTTAGCTGAGATCAGGAAATGAAAGAAAGACTGGTGTTTGTATATAAATCCAAAAATAAGACAGGGCGTTACCTGTACATAAATGAGAAGGATGTTTTTTCTCATATTCCCTCAGGACTTCTAGATGCCTTTGGAGTTCCGGTATTTGTCATGATGTTTGCTCTGTCAAAACACAGAAATCTGCCAAAGGTAAATCCTGATGATCTTCAGAAGGCTCTTGATGAAAAAGGCTATTTCCTGAGAATTGATCTTGAGGATGTGGTGGAGAATCTTGTAAATCAGGAACGGAGACTCAAAGGTCTTGCTCCCCTTTCAAAAGAAGAACTTATGGATATGTTTAAATAGAACGGCTGCTGACAGATGCTATCTGTAGCAGCACAAGTATCTTCACTCTTTAGAAAAAATTCCTCTACAGTAGCTACAGGCTCACATATGGATTGAACTGCTTCTCCTCACCAATGCTACTGTCAGGACCGTGTCCTGAGAGTACCTGTGTGTCATCTGGCAGCAAAAACAGCTTGTTCCTGATAGAATCTACGATGCTATCATAGCTACCTCCCGGAAAATCTGTTCTGCCAACTGAGCCCTGAAAAAGAGTATCCCCTGTCAGTACAAGCTTTTCCTTTTCACAGTAATAGCAGACCCCTCCTGGAGTGTGACCTGGAGTGGTGATCACTTTAAGCTCAAAATCATCCATAGGTCTTAGTATCTGAGCATCTGTTACAAAGGTATTGTCAAAAATCTGTGTATTTTGAAGACAGAGCATTGATGCCTGCTCATCAAAATGCTGCATGAGGGCTGCATCTTCAATTGAGCTTCCGTATACAGATGCCCCTGAAAGCTTTGCAAGCTCATACACCCCGCCTACATGATCAAGGTGCATATGAGTGATAAGAATGGACCTGATGGTATAGCCTGCACGATTTACAGCCTCATAGATCTTCTGTGCGCTGCCGCCTGGATCAGAGACAACAGCCTCATTACTCTCAGTGTTCAAAAAGATCCTGCAGTTTTGAGAATATGGTGTTACCACAACGGACTGATATGTAATCATGATATTACCTCACTGCAATGTGAAGACCCTTTAGATAGAAGGTTTCAGGGCATGGAAGTGAAATTACATGATCCTCATCCTGACGCAGTGCTCCCATGACTCTGCCATCAACACCAGCATCAATGGCGGCATCTGCTACTATTTTCTGGAACAGCTGAGGATCAACAAGTCCTGAGCAGGAGAATGTCAGAAGATTTCCTCCTTTTTTCACAAGCTTAAGACCAAGTCTGTTGATATCCTGATAACCTCGGCATGCTTTCTTAAGATTGGCAGCACTCTCTGCAAACTTAGGAGGATCAAGGATCACCAGATCATACTGAATTCCTTTTTCTACCTGTTCACGCAGGAAGTCAAAGACATCCTTCCTTAAAAAGCGGCAGCGGCCAGGATCAAGATGGTTGAATACCACACCGTTTTTAGCTGCACTAAGGGCAAGATCGGATACATCAACATTCTCCACCTTTTTAGCTCCACCCTTTAGAGCCCACAGACCAAAGCCTCCTGTATATGAGAAGCAGTTGAGAACAGATGCATCCTTTGACAGTTCTGATGCTTTGATTCGGCTTAATCTCTGATCAAGATAGGCTCCAGTCTTATGTCCGTTCCTGATGTCAACAGGAATATATACCTGACCTTCTTCCCTTACATAAATCGTATCCTCAGGCTCTTCACCTGAAACTACGCCAGTGCGGGCCTTAAGTCCCTCTTTGATGCGGGATTTTGTATCTGATCTCTCATATATGGAGACGCCAGGATAAAGCTCCTTGAAGGTGCTTACGATTACATCAAAAAACTGTTCCATGGCACAGCTTGAAATGGAGATTACAATAAAGTTGTTGTACTTGTCCGCAATAAGACCAGGCAGCAGATCTCCTTCTGAGTTTACAAGTCTGACACCGTCATTACCGCGCTGAAAAACACGATTTCTCAATGCAGCAGCATCGGTTATTCTTCTTCTGATAAGGTCGCTTCCTATAGGAACATCCTTTTCAAATGAAATCGCCCTTACTCTGATCTGAGATTCAGGACTGTAAACTCCATAGCACAGAAACTCACCGGATTGTGAAACAACCTCAACACAGTCACCTTTTTTCAGATCACCTCTGACAGAGGCGACAGCCTTTGAGAATACCCAAGGGTGGTGTCTTAAAAGTGACTTTTCTCGTCCTTCGTTGAGAA
>JBJFET010000049.1:0-12900 GCA_051891035.1 Succinivibrio sp. | reverse complement strand
ACTGAGGTGCAGCAGATGGTGTTACTTATGAAGGAAAAGTTTTTCACTCTTTTTTATGACTGAAATTATCTAAACCGAAATGTCCAAGATCATCTCTTTGGAGGTTCCAATAAAATGGATTTCTGCTAATCCTAGATGAATCTGCAGTTAAAATTCTCAGCCACCATGTCTGAATTTAAGGTAAAGATAAAGAAAAAAAAACTCTGCAGCATGAGTGAGTACTGCAGAGACTGTTACAAGATAACTGTGGCAGCCATTATCATTCTGCCACTGAGGTCTAAATCCTGGTGAATTTAGCGCCTTCACAGGCATGAGTTTCAAAAATGGTTGCATCAATACCAGATACATCCTTGTATTTGGCGTTAACAGCATCCTTTACCTTCTGAACATTTTCAGGTTCAACTACTGCTACAACGCAGCCACCAAAGCCACCTCCGGTCTGACGGACTGCAGCATAGTCATCACCTAGCACCTCGCGAACGATCTCGACTAAACCGTCTGTTTCCTTTACTGTGATCTCAAAGTCATCACGCATTGAAACATGAGAAGAGTACATGAGTTTTGCCAGAGTCTTGAGATCACCCGACTCAAATGCTGCAGATGCATCCAGGACTCTCTGATCTTCAGTTATGACATGACGAGCCCTTCTGTAGGTAACATCATCCATCCTGTCCTTAAACTTCTCAAGCATCTCCATAGTTGCATCACGCAGGAATTTTACACCCATGATTGAAGCAGCTTTTTCACAGCTCTCGCGTCTGTCGTTATACTCAGAGCCTACAAGCTGATGTTTGATGTTTGAATTTAAAATCATGATCACAAGATTCTTTGGTACTGCAACCTGTGTCAGACCATAGCTCTTGCAGTCGATTCTGACTAGGTGATCTGCTGTTCCGTTTGCGGAGATTGCCTGATCCATGATACCGCACTTCATTCCGATGTAGGCCTCAGCTGCCTGTCCCATCAGAGCTATATCCATCAGAGGAATATTCAGATCAAAGGCAGATGACACCAGATGTCCAAAGCATACCTCTAAGGAGGCTGAAGATGACAGACCTGCCCCTGGAGGAACGTTACCCTTGATCACAATATCAAGACCTTTGACTCTGTCGCCAAATTTCTCAGCTAACTGATAGGTAACACCGCGCAGATAGTTAACCCACAGCCTGTTAGGATCTTTTTCAATAACCTTAGCAATCTTGAACTCGTTGTAGTCGTTGTCCATATCAAGGGCCATTACTCTCATGGTATCAGTGCCGTTCTCTTTTGCTACCATGCAGGTACCATACTTGATTGCGCATGGAAGAACAAAACCGCCATTGTAGTCAGTATGCTCACCGATGATGTTCACACGGCCAGGAGCGTACTCTGACATGGTTGGAGCACAACCGAATTTCTCTTCGAATGCCTTAATGCAAATTTCCTGAATCTCTTTCATAAAAGTTACCTGTTAAAAACTATCTTTTGGTGTAATGAATATCTGAGAGGTCACGAAGTCTCTGTGCTGCCTGCTCAGGTGTCAAATCACGCTGCTTTTCAGCCAAAAGCTCAAAGCCTGCAACGAACTTTCTTACAGTTGCGCTGCGAAGTAATGGTGGATAGTAGTTGGCATGCAGCTGCCACTCGCTGTGATCCTTACCATCTACAGGAGCATTGTGCCAGCCCATTGAATATGGGAATGAACACTCAAAGAGGTTGTCATAACGGCAGGTAAGCTTCTTGATGGCAACTGACAGATCATCACGCTGGGCATCAGTCAACTGGTCAATTGTCTGCACTCTGAATTTTGGCAGGATCATAGTCTCAAATGGCCAGAATGCCCAGAAAGGAACTAAAGCTACAAAGTACTCGGTTTCAAAGAGAATACGTTCTTTTTTGGCAAGCTCTGCATTTACATAATCAAGGAGTAGTGGGGTGCCGTGCTTATCAAAGTACTCTTTCTGCTGACGGTACTCTTTTAGGATCTCCTCTGGCAGGAAACCGCAGGCCCAGATCTGTCCATGAGGATGAGGATTTGAGCACCCCATGATAGCGCCCTTGTTTTCAAAGAGCTGAACATACTTGTATGTCTGTGACAGTTCTGTAAACTGCTCTGCCCAGAGATCAACCACTGAACGGATCTCTTCTGGCTCCATCACTGGAAGTGTCTTTGAGTGATCAGCACTAAAGCAGATTACTCTTGCAGTTCCGCGAGCAGGTTCGAGTTTGAACAGATCGTCATTTTCAGGTCCATCTAGCGGTGTATCAGGAGTCAGTGCAGCAAAGTCGTTTGTGAATACGAAATTGCTCTTGTATTCTGGATTCTTGTCACCGTTCACACGGGTATTGCCAGGACACAGATAGCACTGTGGATCATAGGTTGGTTTTGCCTCAACAGGAAGCTTTTCAACCTGTCCGTTCCATGGTCTTTTTGCTCTGTGAGGAGATACAAGGATCCACTCGCCTGTCAGTGCATTGAACCTTCTGTGAGGATGATCTGTAATGTTAAATGAAGCCATAGTCTTTTCTTCCCAGGTAAATATTATGTTAATCTTCGTATCCGTTTGGATTGTTCTTCTGCCAGTTGTATGAATCAGCAGTCATATCATCAAGAGTCTTTTCTGCAACCCATCCCAACTCTTTTCTGGCCTTTGCAGGATCGGCATAACAAGCGATAACATCACCCTCACGACGAGGTGCAAACTTGTATGGAAGCTGACGTCCGATTGCCTTTGAGAAGGCATTTACCATATCAAGCACTGAATAACCGGTACCGGTACCAAGGTTGTAGATATGAGTGCCAGGAACGTTTGTGCAGTGATTTAAAGCTGCAACATGACCCTTTGCCAGATCAACAACGTGGATATAGTCTCGAATACATGTGCCATCTGGAGTTGGATAGTCATTGCCAAAGATACTCAGCTCCTTTAATCTGCCAACGGCAACCTGAGCGAGGTAAGGCATGAGGTTATTTGGTATACCGCAAGGATCTTCACCAATCAATCCTGATTCATGAGCACCTACAGGGTTGAAGTAACGCAGAAGGACCATTGAGAACTCAGGATCAGCCTTCTGAAGTTCCTCGCACATATACTCAATGTCAACCTTTGTCTGACCGTATGGGCAGTTTGCTCTCTTTACAGGAGAATTTTCGGTTAAAGGAACAGAATCTGGCTCACCATAAACAGTTGCTGAGGATGAGAAGATGAAATTCTTGCAGCCAAACTGCTTCATTACTGATAAAAGCATTCTTGCGCCGTTTACATTGTTGTCATAGTACTCAAGAGGCTTTTTAACAGACTCACCTACAGCCTTGAGTCCTGCAAAGTTGATAACAGCATCAATCTTGTAGTTTGTAAATACCTGCTCTAGCTGCTCACGTGAACGGATGTCACCTGAAACAAAAGGAACTGCTCTGCCTACAATCTTGTTGATCCTTGCAAGCACAGCAGGCTTTGAGTTATAGAAGTTGTCATAAATTACCGGCTCAAAACCAGCCTTGCACAGTTCAATCACTGTATGAGAACCGATATAACCTGCACCGCCTGTTACTAATACTGTTGTCATTTTAAAACCTCTCAAAAAAGCTTTGTTATGCCCATGTAACCGTTTACATGAATTATAATATTTTCAAATTCTTTAGCAAGTAAATTATTTTGATTTAATTCACATTTTCTAATTTTTATTATTTTTCTGATAAAATCACCTTAATAAACTAAAAGTTAGTTTTTATGTATATTGTATAGTGTAATTTATTGTAATCTCCACAAGATATGTCTGTAACTATTCGCGATGTAGCAAAAAAAGCTGGTGTTTCCGTTGCTACAGTCTCAAGAGTGTTAAACGGAACTGCTAAAGTCAGCGACGAGGCAAGGGATGCTGTCATTAAAGCTCAGATGGAACTTGGCTTTTATCTGAATGCCAACGCAAGAACCCTTGCAAAAAAGGATAGTCAGACTATCGGTATTTTAGTTTCAGATATATCAGATGCCTACTTTGCTTCAATGATTAAGGCCTGTGACGTGGCTGCAACAGCCATGGGAAAAAGTCTACTCATCACTCAGGGTTTTTATGATGCAAACAGGGAGAAAAAAGCCATAGATTCACTTATCTCACATCAGTGTTCCGGACTTATCGTCCATGCTTTGGCCATTGATGATGAGAACCTTGTCAATTACATGAACAAGTTCCCCTATATCATCCTGGTAAACAGGATCTTAAAGGGGTATGAGGACAGGTGCGTTTATATTGACAATGAGAAAGGTATGTACGATGAGATCACCTATCTGATTTCACAGGGACATCGTAAAATCGCCTATATCAATTCATCATTTGATATTATGGATGCCCATCAGCGACTTAGCGGCTACAAGAGAGCGCTCAATGATCATGGCATCAGCATTGATGAGTCTTTAATCCTCAATGTACCACCTTCACTTGAAGGCGGTGCGGCAGCGGCTGCAAAGCTGCTTGAAATCGGTACAGACAGGTTTACTGCTATAGCCTGCTACTCTGATACCATAGCAGCCTCAGCCATGTCCATATTTGAGAACAGAGGTATCAGTGTTCCTGAAGAGGTATCATTTACCGGTTTTGATGATCTCTTCCTCTCATCCTGCCTGTCACCTGCTCTGACCACCGTTAAAAACCCTATTGAGAAAATGGGACAGATGGCTCTTGAACTCTCAATTAAAAGGTACGCAGGAAACACTGAGGCAATGGCAGAGAACTTCCAGACTGAACTAGTTGTCAGAAAATCTGTCAAAAAGTTAGTCTGAAACCAAAGTCTATAAGCACCTACAAATCAGTAGTACTGTCTTGATACTCTTTATGAGCTGCAATTATTATTCACTCTTGTGATAATAATTAAAGGACAGCATCTATTTGACAAACAAAGTTTTACTGCAGATAGTACACAAAAATTCTATTTCGTATACAATTATCATACTGTTAATTCAAAGTAATAAGAGATTTCATGGCTAAATACTCATTACATATATCAGAGAAAGAACGAAGAAAGGAAAGCGCTGAGAACAAGCGCTTTTCAACTGTAAAACGTGGCTGGGGAAACGGATTTGTAACAAAAGCCACCATCGTAAAAAAAATGTTGCTTCCTCACTTTTGGGGTGCTTGGCTTGCTATCTTTGCTCTGTTCCTGCTGGTAACCTTTCTGCCATACAGACTGCAGATGTATCTTGGCAAAAAGATTGGCAGACTTATGGGATCAATTATTCCTGCCCGTAAATATGTTCTCAAAAGAAATCTGGAACTAGCTTTTCCAAATCTCAGTGAACAGGAAAGATACCGCCTGTCAAAGGATGTTCAGAGAAACTCCGGCATGGCGATTTTTGAAACCGGCATTGCATGGTTCTGGCCTGACTGGAGATTAAAGCGTCACATCAGAATTGATGAGAATGATCTTAAAGATGCCATTGCCCTGTCAAAGGAGAATAAACCAATTCTGGTACTCTCTTGCCACTTTGTTACATTAGAGCTTATGGCAAGAATTTACGCCACTCTGATCACTCCTGGCATCGGTGTATACCGCCCATCTGATCATCCTGTATGGGAGTGGGTTCAGGTTCACGGAAGATTAAGAAAGAATCTTGCTCTTGTTGACAGAAACGATCCTAGAAGCATGCTCAAGGCGCTCATGAAGAATATGCCAATCTGGTATGCTCCAGATCAGGATTATGGCAGACGTGTTTCTGTCTTTGTTCCGTTCTTTGCTGTAAAGGAAGCTGCAACAGTAGTTGGTACCCATAATCTTGCAAGAGTAAAGAACACTGTGGTACAGCCGGCATGGACAATCCGTGAGGGCGGGTACTACCACCTGTATGTGAAAAAGCCTCTTGAGAATTTCCCTTCTGAAGATGCAACAGCAGATGCTGCCAGAGTAAACAGGGAAATCGAAAAGATGGTCCTGATGGCCCCTGAACAGTATCTGTGGCTTCACCGCAGATTCAAGACCGCACCTAATCCTGAGGAAAACAGATATCCAGGTCTTTCTGATAAATAGTTTTAACTGCCAAGCCTGTGAAGACAGGCTTGGCTGTCTGTTCACTCCTTCTTCAGAGAGTGTTTTCAGAACACCTCAGTCATTCTTTTTTTTAAGATAGTGTTTGTTGACATCATCCTTAATATACTGGTAATACGGTGTTCCAAAATCAAAATCGTCAAAGTGTTCCATCATAATCATTGTTATGGCAGGAACAATCTCAGACATGATCTGACAGGCTTCCTTTAGCTGATGACGGTTCACTCCGCTGCCATAGGTTGAACCTCCATGAATGAGCTGATTTCTAAGAGTATATATTCTGTCAAGAATGACGCTGAGCATGGTGTGGATGTCATCATTTGCCAGTGCAGCATGTGATTTGGAAATGCTAGCAGAGAGTCTTTCCTTCCAGTCACTGTAGCTCTCATCACCATTGAAGAAATTCCAAAAAGGAGCATAGGTATACTCATTCTCAAGCAGATTGCGAACAGGACCTGAGTACACATTCCAGATAATGGAATATATTTCTCTTTTCTCATCAAGATTGCTTATGGTATACAGAAAATTGCTGATACCACCTTTCTCGCCCACTCCGCCGGTCTTGTCCTCTATATTTCCATACAGAGAATTAAACGCAATCCATAAGGTAACAAGCATAAGATCAGGATCATCTGATAGAGTTCCTGACTTTCTAAGCCAGCTGACTGCTCTGTGGATCCTAACTTTCAGGTTCTCACAGAACCAGTCTCGGTGCTGATGATAATAATCATCTACTAACTTGATCTTATCCATTATTATCGTTTCTCTTTAGGGCTACTGATAGATATGCTGTCTAATCATCCTGTACTCCTTCAAACAGTCGGTCCCAGATTTTTTCAACCTCAAAGGTCATTGGAAGCCGGTGCTCAATTTTCACAAGACGAGGCAGATCGGCAAGTGAGAGCTCATGATAGATCTTTCTGATATCAATGTAGGCCTTAATCAGATCAGATGAGGTTTTCTCATCTACAATTCCAAGAGCGCTACATTCTTCAAGAATTCTTACGTTGTCTGTCCACAGTTTCATTGAAGGATAGTTATGGGCGTTGTTCAATAGAAGATACTGAGAGATAAACTCAACATCTATCATGCCACCACGCCCCTGCTTAATGTCGTAGAGAGTGTCAGATGAGCGGTCAAGATGAGCTCTCATCTTCTGACGCATCATAACCACATCTTTCCTGAGAGTATCTGTATCAAGCGTCTTTCTTAAAATCCTGTCCCTTATAGAACTGAACCTACTGATAATATCCGCAGATCCTGCTACAGGACGCGCTCTGACAAGAGCCTGATGCTCCCATGTCCAGGCTCTTTCCTCCTGATATGTTTCAAAAGATTCAATATCTGAAATTAATAACCCGGTATCTCCATCTGGTCTTAACCTCATATCAAGATCATAGAGAACTCCACCAATGGTCTTAGTCGTAGACAGGTGAAGCAGTCTTTGCACCAGTCTCTGATAGAACATATCAACACTTACAGGATTTTCGCCATCAGTCTTCTCGTCACTGACCTGTCTTATAAACACCATATCAAGGTCAGACTTGTAGCCAAGTTCTATACCTCCAAGCTTGCCATAACCTATGACGGCAAGACCTGGATCTGAAACACTGCGACCTGGAGGCACACCATATTTCTGAGCGCACTGCTCCCAGGATAGAATGATAAGCTCCCTTACAATGGCCTGTGCAAGCCATGTAAGAGCATCTGAAATCTTCATAAGCGGGAGTTTTCCTGCCTTGTCAGACAGTGCTACTCTGAAGATCATGATCTTTTTGAAAAGGCGAAGCTCCTCCATCACAGCCTCAAGATCGTCTCTTGGAATTCTCAGAAGTCTTTCCTGTAGCATGGCAAAGAAGTCATCTTCACTAGGAGGTGCATCAAAGTACTGAGGAATAAAGAGCTCATCTAGCAGAATAGGATGTGAGGTAATAAGCTCACTTGCATAATGATTCTCCTTGAGGAGAATAATAAATCTCTCAAGTACCAGATTGTTGTCTCTTAAAAGCTGCATGTAAGGGGTTCTTAATGCCACCTGCTCAATGAGTCCTGCAATTCTCTTAAACAGTGTTGCTGCCTGCTCCTCTTTTGATACAAGCAGGATTACCTTGGGCATAAGCTCTAGCAGAGTCTCGCGTCCTACAGGACCTACAGGCATTCTTGACAGTGAGTGCTTGAGATTGATGATATTCCTGCTAAGCTCTCCACTCTGCTCCCTGTTTGTCAGATACTTCTCAAGTTCTGTGGCAAGCTCCTCTTCGCTAAAGTCAGCCTCCCACAGATCAAAATTCTCAATCTTTACACTATCCTCGCGCTCATCTGCCACAACCTGACGGAACTCATTGTGAACAGAGCTCATAACCTCATTAAGATCATGCATAAACTCATCTAATGAGCTGTAGTTCATGGCCACGAGCATTCTCATGGTATCTTTTTCATTTTCAGGAAGAGTCTGTGTCTGTTTATCAGAAAACTCCTGTATCACGTTTTCAAGTCGCCTCAAAAAGACATAGTTCTTATCGAGGATTTCACATATAGCTGCAGGCAGAAGCTCAAGCTCCTGTATGTGTCTTAATGTCTTTCTAAGAGATCTTTCTCTAAGCTCGACATATCTTCCGCCTCGCATGAGCTCAAATACCTGAGCGATAAATTCAATCTCTCTAATACCGCCTTCACCAAGCTTGAAATTGTTCTTTAATGATCGGCGTCGTACTTCAGACTCAATAAGATGCTTCAGTTTACGAAGTGACTGTACTGCACCATAGTCTAGATATCTTCTGTAGACAAATGGCCTTAGCAGGGATATAAGCTCATCTCCAAAATCACCAAAGACTGATCGGTCTCCTAACAGTCTTGCCTTGACCAGAGCATAGCGCTCCCATGTTCTGCCCTGTGTCTCATAATAGATCTGAAGAGCATCAAAGGAATTGACGATAGCACCTGCATCTCCAAATGGACGTAACCTAAGATCAATTCTGTAGCAGAAGGTATCTACTGTCTTATCTGACAGTAAATTGGCAGTTCGCTGGACAATTCTTGAGAAAAACTCTCTGTGGGTAAGCGACAGACTTCTGCCTTGTGTCTCTCCCTCGTAGGGATAGGCAAAGATAAGATCTATGTCAGATGAAAAGTTAAGCTCCCCGCCGCCGAGCTTTCCCATTCCAAGTGTAAGAAGTGGCATGGGACTGCCATCCTCACACAGAGCGTCACCATAGGCAGCACTAACCTGTGCTCTGCATACAGACAGAGTTTTCAAAACTATGTGCTCAGCAAGACTGCTCAGTGAATGGAAGGTCTCATCAATATCTGACACTCCTGTAAGATCACGCCAGGCTATAACCATACACTTGATACGTCTTATAATTCTAAGTCTCTTTTTCAGCTCAAACTCTGACAGTTTCTCTGTTATGTACTCATCTAGGTTTTCTCTTATCCTGTCAATGGAATTGCTGCTATCAAGAGCTCCTAGTTTAAGTAGCTCACAACACTCTTTTGGGTAGCTGAAAATGGTTCCGGCCACAAAATCAGACAGAGAGATCACATACAGAAAATCAGATCTTTGCTCAAATACAGAAAACTGCTCTTCACTAAGATGTGCTTTTAATCTTTCAAACTGTCTTAGTCCCTCATTTTTGAGGATCTCAGGCAAACTGTCAAAATCCGTTCTCTTTGGAATAATGTCATAGGTCATATCAGGGAGCCTTTTAAACAGAAATCTTATAACATTGATGCTAACTGACGCAGCTTAAGCGGAATCAAAAACATTCGGTAGTTCTTTTCTTCCTGCCTAATCTGCTGCATGATTCTGTCAGCAAGTTCTGTCTTCTGATTCAGTGAACAAATCAGCAGCTTTTTCTGCTCCTTTAAGCATGCCTTGTAAAAACCTTTGACAAGTCTGTAGATGATCTGAAGATCCTGCTTGTACATCACAGGCTCCTTGCGGCCTCTGATAAAGGCAGGAATGTTCCTTCTCTTTAGGATCTTTAAGGTATGCAGCAGTGTTTCAAGCACAGTATTAGCCTGAATAAAGATAAGAGGCTCCTTCCTTACAAGGAAAAGACCATAGAGATTCTCGTATATTCCTGTAAGACTGGTAATATACTCAGGAAGCCTGTCCTTGCAGCTGATATTTCCAAGACTTACCGTAAATCTGTCAGGCTCTTCAAGCAGCGTGGCTCTGTGCATTTTTGAAAAAGGCTCAAGCAGCAGAGGCAGATCATTTCTTGCAAGTTCTGTACACAGAATTGAAAAGAGGTTCAGGAGATCCTCGTTTTTTACAGTTGATTCGACAAGCTCAATCTCAAGTTCACAAAGCGGATGACGACTGCCGTTTAGAGTTTCAATGTATCCATTGTCATAGGCAACCTCAAAGACACTGTCGAGCATTGACAGATTAAAGCTCCTGCGTGTAAAGCTGATTCGGCATACGCTTTTGAGTCTGTGCTGTATATCTGCAATGTCAAATGACTCAGGGAATACTTCCTTTGGGAACTTTTCAAGATTAGGGAGAGCTGAATCCCTGTCAAGAGGCAGATTATACTCCTGACGCTTGTGCAGTCCTCCAAGATTCTCCCCCTTTATCTTTAGGGTCTGTTCGCAGAAGGCATCAGCTCTTCTGATCCTAAGACCAGCTCTGATGGCAAACAGATCTTTTTGTTCTGTATCAAAATAAACGTTATCGAGGTGATCTTCTTTAACTTCACTTACAGAGCCAATTTTAGAAAAAGACTCATAAATACCCTCACCATTGCCATCAATTCCAAATTTAAGCTCAATCTCTTTATTCTGCATAATCTTTTCTCCGATTTATCAAGAGATATCATAAGAGATTTTAAGCCTTTTGTTGTAGAGAATTCTCACACAATAACGCTATATTTTTATAATAAGCAGCAACTTTCTGACATTCAGACAGCTAAAGCATGCCCTTGCAAAAAATCAGTGACGTCACATCTTTTTTGTGGTTAGGTACTACAGACTCATATCTGATGCAGTCAGCTCATTTAACATACAGTCTTGATATTAGTCTTTTGCAGGTCTTACACAACGCACAGAGCACAATTTCTGCAAGAGTTTTTTGTCTGTCAAAATTTGTGTGCTAAAATTGTTCAATACAGTTAGTAACTAAGGAATCATCGTGAGAACTTTATTAAGAATCTGTGCTATTTCACTGGCTTTTTCTTCAGCATGTGCATTTGCAACTGAACAGAACGGCTCTGAGAATGCAGATGCAAATACCAGCGAACCAATCAAAATCGAAAGACCATCTTCAATTGAAGATGTACAGGTAGGAGACGAAATTTACGTTTCAGAAGCCGCCAATGTATGGCTTAGAACCTGCCCAAGCTCAAACTGCCGCATCAGTGCTGCAACTCATGTTGGTGACACATTCAAGTTTGTAAAGATGTCTGAGGACAAAAAGTTTGTTCTTGTTGATGACGGCAACAGACAGCTGTGGATGCAGACACGAGATCTTCAGACAGAACCTTGTGGTAAGGCTAAGGTTGCTCTGTTAGAAGGTGAAGTGGCAAAACTTAAAAATGATCTTGAAAACTACGACTCAATTGTCGCAAAAGATTTCCATGCTGCAAAAAACAAACTTGAAAAACTTGAGGCTGAGAACGCCAGATTAAAAGAAGTTTTAAGCAAGCAGAACGAACAGATTGAAGATCTTGATGCCACACGAAGAGATTATGCTGACAAGCTTGAGACCAAGGAGCTTGATATGCAGATGAGATGGTGGCTTCAGGGCGCAGTAATCGCATTCTGCGGTGCCATTATCGGTATTATCTGCGTTTATATTCCAAGACCTAACAAAAAACGCAGACAGGTAAGATTCTAATTACCGCTTATCTGACAAATAGCCTGCAAACTGCAGGCTTTTGTTTTTCTCAAATAACATTTTTCCCTCTATCCCTAAATCTGAAAGAGTAAGCAAACTTTATTCTAATAACTATTATGAGTTAGAGGAAAAAACAGTTTATCTATTCTAGTCTTTATAGCAAAATTTGACATATCAGCCATTTTTTAGACGGCATATTCTGTATATTCTGAGTAAAGCAGTAAGTTTTATTTCCGGCAGGATTGTGTCAGCAAATCTTTTTTCATGAAGCGGCAGTTATCATGGCATCAGTTAGAATAATAAAAAACAATTCACTTGTAGCAAGACTTGGTCTTATCATCATAACCTTTGTTCTCGTATCATTATTGGTGCTCTCCTTTGTATTTTACAAAAGCTCATCCTCAATTATCCAAAAGGAGATTGTCAGTGAGCAGCTACCTTCAAAGACAGCGCTGATTGCAAATAACATAAGATCATCAATCGAACCTTATGTAAACATCTCTAAGATGATGGCAAATTCAGCCTACACTCTTGACTGGATGAAGAACAACGAGGACAAGGAAGGCTATCATAATTTCCTTAATGACAGAGTCAATCTGATTAAGGAATATGATCTTTTCAGTACCTTTTTGGCCTCATTTGTATCTAATCTTTACTACTACAAGGGAGAATCAAGGGGACCGCTTGAAATTGACGGGCGTGATTCCTGGCTTAAGTACACTCTTGAGTGCAAGGACAGGTATGATGTCAACATGGACTATGACAGAGTATCCGGCAACCTCGCGCTTTTCATCAACTACAAGATGTTCAATGAAAATGAGAAACTCATAGGTATTACAGGTACTGCTGCCAAAGTGAACAATCTTCTGGATATGCTCAAGGAGCAGAGACTTGGCAATACCGGTTACTTTTACTGCATCAATAATTCAGGTCTTCTGGTTTTACATCAGAACAAGGACTATATCCTAAGAAAAAACGTAGATGAGATTGATCCTAATCTTCTGCAGGTTATCAACACTGCTGTAAAGGCTGACAATCATGCAAC
>JBJFET010000048.1:0-12956 GCA_051891035.1 Succinivibrio sp. | reverse complement strand
ACAGAACATCTCTTTTTTATTGAATCTGTACCCGTCATAGTTATTCTTTACCATGTCGGCATACTCTAAAAGCTCATAGTCCTGTAAAAACCTTAGAGTTTCATCTTTGGTAAAGCCTATGATGGAATCAAAATCAGGATCTTCTGAGATTACAGTGTTTACACTCAGGTTGTTTACGCCTGTAAAGATGCTGTTTTTAGCTACCTTGAGACAGCCTGTAAGCACTATCTTTTCTATAGGGTATTCTGTGTTCTTGTTGTTAGGTGTCATCTTCATGACATCAAAGAACTGACTTATAAGAGTTACCATCTGTGAGTGGTAACCTTTCTCTGATGCTTTTGCAAGTGGTACATCATACTCATCTATAAGAAGTATGACTTTCTTGCCATAATGTCTGTAAAGACAGTTTGATAGTATATAAAGAGCACTCTCTACAGTTGTTCTGTTGTTTATATCTTTCAGGTACTGTAAATCATTAAGCTGTCTTAATATCTTCTTGTATTCGTCTGTTATCCTGTCGCTGTCTAGCAGCAGTCTATAGCCCTGAGCTAAAAGAAAAACCTGTTCAGCAAGTTTTTTGTATGCATCGGTAAATGAATCACCAAAGACATCCTTTAGAGAAATGAAAATAACAGGGAACTGTCCCATGTATTTTTCTGTAAATTCTTTATCTTTTAGAATCTCAAGACCATCAAAGAGCTTTTCTTTGTATTCTCTGTTGTCACTTCCATCTTCTGCAATACCTAAATAAGCAGCAAACATATTCATCAGCAGGGTTTTTCCAAAGCGTCTTGGTCTTGTAAAAAGCTGTACTGCTGCTGTATCGGTAAAGACACTTTTTAGATAAGGAGTCTTGTCTACATAGTAGCAGCCATCCTCTCTTAGTGAGGCAAATGCCTCTGTTCCTTTTGGTAATGATTTAAATGCCTTTACGCTCATTTTTTCAGTCCTGAAATTTTATCTACACCATTATTTTAGCTTAATTGTGGCTATATTCAACTTAGGATGTTCTGTCTGCTTTATCAAAGCCAAAGCATCTGATTTCTATATTCAGCTCATTTAATGGATTTGTTAACACTTAAAGCAAGTCTGCTTGCAAAAACATCATGAAGGTAATAGAAGGATCACTTTTATGAAATAATAGATATTGAAATTCCAGAACATCTTACCCAATCTGTAATGAAAAGACAGACTGTAAATGAGGCTGCCCTAATGGTGTGGACACACTGCTTGAAATACTAGGTAACAGAAAACCTGCTATATATAGCATCAATAGAAAAATAAAAAACAAGAGGATCCACAAGATGTTTATAAACAAAGTTGCTCAGAATGTTGAAACAAATATTGCTGTTGATACTGCAAAAAACTGTTATGAAGTGCTTGTCAAGTAATTGACATGATTATATTCAATCTTGAGTCTTGATATCTTCTGAATAGTTGATTCCTACAAGTCCAAGCCCATAAGCGAACTTCTCTTATCAGCATATATCTTGGACAATATTGTCATCAATAGCTTTTAATTAAAATTGTCATTCTGAGACAATATCATCCACACACAGACTAATCTTTGTCATTTACAACAAAATCCATAATGTACTTGCCAATTACACAGCCACCAGACTTAGTGTAGTGGGTTCCATCAAGAAACATTGGAGAACCGTTTTCAAAAACCGAATAAAGGCCATTGCCTTTATCAACAGGTTTGTTTCTGTCAATAAAGGTGACATTGTCAAATTCATCAGCAAACTTGATAAGTTTGCTGTTTACGTAGTTATTGTTCTCCTCATAGAAGTCCTTACTTACATGGTACTGCTTTACATTGACAAATCTTGATAAGACTGAATTCTCAAGATTTAATGAAGACCAGTTCAAATGTACCTTATCGGTTACCATGGCAAGACCAACAATATAGAATTTAAGTTTTGGATGAAGAGCAATCTGTTCTTTAAGATCGTGTATTACAAGATCAATATAGTCGTGAAAGACTTGTTCTGATCTTGAAACATTCATCTGTGCACAGTAAAGATCATACTGAATATCCCAGCGACCGGCTAAAATTACCTTATCTCCTGGTGAAAGCAATTCAAGACCTTTTTTATATAGAGCATAAAAATCCACTCTATCCTGATGAGTTATAAAGAAAGGTTTGGTCATGGAAGTAAACTCTTTACCGTAAGCCATAGCAGCAGGTACTGCCAGATAGTACACAGGCACCTTATTGATATTCATCAGATAATAGTTATAGTGCCCGGCATTAGAGTCTCCGACCAGAAAAATATGAGGTTTTTCTTTCTGATAGCCATACTGAATAATAAACTTGTCATTTTCAGTCATGACAACCGAAGGAACATAATCCTTATCAAGAACAACATCCTTTAACTGTTTTACCTCAAAGTCAGACAGATAATTTTCACCTTCATTCTTTTTAAAGTAACCATATGCAGTTGCACAGATAATGTAGAGAATGACAATTGTTCGTAGCCTGAAAGCCCTTTTTTCAGCAAATGTGTATGACAGATAGGTAATAGCTACTGTTATTACAAATACGATGGCTGATTTAAAATAGGTTTCAAAAAAGCCGCATCGCAGTGAATAGATAAAGACAGGCCAGTGCCACAGATACAGTGAGTATGAAGTTTTTCCAATAATACCGATCCCTCTGAATCGAAGATAGCTCTGAGGATTGGCACATATGAGTACCAGTGTGGCAGATATCACAGTAGGAATCGAAGTGAAGACTGTATATACTCCGTTATCAAGTCTTACAAACAAAACAGAGATAATACATCCTGCAATACCTGCAAGCTCTACTGTCTTTATGAGTGCAGCTCGGTTAGAGAGCAGTTTACCTTTTAAAAGATCTTTATAGCAGAAGATTACTGAACCTAAAAAAAGTTCCCAGATCCTGCACTGAGTCAGAAGATAGGCTTTAGCATCTCTACAGCAGAAAAATGCAGCTGCAAGAGTAATGAAAAAAAGAACGAGAACTCCAGATTGAAATCTCTTAGCTGCAATTTTCTTTATTCCCATGAGCACAAGAGGGCATATCAGATAGAACTGAATTGTCAGTGACAGATACCAAGTGTGCAGTAGCAGCTTGTCAGATGAATCTAATGAAAAGTAGCCACCTGAGTTTGCAAATCTGAAATTGCCGATAAAAATAAGTGCATTGGCGGCCTCAATAACGAGTTCCAGAAAGACATCAGGAAAGAGCAGAAAATATCCAAGAACAAGAGTAGCAATCACCATGAAAAGCAGAGGAGGCAGGATCCTGAACAGTCGTCTTAGATAAAAATCCTTTAAAGAAAATTCTCCCTTCTCAAGTTTTCCAACAATTGTTCCTGTGATAAGAAAACCTGATATTACAAGAAAGATATCAACCCCCAAAAAGCCGCCGTCAAACCAGGAAACATCAGTTATATGGGATGCCTTTAACAGATCGGACAGATGGTAGAGTACGACAGCTATAATTGCTAAAGCCTTGAGTCCGTCAATATCATATCGTTGTTTTTTCTGTAAATTCTTATCTGAAGATTTATCTGTCATTTTGTTCTTTTTCGCTTGTATTACTCTTATATAATTTTTTTATAGATTGTACTATGTTAGAGCAATAAAAATAAGGTGAGATTGAATAATAAATATATTAAAATTGACTGATTGCAATGAGACTGTTTGAGAAACAGTTAATGCTAAAACTAATTTGTATTAAGCATTGATTTTTATATTAATATGCTACATTTTAATAAATTACTTACTATTGATAACATTTTTTGCAAAATCATAAAAGGTGTAAACAGTTTTTTTATCTCAAAAACGCTTATAACTGTGTTAGCTCTCATCTTTTCTGTTTCACTGCTTTCAAAATTTGTTTTAATACCTGATTACTATCAGCAGTCATATACACCACGATATTTTCTTGATATAAGTTTCAGCTCTAGCTCTGATGCCTTCAGAACGGTTCCTACAGTTATAAGTTTTACAGACAGCAATGGACAGAGGAAAAAGCAGTTTTCAAAAAACTTTGAATTTGTATCTGGTAATACTCTTACAAACACCAGGCTCAGTCTACCATTACCAACGAAAATCAGCTCACTTGATATTGAGTTTAAATCACCAAAGGGTAGCATTCAGATAAGTGATCTAAAACTCTCAGACAGAAGTATTGATCTTAATGACGATAATATCAGCGTACTGATGCCAAAAGATAAATACTCAATTAAGGATAATCATCTTGAATTTACCTCTCCTTCTGATTCTCCTTTCTTACTTGGAAGCATGACTTTCACAATCAATAAAGAAGTTTTAGAGAGAGCTAATGCAGAGTACAGGCTGAACGATGATCCTCTGTTACTATCAATTGTGTACAGAATTGACAATTATATGAAAGAGCACGCTGGAACTGTCAAGATCCCTCTTGTGCTTATGATGATCTGTCTGTTTTTTAAGTACAGATCATCTATTGCTATTCAGACAATCAGTCTGGGAGTAGCCTTTATCCTTGCCTATACACTTGTACTTTTTGACGATGCAAAAGCACTGTTTGAAAACAGTTTTAATGGTGATCTCAAAGCCTTTTATAAGATCTTCTACTCACAGAGCATAGTACTATCAACTATGTTACTCTTTGTGTTGAGTGGTGCACTAATCCATTGTCAAATAACCAGAACTAAGAATGCTTTTAAATCAGGAAATAAAATAGAGGCAGTAAAAAATATAGTACTAAGACTGCTTTTCTTTTCCTGCTTTGTCGCAGTGGTGCTATTGTGTGCACTAATAACAGCAGATATCTTTACATACTCTCAGTTTGCAACACATCTTGTGATAAACGATATCTTTACCTTTACAAAAGATGCAGCCAAGTCATTTGGACTTATAACAGACTTTATTTCACATAAATCGTTATTAGCCACATTATGTGCATTCATAATGATATCAGCTGTTATAATCATGATAAGCAAAAGATGTCTTTGTAAAAAAACACTGATTGAATATCTGAGCCTTTATCTTGTATGCACAGTCATGTTCTTTATGCCAGAGGCAGCAAGAACCTTAAAAGATGGCAGCTTTGCGTCTATCTTTAACTCAAGTGCAGCTTCAATAAATATCAAAAAGTCCTATTCAGACAGTTATGATTATAAAAAGGATGATGTAAAAACAGTTTCTGTTGACGGGCTTGGACAGAAAAAGAACATCATATTTCTGATGGTTGAATCACTAAGTGCAAATGAGAGTCGATATTTAGGAGGTGAATTTGACAATACACCTTACCTTGACAGACTTGCAAAGGATGCACTGGTATTTGAGAACTACTTTACCAACGGATACAACACTGATACAGGTAATTTTGCATTTCTGACAGGTATCCCTTATCTTGAGTCAGGCAGATCATATACAGATGATCGCTATTACAGCAATACGCTGATAAAGAACTTTAAAAAATCAGGGTACACAACAAATGTTTTCTTCAGTGCTCAAAACATTGGTTTTCTTGACATCATATGGGAAAAAGCTGGTTTTGATAATTTCTACAGCGGTACTGACGAGTATTACAATAACAGTGAAAGACTTCTGTTCAATTCTGTTCCTGACGGAATAATGTTTGATAACCTTGCAAGGTATGTTCCTTCATGGATGGAGAAAGGCAGTTTCTTTACCTTTGTGATGACCACAACCTCTCACGGACCTTTTGTTGTCCCTGTTACCCATGAATTTGATTACCATAAAACCATAAGATATGTTGACAAGGCTATCTATGAGCTTTATCAAAAACTTGAGGCTATGGGCTTCTTTGATAACGGAATGCTGGTTATCTCAGGTGATCACAGAGCCATGATCCCTTATTCTGAATATGAAAACACCAGATTTGGAAGCTCGGGTATTGCCAGAGTTCCTCTTATCATAATTGACAAAAATCTTTGTGCAAAGATTAAGTATCCTTATTCTCACGCACAGGCAGGAGCTCTGCTTGAGTATCTGAATCTTGAAAAGACATCGTATTATGATTTTAACTATCTTCCAGCGCTAGTTGACAGCAGGACATTGGGTAAAGCCATTTACTACCAGTCTCACTCACCAGCTGATGAAGTCATCATTGTTGATGGTATGGATAAAGATGGAAATGTAAATGAATATAACATGACTATCAGAGGAGATGATACTGATCTGAGCGATAATAATTTATCTGGCGATAAGAGAAGAGAAATTCTGGAGAATACATACTGGATAAGAAAGTAGAGATATAGGCTTTGGCCGTAAATAATCTTGTGGCACGAGAACAATAGAGAGCAACACGAGAGAGACGCTCAATTTCATAATAATTGCTCAATCTTAGTTCCTACTCTCTAGAATCTATGATTTGGCACACATTTGGAATGTCAGCCAATTCATAGAACTATCCGTTATACAATTTCGGAGCATGAGCCTAACAGCAAAATGCACTGTTTAGTATCGACAGAGTTTATTCAATAAGATTATTATTTCTGAGAAAAAGTAATTGATGCAATCAGCTGATTTACTGTTAAATCATAGATATAAAACATAATACCTTTCTCCTGAAAATGAGTTGAAGCTCTTCCTAAACAGATAAGCACATAGTCAGGTTCTATCTGCTTCTCTTTATCGAATATCTTAGCAAAATTGTAAACAGCAAATTCTTTGCCTGCAATATGCTGAATATAAGCTAGGTTTTTATCGGATGACTTTAAATACAGATCATTCCCATGACTGATAATGCTTCCGACATACCCTTTTTTAAAGAAATCTGAATTTTTATCAACACCAAGAGATACTATCCTGTTTTTTGAACTTTCATCAAACTCATAATTGACTGTTTTTTCAATAAGCACTACCAGATCATGATCTTCTTTTAACACTGAATAGTGATCCAGAAAATCATCTACATCTTCGTAATGATCTTTCATGTAGGTTACTTCCTTAATTCCGGAAAGCTCTTCTATAAAGCGAGATCTTTTAGAAAGCTCTTCTGACAGTCCTTCTGTTCCATACTGTTCAATAAGCGTCTTTTTATTGCTGAAAAGATTAACCCCAAGACCTATCTGCTCATCTTTGATTTTGTAGCCAATAGAAGCAAGAATAGTAGGCATCAGATCAAAATTAGTAAAATACCTCATTCTGTGTGAACTGATTTTTACAGCTGAATTTAAAATAGTCACATAAGTCTTTCTTTTATAATCAGTACTTATATAATTGCAGAAGTCTTTGTCCATAGTCAGATGGTCGCCTGTTATAACAATAGTAGTATTCTGATAGAATGACTGTTTTTTGCACCAGCTTATAAATTCGGCAACCTGTTTGCTTGAACATCTCAGGACATTTGCATACTGTTCATCATAGAAATCAGGGCAACGGCTACATATGAACCCATCCTCAAAATGAGTATCCATAGTGCTAATATTAAGGTTGAAAGGTCTACCTGATTGAGACAGCTGAGTAAGCTTTGTTCGCGCTAGGTCAAAAACACGAAAGTCTTCAACTCCCCAACCAAACTTATATCCTTTAGGGATAAGGTCTTCATCTAAGAAATAGTGGTAATCAAGCAAATCGAAACTACCGTGATTATCGTAATACATGTCAGTAGCAGCAAAGATACTATCAGATCCCATTATAGCAACATTGTTATATCCCTCATCCTTTAAGAAATCTCCAATAGATCTCAATGTCGGAAAAAAGATATCTTTAAGATCCATTGAATTGCTGTAAAGATTGCTTATCTTTAATGGTACGCCAGTTTCCTGCGAGAAAAGTGATGCCATAGTCCAGGTTGTTCCTGGAACCATTGATGCTCCGTTGAGAATATTTTTATCTGTAAAATTTTCAGCATCAGAAGTAAAAGACAACTCAGTCAGCTCTGGTATATAAGAGACATCCCCCCCCGCCATGCGATCTATCGGTAAATGATGACTCTACAGACTCAAGATAAATATGGATTAAATTCCTTTTTATCTCTGGTTTAGTAATATTTTTATCATTAAATGCCACATAGTTTTCTTTTATGAAATCTGAATCTGTTGATTGATTTGAAAAATAGGCAAATACATGATAATGATGAAAAGAGAAAGCTGAAGCAAAGAAAAATAGCATTAGTACACAATAAAGTACAGTCCTTTTCTTTTTTGAAATTAAGTAAAGAGATAATAGAAGCACAAGAGGAAGGAGTAATGTTGTTGAGACATTCTTCAACATCTCTGTTGTGATAATACCCAGTGGTGTATTAAATACAAATAGTATTTCTTCAGCTGATGCTTTGGGATATGTAAAAAACAGATAAGACAGAAATGATATCCATAAGCTCAATACAAAATAGCTAAGAGCAAGAACTGATTTCTTTACGGGTAAATTCATATTTTTGTATTTGATATTTAAAAAAAGCTAATTTTTTGTATGCTAATTACTGTTTATGCTCGCAATCCATTGACAAGCTTGGGGTTCATGGAGAAAAACAAGGGAACATGGCGCATTATATTCTTTGACAACAAATTTTGCTAAATTTTTTGCATTCAAAAAAAAGAAACGTGTTATAGCGTGAATAACTAACATATTTTTAGTACAGAGCATATCCTGCTATGAGTTTTTTCTTTGTCTTAAATACCTGTATTTTACATACAGGGCAGAAAAAGGCCAAAGAAGCTTATACAGCCTGTTCAGCTTCTTGAGAATATCTGAGGCCTCATGTATGGTATAGCCTGTGTGTGAACCTGAATAGAGTGAATAGGTTAGTCTTCTGTAGCTATCTCCCCTCTCACCTATATCTTTGGAACTCCAGTTTTCATAGTAAAAACGATTGTCTGTTATGACCGGCTCTTCTAGAGTTTTGGCATATGATGCTCTGATCCAGAAAAAGTTAAACCAGATAAAACAGCCACTAACATCAGAGCTGTCATCATCTTTTTTGGGAAAAGCACCAATTCTTACAACCTGTTCGTTCCTGTCAAAAACCTCAAGAGTACGAGCACTGTTCTTAAAGGTAAGATAGGTTAGTACTATTTCTCTTGCAATTCTGCCAGATCCTAGCGTAAACCTCTTTTTATAGCTCATGCCTTTTGTGTGGAAATAAGCTATATAGTCATATCTGTCTGTATTTGCGATTTCCCAGACTTTATGAAGACCATAGTACTCATAAGTGTTCTTATTATGAACAGACAGATTTTTTATTCTGTATGGAAGAGATGCAAAAAACTCATGAGTATCAGCAAGCGCACTGCTATCCGATACCTCAATAAAAAGATCGGAATTATCAAGCACGCCTGAGAGTTTCAGATCGGATAACTGACCTTTTATGATCTTTTTCCAGTTCTTATCTCTATTGATGTAGGCAAAAAAAACAATTGCAGTGCGAATTTTTATCATATTATTATCTATCAGGTAAAATGATGCTTTATCATTATACCAATGTTAGACATACAGATATATCTTTAGGTATTGCATAAGGGTAAATATGTTCTCTCTTGTAATTTATGAACTTTGTGGCGATGGTAAAATTACTCAGTTTATTAAAGAGTCAGCTTTAAATAACAGCAGTATTATTGATGAGGTAATTGTCCTTGAGGACAATTTACAGGGCAGCTTCAACACCTGCATAAAAAAAGCTATTCTTGGGGCAAAAAACGACACAGTCATTGTTGTACCTACAAGCATTGTACCTTCAGAGAAATTCTACAGTTATGCAGCTCAGTGCTATAAGAGTGAGTATGACAGAATATCAGTACGACTGGTTCTGTTAGGTCTGCATGACAATAAATGCGTTACATTGGCAGATACAAAAGATCCTATTGAGAACTACAATCTTTATACTGTCTATAACAAGACACCATCTGACAATGATTTTGAGTATGCCATGGTGATCTCAAAGAAGACCGTGGAAAAATATCCTCAGGAATTTGCATCCCACTTTGCTATAAGAGCCTTATACCAGAGACTGCGCAAAGAGAATAAAAACATTGCCTACATTGTCAATGAGAGGCTTTTTCATAATACTGATGGAATACTCAATATGCAGTTTAAAAAAACACTGCCATCAGATTTTGCAAAAGCACAGGAGCTTGAGGTGGTACCAGTGCTCAAACTTACACAGGAGCAGAAACGCCACTCAATAATCTATTTTGAAAAACATCTGGTAATTACCTTATTTGGACATTCATTTAAAATCAAATTCAAACCATTACCTGTTTTCCCTAAAAAAGCCATTAGCTACAAGGAAATCAAAAAGCTATCGCAGTGCAGTGAATTTATTCACAAGAGAGCCTGTATCTTTGCCGGATTTACACAAAAAGGAGTGGTTTCAGACAACACAATTTCATATCTTAAGGCTCTAAAAGAGCATTGTGATTACATCGTCTATGTTGCAGACAGCAAGATCCTAATTGGCGAGATTGAAAAGCTCAAGCAGTATTGCGACAGCATAATTGTGAGACGCCATGAGGAATATGATTTTGGTTCATACAAGAGAGGCTTCAATCTGCTCAGAAAACAGCAGATCTTAGAAAAGTGCGAATCTCTTGTAATCTGCAATGACAGTGTAGATTATGTAGGTCAGGATGAATCACTCTCACAGATATTTGATAAAGCTAAAAGATATGATGCCTTCTCTTTATGTACAGCAACCTTTGGATTTGGCAAAAAGATCAAACGTCATCAGTATGAATGGATTAAGTATCCCCATCTTCAGAGTTATTTTATGGTGCTTAAAAGCAACGCATTTCAGACAGGATGGATGTATGACTTTTTTGACTCTGTCAGGAAGCTCAAGAGCAAGCGACAGATCATAATAAAATATGAGATGGGCTTTTCAGGTCTTTTAAGAGAGCATGGTATGAACATGGGTTCATACTATCCGTATGACGATAGCAACATTGTCAATCCTTATGCGATCTATTTAAACAGATATATAAAAAAACCGATATTTATCAAGCATATGCTTGAAAAATAGGTATTATAGTTTCACTTTCTGATAATCATAATAAGAAACCAGATGAAACTTGGCATAAAGTACCCGTAAACTTATGGGGACTTTATGCATTTTTTTAATTTTTTCTCATCTAAAAACGATTCCTATACTGATATTACCTGTTCATGCTCAGAGGACAGAGCTTCCTTTCTTTATAAGTCTGAGTATGGTGTATTCAGTTTATTATTCTACATTATCTCTAAATTGAAGAATAACAGAAATAAGCTGGATAAGCCTTATGACAGAATAAAAAGCAGTCCTGAGCAAATCTTTTCAGAACCTACAGACAATAACATCAGTGAGCCTTATACACTTATTCTTTCAACTGGAGATATCATACTTCCATATAAGAGCGATATTGAGCTTATAAATGAAAACCATGTGCTTACTCAAAGGATTAAGGAGCTTTGTGTAATGCCTGAGAGTATATATCAAAGAATGTTCATACCTTTACAAAAAAGATTTGTGTCTGTCTGCAGCGTATGTCCTGCATCAAAGTTTCTGCATGACTGTGATGAAGGAGGGCTTTTCAGACACTCACTTTTAGCTGCGGTAAAGGCACTTGAGATTTACAGGGGCAAAGGCATACATCAAGGAAATGATGAGGCAAAAGAGCAGTTGTTTATTATCTTTCTTGCATTTGTTCATGATCTTGGAAAAATCTTTACCGATTATAAAATCACAACAATTGGTAAAAAGTATCTGTACAATCCTGATGATTATACCTGTACCCTTGATAATTTCTGCAAAAGATACAGTGCAAAGGGGATAAGACTTTGCTTTGAAAAGCAGCGTAATAAAGAGCATCATAGTGCACTTGACAGAGCATTGGTGCTGCTTTGCAGCACTCTAGATGATCTGTGTAACTATCTTCTTAATGATGATCTTTATAAAAGAAGTCTCTCAAGCTTTATTGCATCTGACAAAAAAGACTTCTTTTACAGACTTATCAAAATGGCTGATATTTTTGCCTGTCAGAGTTCATTAAGATCACATCACCCAATGTATGAAACAGGTCAGTATTTAAAGGCAATTCTTCAGGCAGGGCTAATTGATACCACCATTGAAGGATTCTACAGAACCAACTATGGCTATATAGTTGAAAAGGGATCACCTGCCTATGAGGCAATTATTCATAACTTTGACAGGTACACATACATAAGACAGTATGTAAAAAGAGGAAAACAGGTATCACCTGATTCTTGGCTTTATGATAAAAACTATGACTGTAAGATAGAGTCAGATAAAAAGGAGCAGAAACAATCTCAAGCTCTTCTTTACACAAATGATCCTGTCTTTGATGAGCATTATGCTCATCTTAACAAAGATGAATTTGACAGAGAGATGATATTCAGAGATTTATGCGACTCTAATTTTTATATTCAGGGAGCTTATAAGAGATCCTGTATCTGGAGAGCTGTTTCATTGAAAAACAGTTCTGCATTAAGATTTGTATACGGCTTTAGTGTAAATCTTGAAACAAACAGTCTGGACACTCAGTCAGTGTACGGAGTCATCAGAGAATTTACAGACAAAGAGGTCAATAAAATCCTTGATGAGAATAAGAAAAACATCAAAGATTACAATGATCAGGATAACATCACATCATTTGATGCATTAGTCATGAGAAACAATGACAACCGTGACCTTAAATTCATGATCCCTGATACTCAGGAGCATCATATAGGCTATTATCAGTTCTGCAGCCTACGAAATCGTGAAACCATAGACAGAGCACGAAACAAGAGAAAAAGGAAAAACCAGGAATACTCAAGAATAAACAATACAGATAATCAGACTGAGTATAATGCAAGTCAAATAGACAGTGCAGAGCACACTGAATTTTTTAAAGAACATCTGACAACATATCCTAATATTGATTTTTATTAAAGCATCAATAATTTTTTACAGCTGATGCGACATAAATGATAAACTGTAATTTAACTTTATCTAGCAAGAATTCCCCCGCCTCTATAGGCGGTTGGGATGAATT
>JBJFET010000047.1:0-2917 GCA_051891035.1 Succinivibrio sp. | reverse complement strand
CTGATCTTAAGAATCACCCAATCTATCAGGCTGTTTCACGAGGAGCCATTCCGGCTGGTATTGAATACTACCTGCCTCTGTTCTTTGCTAAGACATCCTCTGTGTTTGATTATCTCAATCCAAATTTTAGGATCATTACTCTTGAGAACATAAAGGATGCAGCTCAGAACTATGATGTTGAAATCCACAAAAGAGCTCTTGAGTTTGCAGGTAATGCTGATCATCCACCTCTTCCTGCAAATAGAGTGTTTCTGACCCTGCCGGATCTTGAGAACAGCTTAAAAAAATTTCAGAAGATCGCTTTGTACAAAAAGCCTTTTACTGACGAGGAACTTGAAAAGCGCGGTGTTTACAATACCGATTTTCAGACTGTTCCTGAGATTTCCTTTAATCACAGGGAAAAAGACTCATATGGCGCATTTGTAACGTTCTGCTCTGATTATATAGGCAGAGGCTACAGGCTCCTGATCGCTGCTCTCTCTGAAGGCAGACGACAGTCTCTAAGAGAAATTCTTCCTGAGATAGTCTGTAAAAAATATGGGATTAAGGCAGCATCCTCCTTTGAAGACTTTTTAAACTCAGAAAGTCCCCTGATGATGACACTGGCTCCTTTTGATGAGGGTCTTGTCATTCCGTCTGCAAAACTTGTCTTTTTAACTGAAAGTGAGCTTCTAGGGTTCAAGGTAATCAAACAGAAAAGAAAGTCATCTACTAAATCACAGCTCTCTGAAGATACCATCATCAAGAACCTCGCTTCCCTTCAGGAAGGTCAGATTGTGGTTCATATAGATCACGGCATCGGCCGCTACCGTGGATTGAAACTTCTGGAAATTGGAGGAATTAAGGGGGAGTATCTTTCAATAGAATACCAAAACGGTGATATGCTCAACATTCCAATCACCTCACTGTCAAGGGTGGCAAGATACTCTGGATCTGAGAATCCTCCTTTATCAAGACTTGGAAATGATACCTGGTCTAAAAAGAAGACAAAAGCCGCTCAGAAGGTTACTGATGTTGCAGCTTCACTTCTTGATCTGTACGCAAGACGCGGAGCAGCAGAGGGAACCTCATTTAAGGTTGATGAAAAAGCTTTGGACGAGTTTGCCTCGGGATTTGGTTATCAGGAAACACCTGATCAGATGATGGCTATTAACAATACCATCAGCGATCTTGAAAAGAAACAGCCAATGGATCGACTTGTATGCGGTGATGTAGGCTTTGGTAAAACAGAGGTTGCACTAAGAGCTGCATTTGTAGTTTCATCCTCCGGTTCACAGGTTGCAATACTAGTTCCAACCACAATTCTTGCAGAACAGCATTATCAGAACTTTAAAGAGAGATTTGCCGGAACTGCTATAAATGTGGAACTGCTCTCCCGCTTCAAAACTGCAAAGCAGCAAAAAGAGGTAATAGAACAGATTGAAAAAGGTACAGTGGATATTATTATCGGTACCCACAAGCTGCTTTCAAAAGAGATTAAATTCAAAAAGCTCGGACTTATCATTATTGATGAGGAGCACCGCTTTGGAGTCAAGCAGAAAGAGAAACTCAAGCAGATAAAGGCTCAGGTTGATCTGCTGACTCTTACTGCAACTCCTATTCCAAGAACACTTAATATGGCAATGGAAGGTATGCGTGAGTTATCCATTATCGCAACACCTCCAGAGCACAGGCTTGCTGTAAAAACATTTGTTACTCAAAAAACAGATTCTATAACCAGAGAAGCTATCATGCGTGAACTGCGCAGAGGCGGTCAGGTTTATTATCTGCACAATGACGTCTCAACAATCAGCCAGAGAGCTGAACAGTTGTCAGCCCTGGTGCCTGAGGCAAAAATCGGAATCGGTCACGGACAGCTTAATGAAAGAGAACTGCAGAAGGTAATGCGCGACTTCTACCATCAGCGTTTCAACCTGCTGCTGTGCTCAACCATTGTTGAAAACGGTCTTGATGTACCAACAGCCAATACCATTATTATTGACAGAGCCGATCTGCTAGGACTTGCGCAGCTTCACCAGATAAGAGGTCGTGTCGGAAGATCTCATCATCAGGCATATGCATATCTGTTTACCCCTCCAAAAGAACTGATTTCAAAGGATGCAAAACTTAGACTCGATGCTATCTCATCTTTAGAAGAATTAGGCGCAGGTTTTGTTCTTGCAACCCATGATATGGAGATCAGAGGCGCAGGAGAGCTTTTAGGTGAGGAGCAATCAGGTCAGATTGAATCTGTAGGTTTTACACTGTATACACAGATGCTTGAAGCTGCCATCAAGGCTCTAAAGGAAGGTCGTGAGCCATCATTAGCAGAGCTTACCGCCAACGAGTGCGACATTGACCTGCATATGCCCTGCCTGCTACCTACAGACTATATAGGCGATGTTAATACCCGTCTGTCTCTGTACAAGAGAATTTCAAACTGCCAGAGTGCGGATCAGTTTGAAGATCTTAAAGTTGAGCTTATTGACCGTTTTGGTTTCCTGCCGGACGCCACTGTAAACCTTTTTGAACTGTCTTCATTAAAGAGACTTGCAGGCGCTCTTGGAATTAGGAGAATTAACGGTGATGGCAAGGGAGGTATCATTGAGTTTGGCGATGATCACAAGGTTGATACTCAATACCTGATTTCCCTTATAACTATGTGCAAACACAATGAATACCGCATGACAGGACAGAATGCATTAAAATACAATCTGATAGAAACAGAGAGCATGCCAAGACTTAAGCTGTTAAAGCAGTTGCTACAGGCACTTAGTGCACACAGCAGTCTAGCAAAGTAGTCTTAGGATCAGAATAAACGAGAGAATGAGAATAATGCTTCTTCTAGAAAACAGCTGTCAGTAATTACAGCTGTTGAAGTTTTCAGAACAGGAAAACGGCAATAGTTACTGTGGCTGATTTTGGGAAAGCTCATTTC